>DASVMY010000210.1:0-4461 GCA_036384135.1 Caulobacteraceae bacterium | reverse complement strand
AACCCCTCCCCGCGAGGGGGAGGGGCTCTAGAAGCGGCGCTAAATCCTGAAGCCTCAAGTAACGGGACCAGGTCGCACCCATGACCGCCCAGGCCATCTCCTTCCCAAAGGTCGCCCCGCTCACCGGCGGCGCCCTCTGGTTCGCCGGCTTCCTGCTGGCCATCGGTAACTTCATGGTCGTGCTGGACATGACCATCGCCAACGTCTCGGTGCCCAACATCGCCGGCGGCCTGGCGGTGTCTCCCAGCCAGGGCACCTGGGTGATCACGTCCTATTCGGTGGCCGAGGCCATCGTCGTACCGCTCACCGGCTGGCTGTCGATCCGGTTCGGCACGGTGAAGGTGTTCCTGTTCGGGATCGTCGGCTTCGGGATCTGCTCGGCCCTTTGCGGCCTGGCCAACAGCCTGCCGGCCCTGGTCCTGTTCCGGGTCATGCAGGGTCTCTGCGGCGGGCCGATCATGCCCATGTCCCAGACCCTGATGATGAACATCTTTCCGCTGAGGCAGCGCGGTCAGGCCATGGGCCTGTGGGCGATGACCACCGTGGTGGCGCCCATCGCCGGCCCGATCCTGGGCGGGGTGCTGTGCGACACCGCCGGCTGGCAATGGATCTTCTTCATCAATGTGCCGGTGGTGGCGCTGTGCGCCTTCTTCGCCTGGCGGGTGCTCACCCCGCATGAGACGCCCACGGAGCGCAAGCGCGTGGACCTGGTGGGCCTGGGCCTGCTGATCACCTTCGTCGGTTCGCTGCAGATCATGTTCGACAAGGGCAAGGAGCTGGACTGGTTCGAGAGCCCGTTCATCGTCGCCCTGGCCCTCATCGCGGCGATCGGCTTCATCTGCTTCCTGATCTGGGAGCTGACCGACAAGAACCCGATCGTGGACCTGCGGATCTTCCGTCACCGCGGCTTCACCAGCTCGGTGATCACCATCAGCCTGACGTTCGGATCCTTCTTCGCCAGCATCGTCCTGGCGCCGCTCTGGCTGCAGACCAACATGGGCTACACGGCCACCTGGACCGGCTATGTCACCGCCTGGGCCGGGGTGCTGGCGGTGGTCATGTCGCCGATCGTGGGCAGGATCGTGGGCAAGATCGACAGCCGCATCCTGGTTACCTTCGGGGTGCTGTGGCTGGCCGGGATCGCGGTGATCCGCGGCGGCCTGGCCAGCAACGCCAGCTACTGGGTGATCGCCCTGCCCTTCCTGGCCCAGGGCCTGGCCATGCCGTTCTTCTTCATCCCCACCAGCCAGCTGGCCCTGTCGTCCGTGCTGCCCTCGGAGACCGCCTCGGCGGCGGGGTTGTCGAACTTCATGCGCACCATGTCGGCGGCCTTCGCCACGTCGCTGATCACCACCGGCTGGGACAACGCCGCCACGCGCAACCACGCGGACATGGCCGGGACCCTGAACAGCCCCGGCGCCGCGGTCGACACCCTGACGGCCGGCGGCATGACCCACGACCAGGCCATCAGCCAGCTGGACTTCCTGACCCAGAGCCAGGCGGTGATGTCGGCCACCGACCAGATGTTCCTGGTCACCGGCGTGGTGTTCGTGATCGCCGCGGCGGTGGTGTGGCTGGCGCCCAGGCCCGCCGCTCCGGTCCCGCTGAGTGTGGGCGGACACTGATCGGCGCCCCGCGTTACGCCTCCGACACCAAAACCGCGCTTCGCGACCAGGTCGGCGCACACTCACCACATTCGGGAAATCCGGACGCCATGTTCAGCCACGACGATACGCCCCGGCGGGCGTTGGACGAGGCGACGAGAGGACCCGATCATGCGCAACAGCGAACTGACCGATCAGACGGCCGACACCGACCAGATCCTGGCCTGGCGCGACGGCAAGCCCCGCGCCCGGGAGCCCCTGGCCGCCGCGGCCTTCACGGCGGGCAGCACGGCGGTGTTCTTCATCCTGGCCGCCTGTGTGATGAGCGCCGTGGTGGTCTACTATCAAGGCCACTAGGATTTCCGCCCCGCGAGAACCCCTTCCCGTCGGCGGCGGGGAAGGGGCAGGGGATGGGGGTGAAACGCCGACACCCGCTGATTGGCGATGCGGTTGGCGACGGGCGGCTCAGATCAATGCTGGCGCCCCCACCCCAACCCCTCCCCGCGAGGGGGAGGGGCTTTGACTCCGCCATAACTTGCGAAGTGGGTTGCCAATCGCCACCTAGTGAATCAGCCGCTTGGCGTCGCCTGATTGGGGCGCCGGGCGGCGGAGTCGCTTCACTCGGGGCTCGTCCATGAACCGCACCCTACTCTTCGACAGCCCGTTCCTTCTGGGCTTCGACCATACCCGCAGCCTGATCGAGCGCGCCGCCAAGGCCGCCAACGAGGGCTACCCGCCCTACAATGTCGAGGACGCCGGGGATGGCCGCATCCGCATCACCCTGGCCGTGGCCGGCTTCACGCCGGACCAGCTCTCCGTGTCCGTCGAGGACAACCAGCTGACGGTCACCGGCAGGCGGGAGACCGAGGGTCAGGGCGGGGGCGAGCGGGCCTACCTGCACCGCGGCATCGCGGCCCGCGGGTTCATCCGCAGCTTCGTGCTGGCGGATGGCATGGAGGTTCAGGACGCCATTCTGGAACACGGCCTTCTGCATATCGACGCGATCCGGCCGGAGCCGGCGCACGTGGTGCGGCAGGTGCCGATCCGGACGGCTAGCTGAACCGGCGGCTGATGTACGCGTTGGATAATTCAAGGAGGTGGTCGTTATGACACCCGTTCTCTCCGTCGAGGCCTTCACCAACCTGGGAGCGCCCGACCTCGTCTACGTCCGCCCCATAAAGGCCGCCGAAATCTTCGCCGATACGCCGGTGGAACAGATCCGCGGCTTCGACCTGGATCCGGACCAGGTGCTCTATGCCGTTTGCCGCGCGGACGGCGAACGCCTCGCTGTCATGACCGACAAGGACTCCGCCGTGGCCGCCGCCCTCGCCCACGAATTGGCGCCGGTTTCGGTTCACTGACCTGCCCGCCTCCCCATTTTGGGGAGGGAGGTTCCATGACAGGACGGTAAGGTTCACAGCCGGCGCGGCGGTGCTATGGCAGGAGACCGCCCCGCCGGAGCCCTCCATGATCCGTCCCGTCCTGTGCCTGACCGCCCTGGCCCTTACCCTGAGCGCCCAGGCGTTCGCCGCGCCCGCGGCCCCCGCGACCAAGGTCCCGCCCATCGCCTACAAGGAGCGCACCCTTGCCAACGGGCTGCAGCTCTATACCTCCGTGGACCGCACCACCCCCAACGTCACGGTGCAGGTCTGGTACGGCGTCGGCTCCAAGGACGACCCGGTGGGCCGCTCCGGTTTCGCGCACCTGTTCGAACACATGATGTTCAAAGCCACCCGCGACCTGCCGGCCGAGAGCTTCGACCGCATCACCGAGGACGTGGGCGGCTCCAACAACGCCTTCACCGCCGACGACACCACCGCCTATCACGAGGTCGTCCCGGCCAATCACCTGCAGCGGCTGATCTGGGCCGAGGCGGAGCGGATGGGCTCGCTGGTGGTGGACGAGGCCAACTTCAAATCCGAGCGCAATGTCGTCGAGGAGGAGCTGCGCCAGCGGGTCCTGGCCGACCCCTATGGCCGGTTCTTCCGGCTCTACATCCCGGAATACTCCTTCGCCGTCCACCCCTACAAAAGGCCTGGCATCGGCTCCATCGAGGATCTGGAAGCCTCCACCCTGGACGACGTTCGCACCTTCCACGCCACCTACTACCGCCCCGATGACGCCGCCCTGATCGTGGTCGGCAACTTCGACGAGGCCCAGCTGAACGCCTGGGTCGACCAGTACTTCGGCGCCCTGAAGACTCCCGCAGCCGCCATCCCGCACGTCACCGCCGTAGAGCCGCCCCGCACCGGCGGGCCCAAGACCTTCACCAGCTATGGCCCCAACGTGCCCCTGCCGGCCCTGGCCATCACCTGGCTGGCGCCCGCCGCCAAGGACAAGGACTCAGCAGCCCTTTCGGTGCTGGATTCGATCCTGACCGGCGGCAAGTCCTCCCGCCTCTACAACAGCCTGGTCTACAAGCAGCAGCTGGCGGCGGAGGTGTTCTCCAGCGCCGACCTGCGCGCCCAGCCCGGCCTGTTCTACGTCGGTGCGGTGATGGCCGGCGGCAAGTCGCTGGAGGCCGGCGAGGCCGCCCTGCGCGCCCCGGTCGCCGACCTGCGCGTTCACCCTGCGTCCGCCGCCGAACTGGCCACCGCCAAAACCCAGCTCATCGCCGCCGCCGTGCGCCGCCGCGAGACCGTCGAAGGCCGCGGCTTCGAACTGGGCAGCGCCCTGCGCGAAGAGGGCGACGCCACCCGCGCCAACACCGACATCGACGAATTGAACGCCGTCACCACCGCCGACGTCCAGCGCGTCGCCGCCCGCTACCTGACCGAGAATACGCGCGTCGTGATCCGCTATCTGCCGGAGTCCGCCCGCCCCGCCAGCGCCCCGCCGCCACCCGCGGCCCACGCCG
>DASVMY010000209.1:0-17114 GCA_036384135.1 Caulobacteraceae bacterium | reverse complement strand
TCTGGCCCAGCAGTTGGGCGGCGTAGGCGGCCGCGGCGGTGCGGGTGGGCTCGGGGGGCGGGGGCTCGCTGACCTCAGCCACGGGGACCGGCAGGTTGGCGACCTCTTCGGCCTCGTGCGCGGCGTCGGCTCCCCTGGCCTGGCGGTGGGCGCGGCGGGCGGCGTTGGCGCGCTGGATAGGATCGATGGGTCCGGGCATGACAGCCGCTATCTAGGATCGGGATCGTTAAGATCGCGTGGTTTACGGGCGCCGTCCAGCCAGGCGCGCAGGGCGCTGAGGAACGGCAGGGCGGCCTCGAACTCCGCCTCCGGAAACACCGCGCGCAGATTGTCCATGGCCGGCTTCAGCGCCATCAGGCATTCCTGGTGCCGGCGCGCGCCGACTTCGGTGAGCGTGACCTGCTTGCGCCGGCCGTCGGCGGGATCGGCCGCCACCTTGACCAGGCCCTGGTCCTCCAGGCGCTGCAGGGTGTTGGTCATGGCCCCCTTGGTGACCTGGAAGGCGGCGGCCAGCTCGGCCGGGTTCTGCATGCCGCCGCGCGCCGCGAACAGGTTCAGCACCCCGAACCCAGCCGCCGAAAGCCCCTCGGGCAGGGCGCGTTCCACCCGCTGGCGGGCCAGCTGCTCGATCAAGCCCACCTCGGTGAAGAAGCGGACGTCAGGACGGTCTTTCAGCGGTCGGCTCATACGCACTCCGGCCAGATGGTGGCGACTGAATTCTTAAGCCTCGCCCAGGGTCTCGAGCATTCCCTTGCGCGCCAGGGCGTCGGCGCGTTCGTTGTGTTCGTGGCCGGCATGGCCCTTGATCCAGCGCCAGTCGACGTCGTGGCGCAGGCGCGCCTCGTCCAGCCGCCGCCAGAGGTCCTCGTTCTTCACCGCTCCCTTGGACTGGGTCTTCCAGCCGCGGGCCTTCCAGCGGGGCAGCCACTCGGCGATGCCGTTGCGGACATATTGGCTGTCGGTGTGCAACTCCACCTTGCAAGGCTTTTTCAGCACCTCCAGGGCCTGGATGGCGGCCATCAGCTCCATGCGGTTGTTGGTGGTGGCCAACTCGCCGCCGCAGATCGTCTTCTCCTTGCCGCCGGAATAGAGCACCGCCCCCCACCCGCCCGGCCCCGGGTTCCCGCGGCAGGCGCCGTCGGTGTAGATCACCACCTGGGGCGTCACGCGAAGGCCCCGAACAGCGACAGGCCGTCGGCCGAGCGGGCCGCCTCGCGGTGCACCGCCAGCTTGCGCTCGTACTCCAGCGGGTCGTGCGGCTTGACCAGGGCGCCGGCCGGGGTGGCGCCCCAGTCGTGCAGCCGGGTCAGGAAGAAACGCATGGCCGCGCCGCGCGCCAGCACCGGCATGGCGGCCTTCTCGGCGCCCGACAGCGGCCGGCGCCGCTGGTAGCCGTCCACCAGGGCGCGGGCGCTGGTGACGTTGAAACTGCCGTCGGCCTCGAAACACCAGGCGTTGAGGGCCACGGCGACGTCGTAGGCCAGGATGTCGTCGGCGGCGAAGTAGAAGTCGATGGCGCCGGCGAATCGGCCCTCGCGGAAGAAGACGTTGTCGGGAAAGAAGTCGGCGTGGATCAGGCCGGTGGGCAGGTTGGCCGGCCAGGCGGCGGCCAGCTCCGTCAGGTCCGCCGCGATCACCCTGGCCAAGCCAGGCTTCAGGGCGTCGGCGGCGGCGCGGTTGTTTTCGAACAAGGGCGCCCAGGCGGCCTGACCCAGGTCGTTGAAGCGGCGGCCGGGATAGCCCTGGCTGGCCTGGTGCAGCCAGGCCAGACCCTCGCCAGCCTGTCGGCAGTGGGCAACGCCGGGCCGTCTCACGGACAGGCCGGGCAGGAAGCTGACCAGGGCGGCCGGCTTGCCGCGCACCGACTTGAGCGTCTGGCCGGCGCGGTCGGCGATGGGGGTGGCGCTGGGAAAGCCGTGTTCGGCCAGCCATTGCAGCAGGTCCAGGAAGAACGGCAGCTCCCGCGCCAGCACCCCGCGCTCATACACCGTGAGGAAATAGCGGCCCTTCTCGGTCTCCAGCAGGAAGTTGGAGTTCTGTATCCCCTCGGCGATGCCCTTGAAAGCCACGGGTTCACCCACGTCGAAGTCGGCGAGGAAGGCCTCCAGTTCGGAGTCGCTGATGTCGGTGTACACGGCCATGGCTGTTGATCCGCGAGGGGGCGAGGCGCGTCAAGGCGCCGGTGGTGTCCGGCGCCCAATTGCTTGGCTGAAAAGCCCTTCGGAGGCTTCAGGCCACCGCGCGGGGGAGCTTGAAGGTCACGGTCTCGGCAGTGCCGGAGACCTCGGTAATGGTGACGTCGAAGCGTTGCGACAGGGCGCTGATCACTTCCTGGACCAGCAGTTCGGGGGCCGAGGCGCCGGCGGTGAGGCCGACCACGTCCACGCCCTTGAACCAGGACCAGTCGATGCCGCTGGCGTCGTCGATCAGGCGCGCGTCGCGGGCGCCGGCCTTCAGGCCCACCTCCACCAGGCGCACGGAGTTGGAGGAGTTGCGCGCGCCCACCACCAGTAGCAGGTCGCAGTCGGCGGCCAGGCGCTTGACCGATTCCTGGCGGTTGGTGGTGGCGTAGCAGATGTCTTCCTTGTGCGGCGCGCTGATCTCCGGGAACCGGCGGCGCAGGGCCTCCACCAGGTCGGCGGTGTCTTCCACCGACAGGGTGGTCTGGGTGACGAAGGCCAGGTTGGCGGCATTCACCGGCTGGAAGGTCTCGGCGTCCTCGATGGTCTCGATCAGGCGCACGGCGCCCGGCGGCAGCTGGCCCATGGTGCCCACCACCTCGGGGTGGCCGGCGTGGCCGATGAGCACGATCTCGCGGCCGTCCTCGAAATGGCGGGCGGCTTCGACGTGGACCTTGGAGACCAGGGGGCAGGTGGCGTCGAGGTACAGCATCTCGCGCTTCTCGGCCTCGGCCGGCACGGTCTTGGGCACGCCGTGGGCGGAGAACACCACCGGACGGTCATCGGGGCACTCGTCCAGTTCCTCGACGAACACCGCGCCGATGGCCCGCAGCCGTTCCACCACATGGCGGTTGTGCACGATCTCGTGGCGCACGTAGACCGGCGCGCCATACTTGGCGATCGCCCGCTCCACGATCTGGATCGCGCGGTCGACCCCTGCGCAGAAGCCCCGCGGCGCGGCCAGAAGGATATTGAGGTGCGGTTTCATGGGCGCAAACTAGGGCTTTGGCCCCGCGAGAGCTAGAGTAGTTCCCCGTAACATCGTGCGACCCAAAAGCCCGCCGGCTTCGCGCTTCGTTGCGGCGCCGCGGATATGCCTTTATCAGGGCGATAACCGAGCAGCCGGACCCTCCGGCGCCCGCCAGTTTGGATTTCCCATGCGCCGCCTGACCTTTCTTGCGCTCGTCGCCATCTCCGGCCTGATGGCCTGGCCAACCGCCCAGACCCACGCCCAGGGCCAAGGGCGCGGCCAGGGCGGTCAGGGCCAGGACGAGGAAGAGGACGCCAAGAGGCGCAAGCGCGACTCCGAGTGGGGCTCCAACGCCCCGGCCCTGCCGCAGCTGCGCAACTCCGGTCCCTGCCCCTATGTGAAGGTGCTCTACGACGCGGCCCGCTATGTGGAGCTGAAGGACAACAAGGAAGCCTCGGCCGCCGTGGGCTACACCGGCGAGATCCAGGGCCTGTCGGCGGGCTGCAGCTACAAGGCCGACCAGCCGATCAGCGTGCAGATGCAGATCCTGTTCTCCCTGGGCAAGGGTCCCCAGGCGCACGAGCAGCGCAAGACCTACCGCTACTGGGTGGCGGTGACCGACCGCAATCAGGCGGTGCTGGCCAAGGAATATTTCGACCTGCCGGTGAGCTTCCCGGCCGGCCAGGACCGGGTGAACGTCACCGAGACCCTGGGCAACGTCACCATCCCGCGCAGCGACACCAAGGTCAGCGGCGCCAACTTCGAGGTCCTGATCGGCTTTGACGTGACCCCGGAGATGGCGGCCTTCAACCGGGACGGCAAGCGCTTCAAGCCCAACACGGGCGTGACCACCGCGGCGCAATGAGCGACCTGAAATCGGGCCTCGGCGAAGCGGCGGGCGCCGCCTTCGCCAGCCTCGGCCTGTCCGCCGACCACGGCCGCGTCACCGCCTCGGACCGCCCCGACCTGGCGGACTTCCAGTGCAACGGCGCCCTGGCGGCGGCGAAGGCGGAAAAACGCAATCCGCGCGAGATCGCCACGGCCATCGTCGAGGCGCTGAAGGACCATCCGGCCCTGGCGTCAATCGAGATCGCCGGGCCGGGCTTCATCAACATGCGGGTGAACGACCACGCCCTGTCGGTGCGCTCCAACGAGATCGCCGGCGACGCCCGCGCGGGCGCCTCGGCGGTGGCGAGCCCGCGCCGGGTGCTGGTGGACTACGGCGGACCCAACGTCGCCAAGGAGATGCACGTCGGCCACCTGCGCGCCTCGATCATCGGCGAGTCGGTGAAGCGGCTGTACCGGTTCAGGGGCGACGAGGTGCTGGGCGACGCCCACTTCGGCGACTGGGGCCTGCAGATGGGCCTGCTGATCATCGCCGTGGGCGACGAGCACCCGGACATCGCCGAGGCGCTGGAGGCGCTGAAAACCCGGCCGGACGATTGGAGCGACGCCAAGGGCGAGGCCCTGCGCAAGGACCTGTTCTGGCGCATCGGCCTGGACGACCTGGACCGGCTCTATCCGATGGCCTCGGCGCGCAACAAGGCCGAGCCGGAATATCGCGACCGGGCCCGCAAGGCCACCGCCGAACTGCAGGCCGGGCGGTTCGGCTACCGCCTGCTGTGGCGGCATTTCGCCGACGTCACCCGCGTGGCGCTGGAGCGGGATTTCCATGCGCTCGGCGTCGACTTCGACCTTTGGCGCGGCGAGAGCGACGTCAACGACCTGATCGAGCCGATGGTGGCCGAGCTGAAGGAAAAGGGCCTGGTCATCGAGGACCAGGGCGCCCAGATCATCCGTGTCGCGCGCAACGACGACAAGCGCGAGGTGCCGCCCCTGCTGGTGGTCTCCTCCGAAGGCTCGGCCATGTACGGCACCACCGACCTGGCGACGATCCTGGACCGCAAGACCTTCTTCGATCCGCACCTGGTGCTCTACGCCGTCGACCAGCGCCAGGCCGACCATTTCGAGACCGTGTTCCGCGCCGCCTGCCTGGCCGGCTACGCCGCCGAGGGCCAGTTGGACCACATCGGCTTTGGCACCATGAACGGGCCGGACGGCAAGCCGTTCAAGACCCGCGAGGGCGGGGTGCTGAAGCTGCGCGACCTGATCGGCATGATCACCGCCAAGGCCGACGAACGGATGCATGAGGCGGGGCTGGGCGCCGAGCTGACGCCGGAAGATTTCGCCGAGATCGCCCGCAAGGTGGCGGTGGCGGCGCTGAAGTTCGCCGACCTCTCCAACTATCGCGGCACCTCCTACATCTTCGACCTGGACCGCTTCTCCAGCTTCGAGGGCAAGACCGGGCCGTACCTGCTGTACCAGGCGGTGCGGGTGAAATCGGTGCTGCGCCGGGCCGCAGAGGAGGGCGCCGCACCGGGAGTGATCCTGATCGCCGAGCCGGCCGAGCGTGAACTGGCCCTGTTGCTGGACGCCTTCGACCACGCCCTGGCCGAGGCCTACGATCGCCGCGCGCCCAACTTCATCGCCGAGCACGCCTATCGCCTGGCGCAGGGGTTCTCGCGGTTCTACGCCGCCTGCCCGATCATGACCGCGACGGACGCCGGCATCCGCGCCTCGCGCCTGGCCCTGGCCGGCGCCAGCCTGAAGCAGCTGGAACTGGCCCTGGACCTGCTGGGCGTCTCCACCCCCGAGCGGATGTAGCCAAGACACGGGGGCCGCGCCTATCGTGCGCGCGGTGATATCGGGAGGGCGCATGCGGACGATCCTAGCCACGGGACTGGCGCTACTGGCGGCAACGCCGGCCGGCGCGGCCGCCAGCTACCTCTGCCGCGCGGAGGTGCATGGCCCCACCAGCGGCATGGTCGCCACCCAGGTCGTCGACGCCGCGGGCAAGGGCAAGGAGGCCACCCTGCGCTGGTTCGCCCCCCACCCGGCCAGCAGGCCCTATCCGGCCCTGATGATCGATTACATCGTGCCCGACACCGGCAAGCTGGCCCTGGGGACGGTGACGCAGGTGACCGCCACCATGGCCACGGTGATGACCGTGCTGCCCACCGCCAGGAGCGCCGACCTGGTCCTGACCTTCGCCGACGGCAAGTCTGTGCGCTCGCCCTGGCAACTCTACGGCGTCGAGCGTGGGCCGCCGGCCGCGGCCGGGGCGCCGCTGCACCTGGATGTGTCCGGCTCGACGGCGATCATGACCGGCAAGACGGTGGACGCCGCCCGGGACGCGGACGTCGCCAAGGGGATCGCGGCGGGCGGTGCGGTGCGGGTTTGGGTGGAGGGGGACGACAAGTCGATCCTGGCCGACACCATCGCCGACCTCAGCGCCGGCCCGGAACGGCAGGTGCAGCTTCAGGACGTGCTGGGCCAGCTGCGCCGGGACGCCGTCGACCCGGACCTGTCCTGCAAGCCTCGGTAGGCGGCTGGGGGCGGTAGGAAGACTCTGTCCCCGAACCGCCGTCACCCCGGATAAGCCGCGTCAGCGGCGCCGATCCGGGGTCGGCCTGGCCGGCTCCTCGCTGGAGTTCGTCTTGGCGTGGAGGGGCCGGCCCCGGCTCTTCGCTGCGCTACGGCCGGGGTGACGGATGGGGATGAACGGGCGGCCCTTCGGCCCTAAGTCACGGCGTAGCGGTCGATCGCGGCCAGGTGATCTTCGATGCTTTGCGCGTCCAGGAACGAGCCGGTGAAACTGTTCTTCGCCAGGGTGACGACGTCGGCGCGGGTGAGGCTGCCCGCGACGGCGCGGTAGTTGGCGTTCAGATAGCCGCCGAAATAGGCGGGGTCGTCGGAATTCACCGTGGCCTTCAGGCCCCTGGCCAGCATGGCCGGCAGGGGGTGATGGGCCATGTCATCCACCACGCAAAGCTTCAGGTTGGACAGGGGACAGACCGTAAGGGTCATGGCTTCGGCGGCCAGGCGCGTCACTAGGGCGGCGTCTTCCAGGGCCCGGTTGCCGTGGTCGATGCGGTCGACGTGGAGCAGGTCCAGGGCCTCCCAGACATAGGCGGGCGGGCCTTCCTCGCCGGCGTGGGCGACGCGTTTGAGGCCCCGCTGCGCGGCGGCGGCGAACACCTTGGCGAATTTCGACGGCGGATGGCCAAGCTCCGAGGAGTCGAGGCCCACCCCGGCGATGCGGTCCAGATAGGGTTCGGCGGCCTTGAGGGTGGCGAAGGCGGAGTCTTCGTCCAGGTGGCGCAGGAAGCAGAGGATCAGCTTGGAGGTGACGCCCAGGGTCCGCTCCGCCTCGGCCATGGCGGAGAGCAGGCCGTCGGCGGCGACGGCGAAGGGCAGGCCGCGGTCGGTGTGGGTCTGCGGGTCGAAGAATATCTCCGCGTGGCGGCCGTTGTCGGCTCTCAGGCGGCGGAAATAGGCCATGCCGAGGTCGTGGAAATCCTCCCGCGTCAGCAGCACCCGCGCGCCCTCGTAATAGATGTCGAGGAAGTCCTGCAGGCGGGTGAACCGGTAGGCGTCGCGGATCGCCTCGACGCTGTCGAAGGGCAGGGCGACGCGGTTGCGGCGGGCCAGGGCGAACATCTGCTCCGGCTCGAGGCTGCCCTCGATGTGGATGTGCAGTTCGGCCTTGGGCAGGCCGGCGACAAAGGCGTCCAGACTGGATTGGGGGTTGGGATGCGGATCAGACATCGGGCAATCGGGACATTCATGCTGCGCCGCGTCAAGCCGGCGCTTGACTCCAGACAGGCCCTCGCCCAGGTTCCGCGCGGCTCTCGCGGGAGAGGCCGAGTCTCCGCACTCGGCGCCGAAGGCGCAACCGCCCCGGAAACGCTCAGGCAAAAGGACCGCGAAGCTACGATGAACGCTGGAAAGAGCCCGGTCCCTCGCTGAGGGGTATGGGCTCGCCGAAGGAGCAAGGTGCGGTCCGCCGCCCCGGAATCTCTCAGGCGCAAGGGACAGCGGGGGCGCAACAGCGGCGGAGCTTTCGCCGCGTCTTGCGTTCGCCAGCGGAGTTCCCTTGTCCGACGAAGCCCTGAATACCACACCGCTTACCCAGGCCCACATCGCGCTTGGCGGCCGCATGGTGCCCTTCGGCGGCTATTCGATGCCGGTGCAGTATCCCGAGGGGATCCTGAAGGAGCACCTGTGGACCCGCCAGAATGCCGGCGCCTTCGACGTCTCGCACATGGGTCCCTCGTTCCTGGAGCTGAACGCCAAGTCCGGCGACGGCGAGGCGGACCACCGCGCCATCGCGGCCATCGCCGAGACCCTGGTCTGCGGCGACATCCGGGGGCTGAAGCCCGGCCAGCTGCGCTACACCCTGATGCTGAACGAGGCGGGCGGGGTGATCGACGACCTGATGATCGGCCGGCCGCTGCAGCCCGGCCGCCAGGGCATGCTGTATGTGATCGTCAACGCCGGGACCAAGGACGGTGACTTCGCCCTGATCGAGAAGGCCGCTGGAGAAAAGGCGCGTCTGATCCGCGCCGATGACCGGGCCTTGATCGCGATCCAGGGACCCAAGGCGGCCGAGGTCGTCGGCGCCATCATCCCCGGGGCCCTCGACCTGGGCTTCATGCAGTTCCGGCGCATCGACCTGGACGGCGCCGGCCTGGTGGTCTCCCGCTCCGGCTACACCGGCGAGGACGGTTTCGAGATCCTGGTTCCCGCCATCGGCGGAGCCGCCTTCTGGGACCGGCTGCTGGCCGACGAACGGGTCAAGCCCATCGGCCTAGGCGCCCGCGATTCCCTGCGTCTGGAGGCGGGCCTGCCCCTCTATGGCCATGACCTGGATGCGACCACCTCTCCGGCCGAGGCCAGCCTGGCCTTCGCGGTTTCCAAGCGCCGCCTGCGCGACCAGGACTTTCCCGGCGCGGCCCGCGTGGCCAGGGAACTGGGCGGCGAGATCACACGCCGCCGCATCGGCCTGAAGGTCCTAGGCGGACCGCCCGCCCGAGAGGGCGCTGAGATCGCCAACGCCGCCGGCGAGGTGGTCGGGACCGTGACCAGCGGCGGCTTCGGCCCCTCCGTCGGCGGCCCCATCGCCATGGGCTATGCGCGCCCCGCCTATGCCGAGGTTGGGACTCAGATGAAGGTCATTGTCCGGGGCAAGCCGGGCGACGCCGAGGTGGTCGCCATGCCCTTCGCACCCCACCGCTATTTCCGCAAAGCCCAAACCTAGGAGCCCTGCCCCAGATGCGTTTCACCAAGGATCATGAGTGGGTCGAGGTCGCGGGCGACATCGCCACCATCGGCATCACCAGCTACGCCGCCGAGCAGTTGGGCGATGTTGTGTTCGTGGACCTGCCGCCGGCGGGCAAGGCCGTGAAGGCCGGCGAGGAACTGGCCGTGGTCGAGAGCGTCAAGGCGGCCTCGGACGTCTACGCCCCGGTCTCCGGCGAGGTGGTCGAGGCCAACAGCGAGGTCGCCGAGGCGCCCGAGACGGTCAACGCCACCCCCGAAGGCGGCGGCTGGTTCGTGAAGCTGAAGCTCTCCAACCCGTCCGAAGTCGACGCCCTGATGGACCGGCCCGCGTACGAAGCTTTTCTGGCGACACTTTGATGGCGCGCGAATCCTTCGGTCTCGCGGCGCCGTCCAAAGCCCCTCCCCCTCGCGGGGAGGGGTTGGGATGGGGGCGCCAGCGCGAACGCCCGCGGATTTGCCCATCGGCGCTGCGCCCATCGCCAGACATCGGCGTTTCACCCCCATCCCCTGCCCCTTCCCCGCAAGGGGGAAGGGGTTCTAGCGGCGCGACACTTGGTCAGCCGAAAATCTCTTTGCAGAGCCTGTAGAACCCATGCGCTACCTGCCCCTGACCCCTGACGACCGCGCCGAGATGCTCGGCGTCATCGGCGCCGCCTCGATCGACGATCTGTTCGTGGATGTGCCCGCCGCCGCGCGGCTGAGCGCCCCGGTGGACCTGCCCGCCTTCGCCAGCGAGCTTTCCGTCGAGCGGTCGCTGTCGGCCCTGGCGGCCAAGAACCGGCCGGCGGGGGCGGGACCATTCTTCTGCGGGGCAGGCGCCTATCGCCACCACGTGCCGGCCAGCGTCGACCACATCATCCAGCGCTCGGAATTCCTGACCAGCTACACCCCCTACCAGCCCGAGATCGCCCAGGGCACGCTGCAGGTGCTGTTCGAATTCCAGACCCAGGTGGCGGCCTTGACCGGCCTGCCAGTGGCCAACGCCTCGATGTACGACGGCTCCACGGCCTGCGCAGAGGCGGTGCTGATGGCGCACCGGCTCACCAAGCGCCGCAAGGCGGTGCTGTCCGGCGGCTTGCACCCCCACTACGCCGAAACGAGCTGGACCCTGGCCCACTCGGCGGGCGTGGCCACCACCCGCCTGCCGGCGGCGGTGGACAACGAGGCGGCGGTGATCGCGGCCATCGACGCCGACACCGCCTGCGTGGTGGTGCAGACGCCCAACGTGTTCGGCCAGGTCACCGACGTCACGGCCATCGCACAGGCGGCTCACGCGGCCGGGGCACTGCTGATCGTGGTCACCACCGAAACGGTTTCCTACGGCCTCTTGAAGACCCCCGGCGAGATGGGGGCGGACATCGCCGTGGCCGAGGGCCAGTCGATCGGCAACGGGCTGAACTTCGGCGGGCCCTACGTCGGCCTGTTCGCCTGCCGCGAGGCGCTGCTGCGCCAGATGCCCGGCCGCCTGTGCGGCGAGACGGTGGATGCCGAGGGCCGGCGCGGATTCGTCCTGACCCTGTCCACCCGTGAGCAGCACATCCGCCGCGACAAGGCGACGTCGAACATCTGCACCAACTCCGGCCTCTGCGCCCTGGCCTTCACCATCCACATGTCGCTGCTGGGCGGGACGGGGATGAGACGCCTGGCGCAGGTCAACCACGCCAAGGCGCGGACCCTGAAGGCGGCTTTGGCGGCCGTGCCGGGGGTGGAGGTGCTGACCGGCGCCTTCTTCAACGAATTCGCGGTGCGGCTGCCGAAAGACGCCGCCGGCGTTGTCGAACGGCTGGCGGCCAAGGACATCCTGGCCGGCGTGCCCTATTCGCGCCTGGACCCTAGGGCCGGCCTGGACGACGTCCTGCTGGTCTGCGCCACCGAAACCACCCTGGACGAAGACATCGCCGCCCTGGCCGGCGCCCTGAAGGCGGAGATCGCCCAATGACCATGCTCAATGTGGGCCGCCCCACCCGTCCGGAAGCCCTGGACGACACGCACGCCCCGGCTGCCGGCGCCAAGGGCCTGGTACAGGACGAGCTGCTGATCTTCGAACTGGGCGGCTGGGACAAGACTGGCGTCGATTTCGCGCCCGAGGACCTTGGTGATGTTTCGGACCTATCGGACCTGACTGGCCTGACCCGGGCCGAGCCCCTGGTCCTTCCCGGCCTGTCGGAGCCGGAGACCCTGCGCCACTATGTGCGGCTGAGCCAACAGAACCACGCCATCGACCTGGCGCTCTATCCGCTGGGCTCGTGCACCATGAAGCACAACCCGCGCCTGAACGAGAAGATGGCGCGCCTAGCCGGGTTCATCGACATCCACCCCCTGCAGCCGGTCTCCACCGTCCAGGGCGCCCTGGAGCTGATGGACCAGCTGGCCCGCTGGCTGAAGACCCTGACCGGGATGCCGGCCGTGGCCCTGTCGCCCAAGGCCGGCGCTCACGGCGAGCTCTGCGGCCTGCTGGCCATCCGCGCGGCGCACGAGGCGCGCGGCGACGGGCGCAAGACCGTGCTGGCGCCCACCTCCGCCCACGGCACCAACCCCGCCACGGCGGCCCAGGCCGGCTATGCGGTGCGCGAGATCGCCCAGACCGCCGACGGCCGCGTGGACCTGTCGGACCTGGCGGCCAAGCTGGGCCCCGACGTGGCGGCGGTGATGGTGACCAACCCCAACACCTGCGGCCTGTTCGAGCGCGAGGTGATGGAGATCGCCCGCCTGACGCACGAGGCCGGGGCCTACTTCTACTGCGACGGAGCCAATTTCAACGCCATCGTCGGGCGGGTGCGGCCCGGCGACCTGGGCGTCGACGCCATGCACATCAACCTGCACAAGACCTTCTCCACCCCGCACGGCGGCGGCGGGCCAGGCGCGGGGCCAGTGGTGCTGAGCGCGGCCCTGGCCGCCTACGCCCCCAAGCCGTGGGTGGTGGCGTCCGGCGGCGGCTTCGCCCTGATCGAGGAGGCCGAGGGCGAGGCGGCGGAGGCGCTGGGCCGGCTATGCGCCTTCCACGGCCAGATGGGGATGTATGTCCGCGCCCTGGCCTACATGATGAGCCACGGCTCCGATGGCCTGCGCCAGGTGGCCGAGGACGCGGTGCTGAACGCCAACTATATCAAAGCCCGGCTGTCGGGGGCCATGA
This sequence comes from Caulobacteraceae bacterium, assembly GCA_036384135.1. Taxonomy (GTDB): domain Bacteria; phylum Pseudomonadota; class Alphaproteobacteria; order Caulobacterales; family Caulobacteraceae; genus Acaudatibacter. Next base: position 4,708 of record DASVMY010000209.1, on the reverse strand, counting down.
CCACGCCCTTCCCGGACGGGCCGTGCATGCACGAGGCCCTGTTCGACGATCGGTGGCTGGAGGGAACCGGGATCACCACCCTGGACTTCGCCAAGGCCATGATCGACGTCGGCTTCCACCCCATGACCATGTACTTCCCCCTGGTGGTGCACGGGGCGATGCTGATCGAGCCGACGGAAACCGAATCGCGGCGCGAGCTGGACCGGTTCTGCGACGCCCTGCTGGAGCTGGCCGCCGCGGCCAAGGCCGGCGACGCCGGGCGTTTCACCGGCGCGCCCTTCCACGCCCCGCTGCGCCGCCTGGACGAGACCCTGGCGGCGAGGAAGCCGCGGCTGCGCTGGACCGCAGAGGGGTAGGTTCACCCTTCAATTGCTACGCTTGCGCGGCGGCGGCGACCCGAAACCGTCGCCTGGGCGTCACAATGAGGCCACCACCTGCGGCGCAAAAACCACAGCGGTGACCAATCATGCGGGAGTCCGAGAAACTTCGCCTCGGGCGCCTGTCGATTAAGGAAACCGGGTCCATATGGGTGTTAGGCGCGCGGGTCTTCCGCCCGCGCGTCGTCCCAAAAGTCTTGGTCATGTCGCTGGTCACCCTTCGCGCTCCCGCCTTCGTTCGCGCCGCCGCAGCCCCCGAGCTGTGGCGCAAGGTGCTGCGCGCGGTGACCGTGGTGGCCGGCTCGATCCTGATGGCGGTCGGTTTCGTCGGCGCTTTGCTGCCCGGACACCTGGGCGTGCCGGTGCTGGTGGTGGGGCTGGTGATGGTGCTGCGCTCGTCGCATCAGGCGCGCCGGCAGTTCATCGGCCTGCAGCGGCGCCACCCCAAGATCGTCTTCCCGATCCGCCGGCTGCTGCGCCGCGAACCGGAGGTCTTCCCGGTGGCCTGGCAACAGGTCTTGCGGATGGAACGCACCATCCTCCCCCGCCGCTGGCGCGCGGCCCGGGCGCTGCGCCGGCGGTTCTTCCGCAAGAGCCGGGCGGCGGTTTAGCGGTTTTCCTCTTCTTCCCCCGCTTGCGGGGGAAGAATTGCGCGGGCGAGCCTTACTGGAACCGGCCGGCCATGCCGGCCAGGCCCTGGTCGATCAGGGGGTCGGTCTTGGCCGCGGCGATGCGGGCGGCGAGGACCGATTCGGCGGCCTGGGCGGCCATGTCGGCGGCGGCGGCCTTGACCTCGGCCGTGGCCTGGGCCTCGGCGCTGGCGATCTTGCGTTCGGCCAGGGTGCGGCGGCGCTGGATGTCTTCCTCCAGCTTCACCTTGGCTTCGGCCAGCAGGCGCGCGGCGTCTTCCTTGGCGGCGGCCAGCAGGGCGGCGGAGGTCTTCTCGGCCGCCTCGCGCTGGACCTTGATATCGGCCAGCAGGCGCTGGGCCTCCTCGCGCAGGTGGTTGGCCTCGTCGAGCTGGGCCTGGATCTTCTGGCCGCGGGCGTCGAGGATGCCGGCGATGGCGCTGGGCGCCTTGGCGTAGATCATCAGACCGGCGAAGGCGATGAACGCCACCCCGACCCAGAATTCTGCGTCCCCGATGAGCTCTTTGATAAGGTCCATGGGGGGCTCCTTAAGCGTTCCTGGCCAGGGCGGCCTCGACTTCGCCGGCGGCCGGGGCCTGGCCGGTGAGCTTGGCGACGATGGCGCCGGCGGCATCCAGCGCGATGGCGCGGACGTTGCCCATGGCCTCGTCGCGGGCGGCGCGGATGCGCACCTCCGCCGCCTCGGTGGTCTCGGCCAGCTTGGCCTCTTCCGCCGAGAGGCTGGCGGAGATGTCGGCCTTGGCTTCCGCCCGGGCGTCCGCCGCCAGCTTCTGGGCCTGGCCCCGCGCCTGGGCGGTCTGGGCCGCCGCGGCCTGGGCCTGAACGTCGGCTTCGGCCTTCAGGCGGCGGGCGTCGGCGATATCGCCTTCGATCTTGGCGTCCCGCGCGGCGATGGTCCCGCCGATCCGCGGCACGAAGACGCCGCGCATCAGGAAGAACACGACCGCGAAGATCGCCAGGAACCAGACGATCTGGCCCGGCCACCATTGCGGGTCGAACTGGGGCAGACCGCCGGCCTGGGCCGGGACGGTCGTGCCCTCTTGCGTGGGACTAGCCATGATCTTTCAGCGCCTAGTCCGTCTTAGGCGTAGCGCAGGAGCAGGGCGACCACGAGGGCGAAGATGCCCATCGATTCGGTCAGGGCCATGCCCAGGAACAGCCAGATGCGCTCCTGGCCGGCGGCCGACGGATTGCGGATGGCCGCTTGCAGGTAGTTGCCGAACAGGATGCCGAGGCCGGCGCCCGCGCCGATCATGCCCATGGTGGCAAGGCCGGCGCCGATCAGCTTGGCGGATGCGGGGTCCATAGTGTCTTCCTCTTGAGAAATAGCTGGATTGGGTTGGACTAGTGGCCGTGACCGAGGTTCACGACCTCGTTCAGGTAAACGGTCGCCAGGGCGGCGAAGACGAAGGCCTGCAGGCCGGCGACCACCAGCTCCAGGCCGGTGAGCGCGATGACCATGGCCAGCGACAGGCCCGAGCCCAGGTAGCCGAGGCTGGCCAGGCCACCGGCGGCCGCGAAGGCGCCCAGGGCCACGACGAAGCTGGCGAAGATGTTCATGACCACGTGGCCGCCCAGCATGTTGCCGAACAGACGCATGGCCAGGGTGAGCGGGCGGACGAAGAAGGAGATCATCTCGATCGGCACCATGACCACCACCATGGCCAGGGGCATGCCCGACGGCACGAACAGCTTGTACATGCCAAGGCCGTTCTTCACGAAACCGATGACGATCACGGCCAGGAAGGTCAGCACCGCCAGGGTGGCGGTGACCGCCAGCTGGGCCGTAGGGGTGAAGGTCCAGTCCTGGCCGACCACGTGGCCGAAGGACAGCACCACGCCCATCAGGTTCATGGTCAGAACCAGCATGAAGATGGTGAAGATGAAGGGGATGTAGGGCTTGCCGCCGTGGCCGATGATCGGCGTCACCAGGGTGCCGTCGATGAGGTCGAACAGGCTCTCGCCCACCGCCTGCATGCGGCCCGGTACGATGGCGCCCTTGGCCGAAAGGCTCAGAATGGCGGTGATGATCACTGCGGCGATGAGCATCATCAGCACCGAATTGGTGATGGAGAGATCCAGCGTCATACCCCCGACGTGCACCGCGGGGAGGTCCACGATCTTTTCGATCATGAACTGCTTCATCGGCTCGATAGCCATAAGACCTCTCACTCGTCCTCTTCGTCGTCCGGCGCGGAAGGCGCCGGTGCGGACTTCGCCGAAGCCCGCTCGCTCATGGCCAGCGCCGTCCGCACGACGACGAAGACCGACAGCCCCGAGCCGATCAGCAAGCCGCCGATCACGCCCCAGGGGCTGGTATGCGCGACCCGGTCAAGAAGCCACCCCAGGCCCAGACCCCCCAGCACACCGCCGAGCATCTCGCCCAGCATGCGGTAGCCGTCGCTCGTGGACGCCATCGGCCCTTGAGCGGGGACCTTTGGCGCACGACTGGCCTCGAACGTATCGAGGCGTTTGTCCAGGCGCCGAAGCGCCCGCTCGCTCGATTCGTCCGGCTTGGGCATGGACTTTGAAGGTCTTCTTTAGGCGACCCCGGCGTCCCGCCGCGGCCCGGCCAGGTCGCGGCGGAACCTATAGACGCGGGCGCCGAGCGTCAAGACTGGGCAAAAACTACGGAACCCATTGATTTGGCGGGGATATTTCCGCTCCGGACGACGACGGTTGGCGAGTGCGTGTTTCGGGCGGCGCGTGCGACGTCGGGGAAGCCCATCTCTCCCCCCTCTTACCGTCACCCCGGCCAAGCGTAGCGCTGAGCCGGGGCCGGCCCACCCGGAGCCTAGACGCCATCCAGCGAGGAGCCGACGCCGCTGGCCCCGGGTCTGCGCGGCGACGCCGCTTCGCCCGGGGTGACGGGACTTGGGGGATGGCCCGCCTTCTACTGCGCCGCCAGGGCCTCGGCCTGGCGGAGGTCCACCGAGACCAGTTGCGACACCCCGCGCTCGGACATGGTCACCCCGAACAGACGGTCCATGCGGCTCATGGTCAGGGGATTGTGGGTGATGGTGATGAAGCGGGTGGGCGCGCGGGCGCGCATTTCGTTGAGCATGTTGCAGAAGCGCTCGACATTGGCGTCGTCCAGGGGGGCGTCCACTTCGTCGAGCACGCAGATGGGGGCGGGGTTGGCCAGGAAGACCGCGAAGATCAGGGCCGCGGCGGTCAGGGCCTGCTCGCCGCCGCTCATCAGGCTCATCACCGCCATGCGCTTGCCGGGCGGGCAGGCGTAGATTTCCAGCCCGGCTTCGAGCGGGTCTTCCGACTCCACCAGGCGCAGCTCTGCCTGGCCGCCCTCGAACAGGGTCGTGAACAGGGTGCGGAAGTGGCCGTCGATGACCTCGAAGGCGGCCAGCAGGCGCTCGCGGCCCTCGGCATTGAGCTCATCGATGCCCTGGCGCAGCTTGGCCAGGGCGCCGGTGAGGTCGCTGCGCTCGGACTTCATGGTCTGCAGGCGCGCGCCACGCTCGTTGGCCTCTTCCTCGGCGCGCAGGTTGACCGGGCCGATCAGGTCACGGTCGCGTTCCAGGGCGGCCAGGTGGGTCTCGATGCCGCCGGCTTCGGAGGGCACGGCGATGGCCTCCTCCGCCAGCTTGCGGCCCAGGGCCTCGGGCAGCATCTGGGTCGCCTCGGTGAGGGCGGCGGCGTATTCGGTCAGGCGTTCACGGGCCG
>DASVMY010000208.1:0-6676 GCA_036384135.1 Caulobacteraceae bacterium | reverse complement strand
GGTCGGGGCGCGGGCGGCCAGGGCGGCCATGCGTTGCACGGCTGGCGCGCCGACGACGGGGGAGGTGATCAATATGCCCTCGACGCCCTGGTCGGTCAGGGCCTCGGCCTCGCCCAGCTTGGCGCAGCAGACGCCCACGGCGCCGGCGGCTTGCTGCAGCCTGGCGATGGCGGCGCTCTTGTGGGTCTTGGCGTGGGGGCGAAGGGTCAGGCCGTTGGCCTTGGCGAAGGTGGCCATCTTGGCGATGTTCCGCTCCAGCGCCTCGGCGTCGATGATCAGGGCGGGGGTGTTGAGGTCCGCGCGGGAGCCCTGGCGGCCGATCAGGTGGTCGTGCAGGACGTTAGCCTGGGTGGGGGCGTGCATCGGAGACCTCACAGGGAAAAGGCGAACAACTCGCGCAGGTGGGCGTTCATGAACTTGGCGGTGGGGTCGACCCGCTTGCGCACCGCGCCCCAACGCTCCGCCATCGGATAGAGGCGCAGGACGTCGTCGCTGGTCATGGTGTGGCGCTTGGCCCAGTGCGGGCGTCCGCCGTGGGCGGCGAACACCTCCTCCACCGCGTTGAAGGCTTCCCGCCAGGGCATGGCGGCATACTGGTGGAAGGAGATCGAGACGCAGGGGCCGGCGTGCATGGGCGACAGCCAGATGTCGTCCTGCTTCACGGTGCGGAACTCGAAGGGGAAGATGATCGGGAAGCGGCGGTCGCGGACCAGGGCGCGGGCCGCCTTCAGGGCCGCGATGCCGTTCTGCGCCGGGATCTCGTATTCCATTTCCTCGAACTTGATGTCCCGCTCGGAGGGGAAGATGCGCCAGGCCGGCGCGGCCCGGGTGTGGGCCGAGCGGCCCTGGCCGCGGACCAGCAGGCGCTGCAGGGTCGGGGCCATCCGCGGCGAGGCGGCGGCCAGGTCCGACATGGCCTGGAACACCACGCGCGAACGGTCGACCTCGTCGGGATCGTCGCCTTCGTCGACGATCTCCAGGGTCTTGAGCGTGCAGTGATCCGTGTACGGGAAATTCCAGAACTCGATGTGGCGGAACTCGTCGGCCAGGACGTCCCATCGGTCCAGGACCTCATTGATCGGACGGCGCTGGTTGGTCTCGCGCAGGCGGAAGGCGGGGACGACGTTGAGCTTGATGGCGCTGATCACCCCGATCATGCCCAGGCTGACGCGGGCGGCCTCGAAGAGCTCCGGCTCGTGGTCCTTGTCGCACTCCACCACCGATCCGTCGGCCAGCACCAGGCGCAGGCCGGCCACCTGGGTGGACAGGGAGCCCAAGGTGCGGCCGGTGCCGTGGGTGGCGGTGGAGACGGCGCCGGCCATGGCCTGTTTGTTGATGTCGCCCTGGTTGGCCATGGAGAGGCCATGCTCCCAGAGCTTCTCGGTGAAGCGGGCCACTGACCAGCCGGCGGGGGTCCAGGCGGTCTTGCGGTCGGCGGAGACCACGATCTCGCCGGTCTGGTCGGCCAGGGAGATCAGGGTCCCGTCGGTCTCGCACAGGGGCATGAAGGAGTGGCCGGTTCCCGCCACCCGCACCCTTGCGGATTTGGCCACGAGCGCGGAGAGTTCGGCCTCGGTTCTGGGGCGTTCCACCCGTTCGGGGTGGGCCGAAACGCTGCCAGACCAGTTCTGCCACTCGGCCATTTTGAAACCCGCCCTAATTACGATAGTTGAGACTACCATATTCTGCGCGGCCGCCTAGGGCCTCCGCGCGCTTGATAAAGAAGGAACAGGAAGCGGCATGTCGTTCAAGGAATATGCTGAGTATGACGGCCTGGGCCTGGCCGACCTGGTGCGTCGGCGCGAGGTCACCGCCCTGGAACTGGTGGACGCCGCCATCGAGCGGATCGAGCGCCACAACCCGGCGATCAACGCGGTGGTGCACAAGGCCTATGATGAGGCCCGGACGGCCGCCCAGGGGCCGCTGCCCGAAGGGCCGTTCACCGGCGTGCCGTTCCTGGTCAAGGACCTGCTGATCCAGGTGGCCGGCTGGCCGCGCACCAGCGGCAGCCGCTTCGCCAGGGGCGTCGTCGACACCGAGGATTCGGGGCTGATGCGCCGCTACCGCTCCAGCGGGGTGATCCCGCTGGGCAAGACCAACCTGCCGGAGTTCGGCATCACCGGCACCACTGAGCCGGCCCTGTTCGGCGCCTGCCGCAATCCGTGGAATGTGGACCACAGCGCCGGGGGATCGTCCGGCGGCTCGGCGGCGGCGGTGGCGGCGGGGATCGTGCCCATGGCCCACGGCGGCGACGGGCGCGGCTCGATCCGCATCCCGGCCTCCATGTGCGGCCTGGTGGGGCTGAAGGTCACCCGCGACCGCAACCCCCACCTGCCGGACGGCTACGACTTCGCCCAGGGCTATGTGGTGGAGCACGTGATCACCCGCACCGTGCGCGACTGCGCCGCCATGCTGGACGTCACCGGCGTGCCAGAGCCCGCCAGTCCTTACGCCCCGCCGGCCAAGGCGCGGCCCTACATGGAAGAGATCGTCACGGCGCCGGGGCGCCTGCGCATCGCCTGGTCGTCCGAAACCGCCAACGGCCGCGACATCCAACCCCAGATCCGCGCCGCCCTGGAGCGGACGGTGGAGCTGCTGAAGGGCCTGGGCCACGAGCTAGTGGAACGCGGCCTGGGCATCGACCAGCGCGCCCTCTACGGGGCCCAGAACGCCTACTCCGGCGCCAATTATGCGGCGGGGATGCGCCGGTTGATCGATGAGATCGGCCGCGAACCGGAGCCGGACGAACTGGAGCCCCTGACCTGGGCCTCGCTGAAGGGCGGCCGCAAACCCACCGGCGAGCAGGTGATGTGGGAGCAGCAGGAGCTGCGCATGCTGGGCCGCGGCGTGATGGCCCTGTTCGAGGAATTCGACGTCTACCTGACCCCGGTGATGGGCACGCCGCCGCCGCCGATCGGATACCTGGACCCGGTCACCGTGGCCCCGCGCGACTTCGGCCGCCGCAACGGAGAGGTCTTCCCCTTCGCTGCCCCCTTCAACATGACCGGCCAGCCGTCGATCTCCCTGCCGCTGGAGATGTCTCTGGAGGGCCTGCCGGTGGGGATGATGTTCAGCGGGCGATATGCGGACGAGGCGACCCTGTTCCGCCTGGCCGCGCAGCTGGAGACGGCGGCGCCGTGGAAGGATCGGCATCCGGGGATCTGGAACTAGTCGAGGATTGGGACCGTCCATCAAGGCGGCAAGAGCTTCGTCACCAGCCAATGGTTCTTCCCGCCGGCGGGGCCTGTTTCACCTTGGCCGGCTTGCGCTCCGCCGCTAGTCTTTCCGGAGATCGACGCCCGAGTTCCGTCGCCCAGTCTTAGAGTCTCGCCAATTCCAGCTTCAGCGCGAGTTTGCCCGCATGCCGGCAGAGAACGACTTCCGCAACGATCCGCTTGGGTTCATGCAGAACAACGTCGTCTACGTGACCATCCCCAACGACACGACGGGACTGGTCGATCTGACCATCGAACTGCGTAACCCGGCGGCGGTGGTCTCCAACAAGCCTGGGTACAACGTGTTCAGGCTGCGCCTTGCCAAGAACACGGACCAGGCCCCCCTTAGAGCCTATGTCTGCCCATATCAGCAGGACACGATCCAGGGGATCATGCTCGGAAATCAAGCCCAGTGGTGCTTCACGCCCACCATGGATGGCTGCACATTCGGCATCGGCAGCCAGGGGCCGGGCACGAACGGAACGGTGCTCGTCAGTCATGTGAATACCAACCGGTCAGGCCAGGCGGTTGGCGAGGCGGCGGGGCTCGACGGACATCGCCAGCAACAGCGGAAAATGCAGCGCAATCTGGTGCGTTCGCAGGTCGGCATGGACGCGGTGCTGATCGAACCGGACACCTACATGACCGAAGGGGGAGAGGCCAACAAACTCAAGTCGACCACCTTCGGCAGCCACGCCGCCAACGGCCCCTGGACCTTCCACACTCAGCGCTATCGCTATTCGGGCAACACCTTCTTTCACGGCGGCGTTCTGAACTTTCCCTAGAGTCCACAACGCCTAGGGTCTGGCCGGTTCGGATCGTCCCGTTGGACCACGGTCATTAGATTTCATGGCTGGGCCGGCGGCGGGCGGGCGCGTTAGACTTCGTCAAAACGATTTTTCAAAGCGCGCATTGGGGCAGCTGAATTTGACCGACGCCATTCATCGCTCGGCCGTGACCCTTGAGGTCAACGGCGAGACCCACACCCTCGACCTTGACCTTAGAACCACCCTCTTGGACATGCTGCGCGAGACCCTCGGCCTCACCGGCACGAAGAAGGGGTGCGACCACGGCCAGTGCGGCGCCTGCACGGTGCTGGTGAACGGGACGCGGATCAATGCCTGCCTGTCGCTGGCGGTGATGCACAACGGCGACAAGGTCACCACCATCGAAGGGATCGGCCAGCCGGGGAATCTGCATCCGCTGCAGGCGGCGTTCCTGGACCGGGACGCCTTCCAGTGCGGCTACTGCACGCCGGGGCAGATTTGCTCGGCGGTGGGGATGCTGGCGGAGATCGCCGACAACGCCCCCAGCGGCGCGACCGAAGACCTGACGGCCAAGATCGCCGCCACCGACGCGGAAATCCGCGAGCGGATGAGCGGCAACCTCTGCCGCTGCTCGGCCTATCCGCAGATCCTGGAAGCCATCCGCGACGTGATTGGAGGCGCCGCATGAGGCCCTTCACCTACGAGCGCGCCAAGGACGCCCAGGCGGCGGCCAGGGCGGCGGCGGAAAACCCGGGCGCGCGGTTCCTGGCCGGCGGCACCAACCTGCTGGACCTGATGAAGCTGGGCATCGAGCGGCCCACCCACCTCATCGACATCTCACGCCTGCCCCTGGCGGCGATCGAGGAGGCGGCGGACGGGGGGCTTAGGGTCGGGGCGGCGAGCTCCAACAGCGACGTGGCCGGCGATGCGCGGGTGCGCGCGCGCTATCCGGTGCTGGCCCAGGCCATTCTGGCCGGCGCTTCGCCACAGCTGCGCAACAAGGCCACCACCGGCGGCAACCTGGTCCAGCGGACTCGGTGCCTGTACTTCTATGACCCCTCCAAGCCCTGCAACAAACGCGATCCCGGCGCCGGCTGCTCGGCCCTGGCGGGACTGAACCGGGGCAGCGCCATCCTGGGCCAGAGCGACGCCTGCGTGGCCACCAACCCGTCGGACATGGCCGTGGCGTTGCAGGTGCTAGAGGCGCGGGTGGAGACCGTGGGGGCGGACGGCGTCGTGCGCAGCCTGGCCATCGACGACCTGCACCGCCTGCCCGGTGAGACGCCGCACCTGGAGACCAACCTGGAGCCCGGCGAGCTGATCACCGCCGTGGTCCTGCCGCCGCCGCCACAGGGCGGGCAGGTCTACCGCAAGGCCCGTGATAGGGCCTCCTACGCCGGGGGCCTGGCCAGCGTGGCGGTGGCGGGTGGGCGGGTGGCCCTGGGCGCCGTGGCGCTGAAGCCCTGGCGCGCGTTCAAGACCGAGGCGGCCCTGGCCGCCGGGGCCAGTCCGGCCGAGGCCGCCGCCGCCGAACTGGCGGGCGCCCACGGCCAGGGCGGCAACGATTTCAAGGTCAATCTCACGGCCCGCCTGATGGCGGCGGCGATCCAGCAGGGGAGGGCCTGATCCATGCCCAGCGTCACCGACTACGCCATCCCCAACCCGGTCAGCGAGAACAAGGGCGGGGTCATCGGCCGCCCCGTCGACCGCTATGAAGGCCCCCTGAAGGTCAGCGGGACCGCGCCCTATTCCTATGAGGTCCAGACCCCCTCGCCGCCGGCCTATGGCTACATCGTCGGAGCCGAAATCGGCTGCGGGCGGGTGGTGGCGGTGGAGGATGCGCAGGCCCTGGCCGCGCCCGGCGTCAAGCTGGTCTGGCACCCCTTCCGCACCCCGGCGCAGGCCCAGCGCGGGGCCAAGGTGAACCCCCACGGCCAAGCCGCCGCAGAGCCGGTATTCGCCGACGGCGCCGTGCGGTTCTGGGGCCAGCCGGTGGCCTTCGTGGCCGCGGACACCGCCGAGAACGCCCGCGAAGCGGCGGCGCTGCTGCGCCTCCGCTATGTGGAGACGCCGGCCGAGTTCGGCTTCGACCCCCTGAAGGCGCAGACGCCGGGCGGGGACGAGGACGTGCGGCTTGGCGACTTCGAGGGCGCCTTCGCCGCCGCTCCGGTGCGGATCGACAGCGTCTTCACCACCCCGGTCCAGAACCACTGCCAGATGGAGCCCTGCGCCACCACCGCCTGGTTCGAGGGCGACACCCTGGTGGTCCACACGTCCAACCAGTCCATCAAGGCGCCCCAGCACCTGCTGGCCGAAACCCTGCAGATCCACCGCGAGAAGGTGCACCTGATGTCGCGCTACATCGGCGGCGGTTTCGGCGGCAAGGGCTCGAACTATGAAGACCTGACCCTGGCGGCCCTGGCGGCGCGCGACCTGGGCCAGCCGGTGAAGGTGGCTTTCACCCGCCAGCAGATGTTCCACGCCTCCATCCACCGGCCGGCGACGGTGCAGCGGGTGCGCCTGGGCGCCACGCCGGACGGCCGGCTGACCGCGTTTGCGCTCGAGGCGGCGACGCACTCGGCGCGGCGCGAGCACTTCACCGAACATGCGGCGTCGTTCTCACGCGCCCTCTACGCGGCCCCCAACCGCTTGACCGGGCACCGGGTGGCGCGGCTGGACATCCCCGTGGCCGGC
>DASVMY010000207.1:0-20381 GCA_036384135.1 Caulobacteraceae bacterium | reverse complement strand
CATCCGCGCCGCCCGCAGCCCCTGCCCGCGCGCGGCGCCGGCCAGGACCATGTGCGCCAGGCGCGGCGCCAAAGGTAGTTCGCTCATGCGCTGGCCGTGAGCGGTGAGATCTCCGGCGGCGTCCAACGCCTCCAGACGGGTCAGCAGGGCGCGGGCCTCGGCCATGGCGGCGGCGGGAGGCGGATCCATGAACGTCAGGCCGCTGACGTCCTTGGCCCCCCAGCGGGCCAAGTCCAGCGCGACGCGGGCCAAGTCCGTCTCCAAGATTTCGGGGCGCTCGAAGGGGACCAGGGCGCGAGTCTCCGGCTCGTCCCACAGGCGGTAGCAGACCCCGCTCTGGGTGCGCCCCGCCCGGCCCCGCCGCTGGTCGGCGGAGGCCTGGGAGACGCGGACGGTGACCAGGCGGGTCAGGCCGCTGGCCGGGTCAAAGCGGGGCACGCGGGCCTGGCCGGCGTCGATGACCACGCGCACGCCCTCGATAGTCAGGCTGGTCTCGGCGATGGCGCTGGCCAGCACCACCTTGCGGCGGCCGGGATCGGCGGGAAGGATAGCGCGGTCCTGGTCGCGCGGATCCAGCGCGCCATAGAGCGGGGCGATGTCGGTCGTGGGATCACGGAGCCGCTCAGCCAAGCGTTCGGCGGTGCGCAGGATTTCGCCCTGGCCTGGTAGGAAGACCAGCAAGCTGCCGGTCTCCTCCGCCAGGGCCCGCAGAATGATCTTGACCACCTGGTCTTCGATCCGGGCAACGGGATCGCGGCCGGCGTAGCGGGTGTCCACTGGGAACATCCGTCCCTGGCTCTCGATCACAGGCGCGTCGCCTAGCAGGCGGGAGACGCGGGCGCCGTCGATGGTGGCGGACATCACCAGCAGGCGCAGGTCCTCGCGCAACACCGACTGGCTGTCGCGGGCGAAGGCCAGGCCCAGGTCGGCGTCCAGGCTACGTTCGTGGAACTCGTCGAACAGCACCGCGGCGACGCCGTCCAGGCCGGGGTCGTCCAGGATCATGCGGGTGAAGACGCCCTCGGTGACCACCTCGATGCGGGTGCGGGCCGAGACCTTGGAATCCAGCCGCACCCGGTAGCCCACGGTGTCCCCGACCCGTTCGCCAAGGGTCTGCGCCATGCGCGCGGCGGCGGCGCGGGCGGCCAGGCGCCGGGGTTCCAGCAGGATCAACTTGCCGCCCTTCGTCCAGGGCTCGTCCAGCAGCGCCAGGGGCACGCGCGTGGTCTTGCCAGCTCCCGGCGGCGCAACGACGACCGCGCATGGCCCGGCCATCAGGGCGGCCTTCAGGGGCGGCAAGGCGTCTTCGATCGGCAGCATGGGATGAGATTTAGTTTGAATCGGCGCGCCGTCCCCTATTCTTAAAGCCAGCCCTATTCTTAAGGACGAAGCGGTGGCGCGGGCCGAAGGAGAGACGATGGACGGGACGGTTAGGCAGGAACCGCCGATCAAGGCGCTGGTCGTCCCGGTCACGCCCCTGCAGCAGAACTGCACCATCGTCTGGTGCACGAAGACCAAGAAGGCGGCGATCATCGATCCGGGCGGCGAGGTTCCGCGCCTGCGCGACATCCTTCGCGACCAGGGCCTGACCTTGGAGAAGATTTGGATCACCCACGGCCACCTAGACCATGCCGGCGGCGCCGCGACCCTGCAGGCGGAGACCGGCGTTCCCATCGAGGGACCGCACCCCGACGACCAGTTCTGGATCGACGACATCGGCAAGAACGCCGCCCGCTGGGGTATGCCGGACGCCAAACCGTTCGTGCCGGATCGTTGGCTGGCCGACGGCGACGTGGTGACTTTGGGCGAGACGGAATTCGAGGTCTATCACTGCCCCGGCCACACGCCCGGGCACGTGATCTTCTTTCACCGCGAGGGTCGCTTCGCCCAGGTGGGCGATGTGCTGTTCCGTGGTTCGATCGGCCGCACCGACTTTCCCAGGGGTAATTTCAACGACCTGGTGGCCTCGATCACCGGCAAGCTCTGGCCGCTGGGCGACGACGTGACCTTTGTTCCAGGCCACGAACAGATCTCGACCTTCGGCAATGAACGCCGCACCAACCCCTTCGTGTCCGACCAGGCCCTGGAGCTGACGCGCTGATCGGTCGCGCCGGGGACGGCGATTTCGCGGCCACGTGTACTTGATGTTACAGCCGGGACATTCCGGCGCTACAGCGAACCGCCACCCTGGCGGCCATGGAAACCGAGAACACCATGAGCCCTCAAACCGAGGCCTCCGAACACATCCTCGTCGTCGACGACGATCCGGGCATCCGCGACGTGGTCTCCGAGTTCCTGGAGCGGCACGGCTATGCCGTCGAGACCGCCGCTGATGGCCGCGAGATGGAACTGGCAATCAGCCGGCGCGCGCCGGATTTGGTGGTGCTCGACGTCATGTTGCCGGGCGAGGACGGGCTGGCGATCTGCCGGCGGCTGTCAACGCCGGATGGGCCGGCGATCATCATGCTCAGCGCCATGGGCGAGGAGACCGACCGCATCGTCGGCCTGGAACTGGGCGCCGACGACTATGTGCCCAAGCCTTGCAATCCCCGCGAACTGCTGGCCCGCGTCCGCGCGGTGCTGCGGCGGCGGCGCGAGCCGCGGGGTGGCGATGAGACTCTGGACGCCGCCTGTGAATTCGCCGGCTGGCGGCTCGACCTGGTCCGGCATGAGCTGCGCTCACCCGACGGGGTGGTGGTGAACCTGTCCAGCGGCGAATTCTCCCTGTTGCGGGCGTTCGTGGAGCGGCCGCAGCGGGTGCTGACCCGCGATCAGCTGCTGGAATACGCCCGCGGCCCGCAGTCGGACGCCTTCGACCGGGCCATCGACGTCCAGATCAGCCGCCTGCGGCGCAAGCTCGACCACGGCAGCGAGGGCGTCGAGCTGATCCGCACAGTACGCAACGAAGGCTATCTGTTCACGCCGAAAGTCTCGCGCACGCCATGATTCGCCTGCCGGCGGTCCCGCTCTTCCTCCAGGCGCTGGGCCTGGTGGTCGCCACGTTGGTGGCGGCGCTGGTCACCGCCATCGTGGTCGCCTTCTACCTGCCCCAGCCCCCGCCTGAGGTTTATTCAGTCGGTGACGTCGTCCGCGCCATACACGCGGGCCGCGCCATTCCCACGCGGGAGGGCCGGCCCTTGATCACCGTTGCGCGGTCCAGGGCGCCTGGCGTGCAGACGGACGGCCGTTACCGTCAGATTTTCCGCTTGGCGTTGGCCAGCGACCTGGCGATCGATCCCTACCGCGTCGTGGTGATCCAGAACCAGCCGCGCATCATCACACCCAGGCCGGCGCCGCCCAAGGAGTTGAAGGAGCACCAGGTCCGCGATCAGCCGCTGTTGTTCGATGACTTCACGGTCGGTGTGCAACAGGACAATGGGACGTGGTTGGTGATCGAGCCTGAACCGCACCTGTCCTTGAGTCCTTGGCAGCAGCGCATCCTCCTGGTGCTGGGGATCGCGGTGCTTCTGGTCTCGCCCTTGGCCTGGTGGTTCGCCCGACGGTTGTCGGCCCCGATCGCGGCCTTCGCGGCCGGGGCGGAGCGGCTGGGACGTGATCCCCAGGCGCCGCCCATCGACATTCGCGGCTCGGCGGAGGTGGCGGCGGCGGTGGCGGCCTTCAACCAGATGCAGGAACGGCTGCGCAGCTACGTCGAATACCGCACCGGGATGATCGCGGCGATCGCCCACGACCTTCGCACCCCCCTCACCCGGCTTCGGTTCCGCATCGAGGCGACGCCGGACGACCTGCAGGCCAAGCTGGCGCGGGACATCGACGAGATGGAGGCGATGATCTCGGCAACCCTGGGCTTCGTCCAGGACGCCACCCGGCCCCGGGAACGCAAGAAGCTGGAGATCTCCTCCCTGGTGGAGACGGTCATGGACGAGGCCGCAGAGACCGGCGCCGACGCGGCGGTGGAGAGCGCCGACCGGGTGGTCATCGACGGCGACCCCGTGGCGCTGAAGCGGCTGGTGGTGAACCTGGTCGACAACGCCCTGAAATTCGGCTCCCGGGCCCGTGGCCGGGTGTTCACCGAGAACGGCATGGCCGTGGTCGAGGTCGAGGACAATGGCCCCGGCATGCCGGAAGACCAGGTGGAACGGGCGTTCGAGCCGTTCCATCGCCTGGAGTCCTCGCGCAGCCGCGACACCGGCGGCATCGGCCTGGGCCTGGCGGTGGTGCGGGCCATCGCGCGCAGCCACGGCGGCGACGTGCTGCTGCAGAACCGCAAGGGCGGCGGTCTCCGCGCCAGGGTCACCCTGCCGCTGGAGGCGGCCGTCGGATCCTCCTGATCGGATTGCCTGGCGCGGCCAACCACAATCGCCGATGCAGCATCATGCGCCAATTCGCCCCCTGGGCGCCCAAACCCTAGCCTTATCGAAGGTTCCTCACCCGATCTCGAAACCTATGCCGCCCTCGGGGGTTAAGTCCCTAGCTGAGCAAGGAGGCCCCCAAATGCAGAGCGGACAAGAAGACCAAAAGACCCGACCCAGCCGCCGTGGTTTCGCGGCGATGGACCCTGAACGCCGGCGGGAAATCGCCAGACGCGGCGGCGCCAGTGTGCCCAGTGAGAAGCGCAGTTTCGCCCAGGACCGCGACCTGGCGGCCAGCGCCGGCCGCAAGGGCGGCTCGGTCTCGCGGGGTGGCGGTCGTCCCAACTCCACCACCTGACGACTTAGTCTATTCCAGCAATAGGACTGCAAACTGGGGCGCCGGGCTCAACCAGGTCCGGCGCACCCGCCATCCTGCCCGCGCCGCCAGGGATGAGAAGCCTTCCAGGGTGAACTTGTAGGAGTTCTCCGTATGGATGGTCTCGCCGGCCACGAAGTCGAAGGCATGGCCCGCCGCGTGAGCGGTATGTGAGCGCAACACCTCCAGGTGCATCTCCACCCGTCCCTCCATGCGGTTCCACACCGCGCGATGAGCGAAGTCGGCCAGAACCAGGTCGCCGGCCAATTCCCGGTTGATGCGTTCGAACAGATTGAGGTTGAACGCCGCCGTCACCCCGGCAGCGTCGTCATAGGCGGCTGTCAGCGTGGCCTCGTCCTTGGCCAGGTCGATGCCGATCAGGAAGCGGCTTCCCTCGCCCAGCAGGTTGTGGATGCGGCGCATCAGACCGACGGCCTCCGCCGGCGCGAAGTTGCCGATGGTCGATCCGGGGAAGAATCCGAGCCTGGGCCCGGCCGGCAAGGCTCCAGCCAGGTCCTCCGCGTCCGTGAAGTCTCGTTCCAGCGGCGCGACCTCAAGGCGCGGATAGTCCCGCCGGATGGCGGCGGCGGCGGCGTCCAGGGCCGAGGCGCTGATATCGACAGGCGCATAGGCGGCAATCTGCGGCGCGGCGTCGAGCAGGATCCGTGTCTTGACGCTGGCCCCACTGCCCAGCTCCACCAGCACCGCGTCCTGAGCGATGGTGGCGGCGATCTCCGGCGCCACCTGCTCTAGTAGCGCCCGCTCCTGCCGTGTCGGGTAGTATTCCGACAGCTCGGTGATGGCCTCGAAGAGCTCGGAGCCGGCGGCGTCATAGAACCACTTGGACGGCAGGGTCTTGCGCGGCGCCGACAGGCCCGCGATCACGTCGGCCCGGAAGGCGTCCTCGACGAGGGCGGCAGCATCGTTCTCGGCCAGTCGGACGCCCGAGAACATCCAGCGCTGATGGGGATAGAAAAAGTTGCGGTAGGTCGGCCGCGTGTGGCCCGCGGGCGTGATCTGGGCGCCGCCTTTGAGCACCATCTGACCGACCATGAACTTGCCATTGTACTCGCCAACGGCGCCGGGGGCGGCCGTGAACCCCGGATGCGGGGAATAGGCGCTGGAGGTCCACTGCCAGACCTCATCCTGCACCTGCTCCAGATGGGGACCGCCGTGCGCCGCGGTTTCCCACTCCGCTTCGGTGGGCAGCCGCTTGCCGGTCCAGGCGGCAAAGGCGGCGGCTTCGTAGTAGCTGACGTGACGGACCGGGGCGTGCGGAACGACCGGCCGCAGGCCGCCAAGTCCCATCACCGCCCAGCCGGTTTCCGACGGCTCCCAATAGAGCGGCGCCGCCCAGCCCTCGGCCTGGACGCGGACCCAGCCGTCGGAGAGCCAGAATTCGGGGCGCCGGTAGCCGCCATCGGCCATGAAGGCCAGCCATTCCTCGTTGGTGGTCAGCCGGCTGGCCAGGCGGAAGGGCGCCAGCAGGACCTCATGGCGGGGGCCTTCATTGTCGAACGCGAAACCCGCCCCGGCATGGCCGATGCTCACGCGGCCACCGGCGAAGGGGACCATCAGGCGATCACCCGCGGCCGGCGGCGAGTCCGGCCAGCCGGAACAATAGGCCGGCTGCAACGGGTTGACCGCGAACAGGCTGAGGATGTCCATCAGCGCCAGTTCCTGGTGCTGTTCCTCGTGCGCCAGGCCCAGTTCGATCAGCGCCCGCGTTTGCCCGCCCCGATCCCCGGTCTCCAGATTTTGGGCCAATAGCGCCGCCATGCCGGCGTCCACATGCGCCCGGTAGGCCAGCACCTCAGCCACCGAGGGCCGGGTCAGAAGACCGCGCGCCGGCCGGGGGTGCCGGGCGCCAACAGCTTCGTAGTAGGAATTGAACAGGTAACCGAAGGCCGGGTCGAACTCGGTGTAACCCTCCAGCCCAGGTTTCAGCAGGAAGGTTTCCCAGAACCACGTCGTGTGCGCCAGGTGCCATTTGGTGGGGCTGGCGTCGGGCATGGACTGCGCGGCCTGGTCCTCGGGCGACAGGGGCGCGGCCAGGTTCACGGAGGCCTGTCGGACAGCAAGGAAGCGCTGGGCGAGGGTCGGCCGCGTCGTCGAATCCGATCGGGCGATGGACTCTTCGAACAGGGGGGCGTCGTCATGGGGCGCCATGGTTTGAAGATCTCCAGAAGACCGCGGCGGCGGCCGACCTACGCTCGGCCTTAATCGCGCCCCGCCCATTTGCTTCGTTGCAGACGGGGAACGTTCCTTCCCCATCGCCGGTTGCAGCTACCTGTGACGCCCACGCGAGGAACAGAGGGGACCTGCGCGCGTTCGCTTACTGGACCTATTGACCCAACGGGAGAGCTGAACGTCAAGCGCCGCGACCACGGCTCTTGTCAGGGGCTGTCAGCAGACTCCGTTCAAGTGCGTGAGTGCTTAGATAGATGTCGGCTGAACAGAATGCCTGGCGAGACCTGGTCGTGGAACAGATTCCCGCCTTAAGGGCCTTCGCATGGTCGGTGAGCCGCAATGGGTCCGATGCCGATGATCTTGTTCAGGAAACTCTGATCAAGGCATGGCGTCACCGGGATCGGTTCACGCCCGGCACGAACCTGAGGGCCTGGTTGTTCACGATCCTGAGGAACACCCACTATACGATCCTCAGCCGCCGAAAGCGGGAGGTTCGCGACGAGGACGACCACCATGCGCGGCTCCTCGAATGCGAACCGAGCCAGGAATGGGGGGCGGCTCTCAGCGCCTTGCGGACGGCGCTGGAGCAGCTGCCGGGCGAACAGCGCGAGGCCCTGATCCTCGTGGGCGGCGCCGGCCTCAGCTATGAGGAGGCCGCCGAAATCTGCGCCTGCGCTGTCGGCACCGTGAAAAGCCGGGTGAACCGCGCCAGGGCGCGGCTCGTCAAGCTGATGGACTACGGCTCAAGCCCGGACGACGAGGGTCAGGGGATCAACAGCACCCGCCCTACGGCCTTGCGGCTTTCGATATAGGCGTGGGCCTCCGCGGCCTGCGACAGCGGGAAGGTCTTGTCGACCAGAACCTCCAGCTTGCCCTCGGCCGCCTCGTTGATCAGGCGCTGGATATTGTTGTAGGCCCGGTCGCCGGCGATCTCCGCGCCCAGGAAGACCCCTTGCAGGGTGCGGTTGCCGCCCATCAGCGAGGCCACGTCGACCTTCATGCCTTCACGCCCGGCGCCGCCGACCATGGACACCCGGCCGCGATAGCCCAGCGACAGGATCGAGCCCTGCAGGGTCGAGCCGCCAACGGAATCCACCACCAGATTGACGCCCTTCTTGTCGGTCAGGCGCATGACCTCCTGGACCACGTCGTGGGACTTGTAGTTGATGCCGTGGTCGAGACCGAAACGCTTAAGCTTGTCCAGGCGATCATCGCTCGAGGCGGTGGCCAGGACCGTGGCCCCTGCCCGCTTGGCCAGCTGGATGGCGGCTACGCCCACGCCGCTGGCGCCGGCCTGGACCAAGACGGTTTCGCCGGCTTTCAGGTGGCCGAACTCGAACAGGCAGTCGTCTGCGGTGCCAAAGGCCACCGGCATCACCGAGGCCAGCTTGACGTCGAAGTTGGCGGGCACATGCCAGGCGCTGCGGGCCGGGACCGAGCGCAGCTCGGCGTGGGAACCGAAGGCGCCGCTGGTGGCTACCTTGTCGCCGACCCTGAAGTTGGTCACTTCCGAACCGACCTCGACCACCTCGCCGCCAGCCTGGTAGCCGACGATATGCGGATGGGTGACCAGGGGGCCGCCGAAGCGGTTGAGGATGTCGCCGCCCTCGATGCTGACCGCCTCGACCCGGACTAATATGCCCTTGGGATGGCAGACCGGATCGGGGGCGTCCTCATACTTGAGCACACTGGGATCACCGTTTTCGTAGTAGACAGCGGCCTTCATGGGGCGCCTCCCTTTTCATACGTATGTTTGAATGACATGCAGCGGGCGCAAGGGAAAGACAACCGCAGGAAATCTGAAGGGAGCCAACCATGGATCTGGCTAAGCCGCAGGTCGACATCGGCCTTTCGACCAATAACATCGAACCCATGCTGCGGTTCTGGCAGGACCAGGCGGGCATCCCCTTCGACCACCTGCTGCCCATCAGGCGCGGTCTGAACCAGCACCGTCACGACGCCCTGGGCTCGGTGCTCAAGATCAACCATCACGAGGCGCCCCTGCCTGACAGCCCGCCCTGCGGCTATCGTGAACTGCTGGTGGCGCGCGAGGGCCTGAGCGAACCGCACGCCTTGACCGACCCGGAGGGAAATCGCGTCACACTGGTCCCGTCCGGCTATCAGGGCGTGATCCAGATCGGCGTTCGTCTGGCCGTTCGCGATCTCGGTGTTCATCGCAAGTTCTACGGACAAGCCCTTGGCCTTGTCGAAGAGCCCTATGCCAAGGGTGCGGCGTTCCGCGCCGGCGAGACGATCATCTTCCTGGAGCAGGCCGACGACGCCCCAAGCGACGCGGTGATGCAGGGCAAGGGCTGGCGCTACATCACCTTCCAGGTCTTCAAGGTCGATGCGGAGCACGCCCGCGTGCTCGAATGCGGAGGGCGCGAGGCCATGGCGCCGGTGACCCTGGGAACAACCGCCCGTATCTCCATGGTCCGCGACCCGGACGGCAACTGGATCGAACTGTCCCAAAGGGCCTCAATCACTGGGTCGCTGGCGGTCTGACGGGGCGTCCTTGCCCCCCACCAGCCCGTGGGCCGGTTTGCTGCGCCAGTTACGCCCCCCGCGCGCCGTCAGGCGGTAGCATGCGTTCAGCGCCGCTAGTCCGGCCACGCCGCCTCATGCGTTTCCAGAGGGCGGGGATGTCTGAGAAAAAGAGTGGCGGTGACGGTGGGATTCGAACCCACGATACCCTTTCGAGTATAACGATTTAGCAAACCGTCGCCTTCAGCCTCTCGGCCACGTCACCAGCGCGGCGCGTCCGATAGCCTGTTCGATCGGCCCTGGCAATCGATCCCCTGCTAACGGGACGCCAAAGCGTCCCGGGAGCTCGCCGCCGCCCGCGGGCCGCGGGCCGCGACGGTGGTCACGGCCGCATACGCTTCAGGAAGGCCGGGGGCTCGACGCTGGTGCGATTGAAGAACAGTCCAGCGCAGGCGCCGCCGGCGTTGTTGATGGAATCGCGCAGCCGCGCCGGCGCCCGCACATCCGCCTGGTCGGCCGAGACCACCAGAACGGTGTCGTCCATGAACTGGGCCACCGTGAGCGCCGCAGGGGAGCGATCGGTTGGCGGCGCGTCGACGACGATCAGGTCGGAATGCCGGCGAAGTGCGGTCCAGTAATCGCCGGTGGGAAGTATGTGCACGGTCTGGCGGCCCTTGAGGGCGTCGCGCCGGAAGCCGGTGACCCATAGCGAAGTCACGCCGACCGCGTGGGCGAAGAGATAGCGCGAGGCCGGCCACGACCGGCCGTCCGGGCGCTTCAGGGGCGGCTGCACAGTGAAGAAGCAAGATCCGTCGGGAGAGGCCGCCGCGGGCGGGCCTAACGGGCCGAAACGGGGGAGATCGGCGGAAAACTCCACGATCTGCGGCGATCCGAACAGGTCCAGGTCCACCAGCCAGACGCGGTGGCCGCGGCGGGCGGCGGCATGAAAGGCGAACTCCCGCGCCACCGTGGAGGTCCCCTCGCCGGCCGTCGCGCCAACGAACTGGATCGCGCGCGCACGTCCGGGCGTGGGGGCGCCCAGCGTCCCCCACAGCTCGGCCATCTCGGCGTTCAGGTCCACCATGACCGAATCAGCACTCCAATCGCTCGTTTTCACGATAGCCCAACCGCGGGCTAGCAGCAGTCTTCGGCGCCGTAGTCGCTGGCGCCGGGAACATCAGGCCGCCTTTACCGGCGCCGAGCCCAGGACGGGCAGGTCCAAGGTGCGGGCGGCCGAGGCGCGCGTGGGCAGCCCCGGCCGGAGGAACATCCGCAGCAGGCCCGCACAGAGGGCCGAGACGGCGCCGAAGATCAGCGATAGGGCCAGCACCGGCATGCGCAGGCTCTTACCCTCGGCGGCAGGCGTGGCGCGTTCGATGACGCGGATGTTGTCATTGGTGTTCGCGGCGATAGCGCTCGCCGCCTGCGTCTGCTGCTCCTTGACCGCGAAGTCGCGGACGTTGCTCCGCAACACGTCGCGGTCGCGGCTCAGGGACTGGAATTGCGGCTCCAACCCAGCCAGGCGCAAGCGGCGCTGGGTCAGCTGCTCGGCCTGTTGGTTCAGGTTGGCCAGGCTCTGCCGCAGGGCGTTCACGTCGGCTCCCAACTGCAGCGTCTCGGTCTGCAGGGTCTGGAAGACCGGGTCAGCGCCGACGCGCGAAGCCCCCTGCCCCTGGGCGCGGCCAGAGGAAACAGCGGCTTGGAGCTGGCCCAGCGCCACCTCAAGGCCGGCCAAGCGGCCGATGCGCGCTTTCAACTGGGTCTCGGTGGCGGATTGTTGCTGCTGAATCTGGGCCTGCAGCTGCGACAGGGACGTCTTCTCGGAGTCGAAGTCGCCGATGTTGTTGCTGGTCAGGAAGCTCTGGTAGGCGATGTCGGCCTGGTTCAGCCGGTCCTGAAAAGACCGGCGCTGGTCTTCGAAGGCGGCGCCCACGGGGTCAACCAGCACCGTGCGGCGGTAAAGCAGGTATTGTTCCAGCAGGGTGTTGAGCACCAGGGCGGCGCGGTCCTTGTCGGTGTCGGCATAGGTCAGGCGAATGACGGGCGTGCCCGTGCCGGACTCGACCTTCAGGCTGCGCCGGATGCCCAGCACCGCCCGGCTGCGCAGGGCCTGGCGTTTGGCCTCGCTGACGCCGTCATAGTCCTGGGGGTGCTCGGGATCGAGTTCAGCCCAGCCGAAGCGCTGAATCAGCTGCACCACCACCTGTTCCTTCAGCCCATCGCTGCCCAGGATCTCGGTTTCGGACAGGACCTGACTGCTCTGCGGCACGGCTTCGCCGCCGCGGGGCTCGTATACATACGCCTGGCCCTGGCCCACCAGCACGCTGGCATGGGCCGGATATGTCCGCTGCAGGGTCACGGCAAAGGCTGCGCCAAGGATGAAAACGCCAAGGAAGACAGCGGTCATCAGATGGCGTTCGCGCCACAGCAGGGTGGGCAGATCGCTCGAGGCGTAGCGGGGCCGAGAGGCCCATCCGCTTAGCGCCGATGCGTGCTGGGACGTCATGGACTCTGTGACCGTGCTGGCGTTGCCGGCAGCATCAGGAGTCTCGATTAACGCTCTGTTACCCATACTCCTTGGTCTTTGGAGCGTGGATGGACGCCGAGCCGGCCTACGCCTCTATCACGGCGATGAATTTGATTTCCAAGCGGTCTCGGCGGCGTCGCGCTCGTGCGCCAACCCCCCGCCGACAACGCCGAACAGCTCAGCCCTCGGCCAACCAGCGGCGCGCGGCGCGTTGCGCCTCGGCGACGTCGGAGGGATCCATCTCCTGGCTCAACTCCTTGCGGTACACCTTGGCTTCGTCGGAGCCACGCATGGCCGCCAGGTTGAACAGCATGTGGGCCGAGACATAGTCCAAGGGCGCGCCGCCCTGGCCGGTGGAATAGAGCAGACCCAGGCGGAACAGTTCGTCGCCCGTCGAGTGCGGCCCCGGCACGGGAGGCTGCCCCCCGGCGCCCAACGCGCCACCCTCAATTGCCCCACTCTCGATTGCATCGTGCAGCATCGTCGTATTCCCCTCATCGGCGCTGGCCGTCCCATTCTGGAACCACGGCCGGCGCCTTCGATGAGACAAGAAAAGTCGATGCCAACTGAATATATAGTTAAAGCCGAATCGCTGCGGCGATTGTTAGCACCGTGGCAAGAATTCGCGGCGGTTACTTGCTGTAAATACCGATCACCGGCGGGTTAAGATGTTGGCCGGACGGCGGGTGTCGCAACACAGCCAAAACGGGGGTCGGGTTCCCCTCACAACCTAGCGGGATCGTTGGCCGAACAGGACTTTTCGAGCTTCCTCGGCCTCCTTGCCGCCCTGCTGGAGGGCGACGCCGCCCCGCACGCCGTCGGCTTGGGCCAGCGCTCGCTTCACCGCCTCGCGGGCGCCGACGCGTTCTTTCCAGGCTTTCAGGTGCGGAAAATCTTCGATGGTCAGGGCTGCGTCAGAACGTCCCTGGATCCACGGCCAGGAGATCATGTCGGCGATGGAGTAGTCGCCGCAGATGAAATCCCGGTCTTCCAACTGGCCGTTCAGCACCCCGTAGAGGCGGTTGACCTCGTTGGTGTAGCGGTTGGCGCCGTAGGCCGACTGGCGCTGGTCGGCCAGCATGGCGGGGGAATAGTTCCGGAAGTGGTTCCGCTGGCCGGCATTGGGGCCGAGGTTGGCCATCTGCCAGTGCACCCATTCGTCCACCTTCACCCGCGCCCGCTCGTCGGCCGGATAGAACTGGCCGGTTTTGCGGCCCAGGTACTGCAGGATGGCGCCGGACTCGAAGATGGCGATGGGCTGGCCGCCGGGGCCGTCCGGGTCAATGATCGCGGGCATGCGGTTGTTGGGGGAAATGGCCAGAAAGTCGGGCTTGAACTGGTCGCCGCGGCCGATGTTCACCGGGGTGATCTTGTAGGGCAGGCCCATCTCTTCGCAGGCAATGGTGATCTTGTGTCCGTTCGGCGTGGGCCAGTAAAAGATCTCGATCGTCCCGGTCACGACGCGCTCCCGTGCTGTGTTGGCGAAGACATGGCCGCGAACGGACCGGAACGCAATTGAGGCGACCTCGTTCAGGTCGGGTTCAGCCTCCGGATGTGAGCTTGCGGGAGCCAAACTGGAGTTGGTGAGCATGAAGAGAGCCTTCCTCGCCCTGGCGACGGCGACCGCACTTGGGCTTTCGTTGGCGCCCGCGGGGGGCGCCCTTGCGCAGAATTGGAACCACGGCGAGGGTCGCGGCCACGGTGGTGGCGATCATGGCGGTGGAGATCGGGGCTTTGGAGATCGGGGCGGCGGCAATCGCGGCGGGGAGAATCGCGGTGGGGGTCGCGGAGGCTCGAACGCCCGCCCGGCTCCGGGCTACAGCGACGAGCGCGGCCCGCGCGTTTATCGCGACCACGACGGTGGCCATTGGGGAGGCGGCGGCCCGCCGCCGGCCTTCCGCGGCGAGCGGTGGGACGACCATCGCAACAACGGTTACTGGGTGAACAACCGCTGGCACTACGGCCCGCCGCCTGACGAGTACTATGGCCGCCCCGGCTTCTCCCTGGGCCACAGCGACTGGCGTCTGGGAGGCTATCTGCCGCCCTACTATCGTGGCTGGGTGGTCAGCGACTACGCCCGCTGGCGCCTGCGCCGGCCGCCCTACGGGTACAACTGGATCCGCGTCGGCAACGACTACCTGCTGGTCGCGGCCAGTAGCGGCCTGATCTTCGATATCGTGCGATACTGATAACCCCACGATTGCCCCCACCTCCGCTCACCCCTCCCGTCACCCCGGACAAGCGCGCAGCGCGCCGATCCGGGGTCGGCTGGGCCGGCTCCTGGCTGGAGTTCGTCTTGGCGCGGTGGGGCCGACCCCGGCTCTGCGCTGCGCTTCGGCCGGGGTGACTGGAAGAGGGTGTTGGGGGGGCCGGCGGGTTACCGCGGCTGGTTGTCCGCCGGCTCCAGCGGATCAGGCGGCGGGCCCCTGGGCTGTTCGCTCCACAGCATCTGGCCGAAGCTGGGCGGGTTGGGACCCCGGGTGGTTCTCCAGGCGGCGTAGGGAGAGCCGGGGATGCTGTAGGCCATCTCGTCGGTGGCCCAGTCCTCATTGTGCCAGACCCCCAGATCGACGGGCAGGCCGTGCTCGCGGCAGGCCCGCCAGAGGATGGCGCCGATGGGCCGCTGGTCAGCGAAGGTCTCGTCCGGTTCGCGGTCCATCCAGTCGCTGAAATCGTCGGACAGCCGCTCGATGTCCGCGCGGGGGCAGACGGTGGGGCTGTTGAGGGCCTCGTTCATCGAGACACTGACGGTGAGACGCCGCTCGCGCACCCGTTCCTGGCGCTCAGCGGCCATGGCGGCGCGCTCTTGCTTCAGCTTCATTTCCCTGACCAGGGAGCCATCGGCGAGTTTGGCTTCCAGGGCGATGTCGCGGCGGATGGTGCGGTGGACCTTGTCCAGCATCACCGCGGCGGCGTCGGCGGCGCGGGTCTCGTCCAAGGTCGGGGCCGGCGTTTCGGCCGGCACCATGCGCCGGGCATGCAGAACCTCGGCGTATTCCAGGTCCATCTCGATCAGCCGGTTCAGCTGGCGCAGACGCAGCTGTGTCCGGTCCCCAGAAAGTTCGGGGTTCGGATAGGGCGGGTCGGCGGTCTCTGAGGGCGGCGTGAACGAGAACATAAAGTGAACATACGCGGGATTCGCGTGTCGTCCAAGCAAAAAAATGCGCGCGCCTCAGCCTGCTTAGCTCAGCTTGGCGCGCAGGATTTCATTGATCACCGCCGGATTGGCCTTGCCACCGGTCTCGCGCATCACCTGGCCGACGAACCAGCCGATGGCCTGGGGCTTTTCCCTGACTTGGGCAGCCTGGCCGGGATTGGCGGCGATCAGCTTGTCGATCATCGCTTCAAGGGCGCCGGTGTCGCTGACCTGGGTGAGGCCGCGTGTTTCGACGATCTGGGCCGGCGTCCCCTCGCCCGCCCACATGTGCTCGAACACCTCCTTGGCGATCTTGGAGGAGATGACGCCGTCTTCCAGCAGCTTCACCAGGCCGGCCACGTCATCGGACGGGATCGGGCTGGCGCCGATGTCCAGCCCGTCCTTGGCCAGGCGGGCCAACAACTCGTTGGTGACCCAGTTGGCCACCAGCTTGGCGTCGCGGCCCTGGGCGGCGCGCTCGAAGTAGTCGGCGCGGGCCTGGTCGATGATCAGCACCCCGGCGTCATAGTGCGACAGGCCGTACTGACTCTCCAGCCGCTTGCGTTTCTCGTCCGGCAGCTCGGGCAGGGTGTCCTGGATCGCCTTCACCCAGGCCGGGTCCAGCATCAGGGGCAACAGGTCCGGATCAGGGAAGTAGCGATAGTCGTGCGCCTCTTCCTTGGAGCGCATGGACCGGGTCTCGCCCTTGTTGGGGTCGAAGAGGCGCGTCTCCTGATGGATGGAGCCACCGTCCTCCAGGATCTCGATCTGACGGCGGGCCTCATACTCGATGGCCATCTGGATGAAGCGGTATGAATTGACGTTCTTGATCTCGCAGCGGGTGCCCAGCGGCCCGCCGGGCTTGCGCACCGAGACGTTGACGTCGGCGCGCAGGTTGCCCTTCTCCAGGTCGCCGTCACAGGTGCCCAGGTAGATCAGAATGGTGCGCAGCTTCTTCACATAGGCCGCCGCTTCTTCCGACGAGCGCATATCCGGATAGGAAACGATCTCCATCAGGGCGGTGCCGGCGCGGTTCAGGTCCACGTAGGTGGCGTTCGGATCCATGTCGTGGATCGACTTGCCGGCGTCCTGTTCCAGGTGCAGGCGCTCGATGCGGACCACGAAGGTGGAGCCGTCGTCGCGTTCGACCTCGATCTCGCCCTCGCCGACGATGGGGTCCTTGTACTGGCTGATCTGGTAGCCTTGCGGCAGGTCCGGATAGAAGTAGTTCTTCCGGTCAAAGCGGGACCAGTGGTTGATCTTGGCCTTCAGCCCCAGGCCCGTCTTCACCGCCTGCTCAACGCAGCGGCGATTGATCACAGGCAGCATGCCCGGCATGGCGGCGTCCACCAGGCTGACCTGCTCGTTGGGCCCGGCCCCGAATCCCACGGCGGCGCCGGAGAACAACTTGGCGTTGGAGGCGACCTGGGCGTGGACCTCAAGGCCCAGAACGATTTCCCAGGAGCCGGTGCGGCCTTCGATGAGCTTGGAAGCGGAGTCGGTCATGGCTGCGTCTTACACCGCTCCCGCCCCCTAACGGAAGGCCGGCAAGTCCGAGGTTTTCTGTCTTGCATGTAATGTAAAGGCGCTCGCCAGACTTTCGCTTTCGTTGTTAGAGATAGGTGGCGTTAGGGACGCCAATTTTCCAGGATTCGATCATGAAGCTCATCGCCGCCGGCCTTTCCGGCCTGATCCTCACTGTCGCCGCCGCTCCGATGGCCAGCGCCGCGGACGCCCCCGCCCCGCCCGGAGCCACAGCCGCTGTCGTCTTGTCCGTCGACACCAAGATCGGCGAGTTGCTCGCCAACCCTGTGACCAAGGCGATCGTGGACAAGTACATGCCGGGCCTGGAGACCTCGCCCTACCTCGACATGGCCAAGGCCATGACCGTGCGCGACGCGTCCAAGTATCCCCAGGCCGGTCTGGATGACGCCAAGCTGGCGGCCATGGATACGGAGCTGAAGGCGGCGAAGTAGGCGTCGTAGGGGCGCCAACCACCCAACCAATCCGTCACCCCGGCCGCAGCGCAGCGAAGAGCCGGGGTCGAACCCTCCGCGTCAAGACGAAACCCAACAAGGAGCCGGCGCGGCCGGCCCCGGATCAGCGCCGCGGGCGCGGCTTGTCCGGGGTGACGCGGGTGGGTGGACGCATCTCCTAGATGTGCAGCACCTGGCCAAAGGCGTCGAGCGACGCCTCGTGCATGGCCTCGCTCATGGTCGGGTGCGGATAGACCGTCGCGAACAGCTCCGCCTCGGTGGCTTCCATGGTGATGGCCAGGGCGAAGCCCTGGATCATCTCGGTGACTTCCGCCCCGATCATGTGGGCGCCGACCAGCGCGCCGGTCTTGCCGTCGAAGACGGTCTTGACGAACCCTTCGGTCTCGCCCGACGCGATGGCCTTGCCGTTCACGCGGAAGGGGAAGCGGCCGACCTTGACCTCCAGGCCCTTGTCCTTGGCCTGGGCTTCGGTGAGGCCCACCGAGGCGACCTGGGGATTGGCGTAGGTGCAGCCAGGGATCGGCGAGGTCAGGTTCGAGGACGGGAAGCCGGCAATGTGTTCGACGCAGTGAACGCCCTCGTGGCTGGCCTTGTGCGCCAGCCAGGGCGGTCCAGCCACGTCGCCGATGGCGTAGAGGCCAGGCACATTGGTGGCGCAATGGGCGTCGATGACCACGTGGCCGCGGTCGACCTTCACCCCGAGGGCCTCGAGGCCCAGCCCCTCGACATTGCCGTCAATGCCCACCGCGACGATGGCGACGTCGGCGGTAAGGATCTCGGCCTTGCCGCCGGCCTCCAGCTCAAGGGTGACGCCGGACTTGGCCTTGGACAGCTTGGTGACCTTGGCGCCGACGCGGAACTTCAGACCGCGCTTTTCGAAGGCCTTGTGAGCGGCCTTGGAAACCTCCTCATCCTCCACCGGCAGGATGCGCGGCAGGGCCTCGATCACCGTAACTTCCGAGCCCAAAGCCCTGTAGAAGCTGGCGAATTCTATACCGATGGCGCCGGAACCCACCACCAGAAGCGTCTTCGGCGCCGTCTTGGGGACCATGGCCTCGCGGTAGGTCCAGATACGCTCGCCGTCCGGCGTCAGGCCGACAGCGGGGATGACGCGGGCGCGGGCGCCGGTGGCCAGGATGACGGACTTGGCGGTGAGCTTGCGCGTCCCACCGGCTTTCAGCGCGACGACGACGCCCGGCGCCCCCTGCCCTTTCTCGAGCGTGGCCGAACCGTCGATGACCTCGATCTTGTGTTTCTTCATCAGGAATGCGACGCCGCTGGAGAGCTGCCTAGCCACCGCGCGGGAGCGTTCGATCACCTTGGTGAAGTCGTAGGCGCGACCCTGGACCGAGAGGCCGTAGGCGTCCAGGTGACCGAGCTGCTCATAGAGTTCGCCGGACTTCAGCAGGGCTTTGGTGGGGATGCAGCCCCAGTTGAGGCACACCCCGCCCAGGTTCTCCCGCTCGACAATGGCCGTCTTCAGGCCCAGCTGGCTGGCGCGGATGGCGGTGACGTAGCCGCCGGGGCCGGCGCCGATGACGATAACGTCGAAACTATCGGCCATCAGTGGGCCGCCCCGATCGCCGCTTCGACCGCGGAAGCCAGGGCCTCGGGCTTATCGGTGGGGGCGAAGCGGGCCTTCACCTCGCCGTCACGGCCGATCAGGAACTTGGTGAAGTTCCACTTGATGCCTTCGGTGCCCAGCACGCCCTTCTTCTGGTGCTTGAGCCAGACGTAGAGCGGATGGGCGGCGGGGCCGTTGACGTCGATCTTGGCCATCATCGGGAAGCTGACATCGTAGGTCAGGGAGCAGAAGCTGGCGATTTCGGCCGCATCGCCCGGCTCCTGGGCCCCGAACTGGTTGCAGGGGAACCCGACTACGGCGAAACTCCGATCCTTGTAGGTCCGGTAGAGCTTCTCCAGCCCCTCATACTGCGGGGTGAAGCCGCACTTGCTGGCGGTGTTGACCACCAGCAGCACCTGGCCGCGGTAGTCGGAGAGGGGCGCGGGCGCGCCCTCCAGGGTCTGTGCCGTGAAGTCGTAGATACTCACAATGGTCCCCTATGAAGCGCCGTACATCACGCCGACGTGGGTCTTGCCGTCCTTTACCTCGACTGTAGTCATCATGCTGCGCTTCGTTTCGGCACCGTTCCACATGATCACGTGGGCGCCGTTGTGATCCTGGTTGAGGCTCCAGGAATCGGTGGTCGTGGTGAACTTGGCGTCGCTCGCGCTCTTCTTGTAGAAATCCATCACCGTTTCGGGCGGGTCGCTGACGTCGTAGGCGATAAGTCCGCCCTGGTCCTTGTTGTCCACCACCGCTGTGACCACGGCGCCCGGATAGACCTTCACGTAGCTGGGGAGGTCCGTGGGAAGCCGTTTGCTGACGACGGTCTTGCCGCCGTCCAGGCTCACCGAACCGCCGTGATTCAGGTCACCGCTTCGGGAACAGGCCGCCAGGGCCAGGACGGAGACGGCGGCGAGAGCCGACGCGATGATCGGGGCTCGTGTCATGGAGGTTTCCTCATGGTTTGGAATCCCACGGACGATGTCAGCTAGGCTTCAGGGCGGCAACAAATCAGACGATCATTGTTATCGGATCTTCGATCATGGCCTTGAAGGCCTGGAGCCAGCGGGCCCCGACGGCGCCGTCCACGACCCGGTGATCGCAGGTCAGGGTGACGGTCATCACCGTGGCGATGGCGATGGCGTCGCCCTTCACCACCGGCCGCTTCTCGCCGGCCCCCACCGACAGGATGCAGCCCTGCGGCTCATTGATGATCGAGGCGAAGCTCTTGATCCCGAACATGCCGAGGTTGGAGATCGAGAAGGTGCCGCCCTGGAACTCCTCGGGTTTCAGCTTCTTGGTCCGGGCCCGCTCAGCCAGATCCTTCATCTCCGCGGCGATCTTCGCCAGGCCCTTGGTCTCGGCGGCGCGGACGATGGGGGTAATCAGGCCCCCGTCGATGGCCACGGCCACCGCCACGTCGGCATGATGGTGCATGGCGATGCCTTCGGGGGTGTAGCTGGCGTTGGCCTCCGGCACACGGATCAGGGCGGCGGCGGCGGCCTTGATGACCATGTCGTTGACGCTGACCTTGATCCCGCCTTCCTTGCCATTGTTCCACAGGATGGCGTTGATCTTGCCCCGGGCGGCCAGTAGCTGGTCGATCTCCAGGTCCACGGTCAGCGGGAAGTGCGGCACGTCGCGGAAGCTCTCGGTCATCCGCCGGGCGATGGTCTTCTTCATCCCGTCCAAGGGGATCAGGTCGTAGGAGCCGGGGGCAATGCCCATCTGCTCCAGCGACAGGACCTGACGCGGCGCCTCGGCCGCGCGGGCGGCCGGCTGCGCCTTGGC
>DASVMY010000206.1:0-51886 GCA_036384135.1 Caulobacteraceae bacterium | reverse complement strand
GGGCTACGGCGAGCAGGCGGCGACCCATGCGCGGGCCATCGCCAGGGTGCGGGACCTGGCTTCGATCACGGTCTGGGGGCGCTCGGCGGAGCGGGCGGCGGCGTTCGCGGGCCGGATGGCGGCGGAACTGGGCCTGCCCGTTTCAGCGGCGGGCAGCGTGGAAGAAGCCGTGGCGGCAGCCGACGTCATCTGCACGGTGACAGGCGCCGCCGAGCCGATCCTGAAAGGGGCCTGGGTGGCGCCGGGAACCCATCTGAACGTGGTGGGCTCCGGGTTCGCCGGGCCGGCGGAGGTGGACAACGACCTGGTGGTCCGCTCGCGCTTCATCGCCGACAGCCGCGAGGGGGTGCTGCGCCAGGGCGCCGAGTTCCTGCGCGCCAAAGAGGCCGGCCTGGTCGGGGACGACCATGTCGTGGCCGAGATCGGCCAGGTGCTGGCCGGGGACGTGGCGGGGCGCAGGTCGGACGACGAGATCACCCTCTACAAGTCCCTCGGCCATGTGGTGCAGGACCTGGCCTGCGCCTGGGCCCTGTTCGCCGCGGTTGCGCCCTGATTGCGCGGTTAAGGTCCTGGTGACCGACGCACCTACAACTCCGGTCCCATGAGGACGGCGATTCTACCCAAATTCGACCACGGCGCGGCGCTTCGCGTGCCGCCGGCGCACGACGCCAACGGCTGGCGCATCCTGATGGAGTGGCTGGGCGACGCCGGCCGCTGCCTGGAGCGGCCCGGCGCGGTGGCCGTGGAAACCCCCATCGGCGCCCAGGTGGCGCGGCCGGGAGACTGGATCGTGCTGTCGGTGAGCGGGGCCTATCACGTGGCCCCGACCGGGCCGCACAGCTGGCACGCCTGAAGAGCCTCCATCGGGCGAAGTCCGGCATCTGGCGATCTGCGGCGAATTAAGGCACGACTTTCCAGGCAAGACAGCCCTGGAAGCCTTCCCATGCACAAACGCCAGTTCCTGCTCCTGACCGCCGCGACCCTGGCGCTGGGCGCGCCGGCTTTGGGGCGGGCGCAGGCGGGCGGGTCGCCGAAGCTGATCGGCTTCATGACCGATTTCGACCTCAAGGACGACGCGGTCGCCATCTGCAAGGCGGTGATGGACGGGGTGGCGCCCGGCGTGCGGGTCATCGACATCACCCACACGGTTGAGCCTTACAATATCGCGCAGGCGGCACGGTTCCTGGCCGGGTCGGCGCCCTATTTCCCCAGCGACGCGGTGTTCGTGGTGGTGGTGGACCCGGGTGTGGGTTCGACACGCAAGGCGATCATCGCCAAGTCCGGCAAGGGCCAGTTCTTTGTCCTGCCCGACAACGGCCTTTTGACCCTGGTCCAGGACCGCGATGGCGTCGTGGGGGCGCGGGAGATCACCAACACCGCCTGGATGATCGGCGAGAAACGCTCTTCCACCTTCCACGGCCGCGACATCTTCTCGCCGGCCGCCGCCCACCTGGCGCGGGGCGACGACTGGACCACGGCGGGGCCGGAGTTGGACGTGACCAAGCTGGTGCGGCTGGACCTGAAGGCCGCCACCCTGACGCCCAAGGGGGTGGAGGCGCAGGTGATCGGCACCGACGGGCCCTATGGCAACCTGGTGCTGAACCTGCCGTCGGAGACCTTCGCCAAGCTGGGCTACCAGATCGGCGACGCTGTGCCCGTGGACCTTGCCGGCAAGCACTACGCCTTCCCGCTGGTCCACACCTTCAGCGACGTGCCGGTGGGCAAGCCCCTGTTCTACATCGACTCCCGCGGGCGGCTGAGCCTGGGGGTCAACCAGCGGAATTTCTCGGAGATCTACAAGGTGGGCGAAGGCGCGGCGCTGTTCATTCCGAAGAAGCCGTAGGCGCCGGCCCCAAAACAGGGAGAACCGATGGACGCGATCGAGGCCATTCACGGGCGGCGGTCGATCCGCGCCTACGAGGCGAAACCCGTTGAGCGGTCCCTGATCGAGGCAGTGGTCTGGGACGCCGTGCAAGCGCCCTCGACGCCGGTGAGCGGGCGCCAGCCGTGGATCTTCAACATCGTCGAGGGAGCGGAGCGGATCGGCGCCTACGGGGACCGCGCCAAGGCCTATGCGCGGGACAATCGGCCAAAGGGGCCCGGCTACGGCTGGGCCGACCAGCCGGAATTCTCGGTGTTCTTCGACGCGCCGGTGGTGGTGGTGATCAGCGGCGCGGTGGGCAACAGCCAAGCGCTGGCGGAGTGCTGCCGGGCGGGTCAGAACCTGATGATCTCCGCCTACGCCCGGGGCCTGGGGACCTGCTGGGTGGGATCGCCGATGCTGTGGATGCGCGACCTGTCGGTGCGGGCCGAGCTGGGAATCCCGGACGGCTTCGAACCCTTCGTCGTCTTCACCCTGGGCTGGCCGCGGATCGTGCCGGAAGGCCAGGCGCGTGAAGCGCCGATCATCCTTTGGAGCGAAGGCTAACGGCAGCCGTCGACCTCACCGCGGCAGAGGGCGCCGCGATGAGGCCAGGCAGGTCGGACGCTACTTTGTGAAAATCAGTTCGCGCGCTGTCTCCGAACCGCGCAGGACGCGGAGGCTCTCGCGCGACACGGAGGACTGGTTGGCCTTCACCGTGCTGCCGAACGCGGCCGAGGTGACGGCGTCCTGTTCGGCCAGGGTCCGATCGAACGCGGCCATGTTCTTGAACTCCACCATCAGGATCACATCGGGTTCGTGATCGCGCGGCGAGTCCACGGTGAGGACCTTGTAGCTCAGCACATAGCCGGCCTTCTTGCCGGCTTCCTGGATCTGCCGCCAGGTTGTCGACAGGTACTTCATGTAGTCGTCGAACATGCCCGGCTTGGTTTCGATCTGGCTGATCGTCCACACCGTGCCGTTGTCATAGACCCGCTCCGCGCTCTGCGCCTGGGCCGAGGAAGCCGCGAGCATCACGCCTGAGCTCAAGGCGAGCGCGAGCGCCGCCGTCGCAAGGGTTCTCTTCATGTCAGGACTCCAGGTCCGATACTGTTCCGCCGCGCCGGTATTGGTGCGGTCAGTACAAAGAGGGGTGGCCTCGTCACGCTGTTGACGG
Organism: Caulobacteraceae bacterium; assembly: GCA_036384135.1. Taxonomy (GTDB): domain Bacteria; phylum Pseudomonadota; class Alphaproteobacteria; order Caulobacterales; family Caulobacteraceae; genus Acaudatibacter. The sequence continues at coordinate 48,848 of DASVMY010000206.1, read as the reverse complement.
CCCCCGAAGACACTGAACCCGATATCAATGTTCTTGCAAGCTGCGGGCAGGTCAGCGGATCACCAGCCCCGCCCCTCGCGCCCGAGGATCGGGCGCCACGGTCGGTGTGCGGCCGTCCACCTCGATGGCCTCAATGTCGCCATTGAAGTCCTGGCTTTGCAGGGTGTAGCCGCGGGCCTTGAGGCCCTCCGCCAGGGCCGGCGGATAGGGGCCGTAGGGCTCGGCGAAGATCGTGTCCGGCGGCAGCAGCTGGTGGTGATAGCGCGGGGCGCCGACGGCGGCCTTCAGCGGCAGGTGGAAGTCGTAGGCGTTGGCCAGGACCTGGAACACCGAGGTGAAGATTCTTGAGCCGCCGGGGGTGCCGATGACCATGGTCACGCGCCCGTCCTTGAGCAGGATGGTGGGAGTCATGGATGACAGCGGCCGCTTGCCGGGCGCGATGGCGTTGGCGCTACCGCCGACGACACCGAACTGGTTGGGGGCGCCGGGCTTGGCGGAGAAATCGTCCATTTCGTCGTTGAGCAGGAAGCCGGCCCCCTCCACCGCCACGCCCGAACCGAACCAGCCGTTGAGGGTATAGGTGTTGGAGACCGCGTTGCCCCAGCGGTCGACTACCGAGAAGTGGGTGGTCTGGGGCTTCTCAAGGCCAGGGGTGACGCCGGCGGTGGGCGACCGCTTCGCGGGATCGATCTGGCGGGCGCGGCCGGCGATGTAGGCCGGATCAGTGAGCGCGGCCGCCGGGACCTTGATGAAGTCCGGGTCGCCCAGATAGACGGCGCGGTCGGCGAACACCCGCTTTTCGATCTCGGCCAGCAGGTGGATGTATTGCGGGCTGTTCAGCGCCACGCCCTGGAACAGGGACGCTACGTCGGCCTTCATGGCCAGCATCTGCATCAGGGCGATGCCGCCGGAGCTAGGCGGCGGGGCGGTAATCAGGGTGAAGCCATGCCAGTCGCCCTGCACCGGCTCGCGCCAGACCGCCTTGTAGCCTTCCAGGTCGGCGTGGGTGATCAGGCCCTTGATCGGGCCACGGGCCATCTGGGCGACGATCTGGTCGGCCACCGGGCCGCGGTAGAAGCCGTCCGCCCCTCGGTCGGCGATACGCTGCAGGGTGACGGCCAGCTGCGGCTGGCGGAAGCGCCGGCCGGCTTTCAGGCCCTTGGCCCAGGCCTCGAAATTGGTGCTCTTGGCCAGGTTGCCCCGCGAGCCGTCGAGTATGCCCATCAGCTGGGGCGTGACCACGAAGCCGTCGCGGGCCAGGGCGATGGCCGGCGCCAGGTCCTGCTTCCAGGTCAGGCGCCCGAACCGGTGGTGGGCCTCGGCCAAGCCAGCTACCGAGCCGGGCACGCCAACGGCCAAATTGCCCACGAGGCTCAGCGTCGGGTCAGGTTCGCCCGACGCGGTGAGGTACATGCCGGCGGTGGCCGCGGCCGGGGCGGTCTCGCGGTAGTCGAGGAAATAGGGCCTGCCGTCCATATAGACGGTCATGAACCCGCCGCCGCCGAGATTGCCGGCCTCCGGATAGGTCACCGCCAGGGCAAAGCCCGTGGCCACCGCCGCGTCGATGGCGTTGCCGCCTTGGCGCAGCACCTGCTGGGCGGCCAGGGCGCCGTAGATGTCGGGCGAGGCCACGGCGCCGGCGGTGAGGGACCCGGCGGTGGGCGCGCCGTGACCGGGAGCGCCATGACCGGGGGCAGCCAACGCCGGGACCGCCGCGAAGACGAGGGCGGCGAGCAGCGCGCCGGATAACCTGCGAATCCTGACCACTGAGCGCCCCCATCCCGACTGTTCAAGGCGCGACCCTACACAGCTTTGCAAGGCCGAAGCCACGCCAAACCCGTCCGCCTACCGATCCCAGATCGAGCGGAAGTCGCCCTGGCCCATCAGCCTCTGGGCGGGGCTCTGCTTGTCAATGTGGCCGATCAGGCCGCGGTAGACGCCATAGCCGACCAGTTCCTGCAGGCGTGGCTCGAAGGTGCGGACCAGGTCAGGCGGCAGTCCCAGCTGCTGGTTCTCCTGCTGGCGGATGAAGCCGGCGCAGTAGTTCATGGCCACGCCCGTGCGGCGCTTGTCGGTGCGGTTGGCGCCGCCGCCGTGCCATAGGGCGCCGTCCCAGATCAGCACCGAGCCCTTGGGCATCTCAGCGGCGATGGTCTCGTAGGCGCCCCCGTATTCGGGGCTCTCGCGCGTGTGGCTGCCGGGGACCAGGCGCGTGGCGCCGTTGGCCTGCGTGAACTCGGTCAGGGCCCACATGGAATTGCAGATGATCGGCCGGTGCGGCTTGTCCAGGGGGATGACCTGGTCGTCGGCGTGGATCGGCTGGGCCGTTTCGCCGGGGTCGATGGCGATGGAGGACAGGGAGGAGATCAGCGGGCCGTCGCCCAGCACCCCCTCGACGATGGGCAGCACCGCGGCGTGGACCGGGATGGCTGTGAAAGGCGCGGCGTAGGCGAGCAGGTTGTAGATGCGGACGGTGTGTTCGCCCTCGAAACTGTTGCCCGCGGGCCGGACGCCCAGGTCGCGCTCGAGGCGGGCCAGGGCGTCGTTCAGGGCTTCGATGAGGTCCGGGGCGATGGCGCCTTCGACGATGGTGTAGCCGTCGCGGCGGACCCGCTCGATATGGGCGGCCTGGCCAACCGAACGGGCAGCGTCATCCCCCATATCTTCCGGCATGGGATCTACTGCGTGATGTTGAGCTTCAGCATGATGCGGCCGGGATTGCGCTGCGCCAGGGCTTCGGGAACGGCCATGGCTTCGGCCATCTTCACGGCCTGGGCGGCGGCGCCGGCGTCCACCGGATCATCGTTGACGACCTTGCAGTCAGTCAGGGCGGTCTGGCCCACCTGGCAGTTGAGGAACACCACGCTGACCCCGGCGGCCTGGGCGGCGTCGCCGGCGGGGTGAGCGGCCGCGGCGGCCGGGGCGGTGGCGAGAGCCAGGGAGAACAGGGTGAGCAACATGGGCGGACCTACCTAGTCTTAACGCTTCGTTAAACACGACCAGGCGGGCGTTGGAAAGCCTGTCCCATCCTGATGCGACTGTCCTGTTCTCTCGCAACGCCCGTGCCGCGCTTCTTCCCCCCTCACCCGGCTGCGCCGGGCTCCGAGGGAAGGAAGCATGACGCCTTCGTGATTCTTCCGCCCTGGTTTCGTCCGCCAGCGCCATACGGGTGTCACGAGCCCCAGCCATGGTCCGTTCAAGGCGTTCAGGCCAACCAGGAAGGAACACCCTTATGGTCCAGGTGATCGCGGTCGAACCGGTGGATGGCGGCTGGGCCTTGCGCCAAGCCAGTGTGGACAACGACCAGCTGTTCGCCAGCGGGGCCAAGGCCGAGGACGCCGCCAAACGCCTGGGCGCGCGCCTGTCGGACGCTGGCGCCGCGGCGGAGATCCGCATCTACCTGCGGGACGGCAGCTTGGCCGGGCGCTTCCTGTGCACGCCGGAGTGGGGCGAGGCTGGGTGACGACGCGCGCCCTCGCGCCTAATCCGCCGGCGCCACGAACGCCGCCGCGAGATCCTTAAGCCACGCCTTAAGCGCCGGCTCCTTCTCCGAGGGAGTGACGCCGTTGCGGACCAGGATCAGGTCGCGGTCGGGGCAGAGGATGACGAACTGGCCGTCGTGGCCGTTGGCTGAGAAGCTGCCGGGGCCGGCCAGGTCCAGCCACCAATGGGCGCCGTAAGAGGCCTCGATGCAATCCGGCTGTTGGTAGGTTCGCGTGCGGGCGTAGTCCACCCAGCCTTCCGGCAGGAGCCGGCGGCCCTCCCAGACGCCGTCCCGCAGGTAGAGCAGGCCGAAGCGGGCGAAGTCGCGCGGGGTGCAGAAGCAGAAGGACGAGCCGATGAAGGTCCCAGCGGCGTCGAACTTCGGTTCGGCGCTGGCCATCCCCAGCGGCTCGAACAGGCGCTCGCGCATGAAGGCGTGGAAAGCCTCGCCGTGCTGGCCGATGGCGCCGGCCAGGGCGCGGGCGACGATATTGGTCGTGCCGCTGGAATAGGAGAAGAAGCTGCCCGGCGGATGCTCCAGCGGGAAGCTGGCGGCGAAGGCGCCGGTATCGTCCTTGCCCCGCCCCCAGAGCATCTCGATGACGTCGGAGGGCTTGTCGGGAGAATACTCCTCCACGAAGGCCAGGCCGCTGGACATGCGCAGCAGCAGGTCGAGGGTCAGGTCGCCGCGGGGATCGCCGGGCGCGCGCCACTCGGGGACCGGCGCGGGGGCGAAGACGTCCAGGACGCCGTCCTTCACCGCCATCCCGACCAGAGCCTGGGTGATGCTCTTGGCCATGGACCAGGACCAGGCGGTGGCGTCCGGGCCGTGGTTTGGGCCGTAGCGCTCGGTGACCAGTCGGCCCCGGTGGATCACCACGACAGCCTGGGTCTCGCCGATGTCGGCCGGGGGCTTCGGCGCGAAGGCGTGATCCAGCATGGCCTGGATGTTGTCTGCATTGGCGCCGGGAGGCAGGGGACCGGTAGGCCATTCATGCGTTGGCCAAGAGGTGTCTGCGGCCTGCGCCGGTAGGGTCGGGAGCATCCGCCAAAGGGAAGGCGGCGCGGCGGCGGCGTCAATGGGTCAGAGCGATCGGCGGTGTCGCCCTCTTGATCCTCCCCTCACGCAGGTGAGGGGAGGTGCGGCGCGCGGAGCCCGCGAAGCAGCCGACGGGCCGCGGAGGGGAGACCCCCACCGGCCGGGGTGACCGGGGAACCGCGCTGACCTCGGGGTTTGCCTGCGCACTTCTCCCCCTCGGCGGGTTTCGGTCGCTGGCGCTCCCTTGCCCTCGCCACTCCCCCTCGCCCGCGAGGGGGAGATCAGACCAAGTCGCTCGCCAGTTCCGCGCGGGTCGCTTCATTGAGGATGGCGCGGTGGTCGTAGAGGGGGTGGTCGACGCCGAGCATGATCTGGACCTTGGGGTCGCGGAAGGTGGTGGCCTGTTCCGGGGTCACGGGGAAGCGCAGGAAGTGAACCGAGGAGGTCTTGCCGTCCTCGCGGGTGCGCTCGATGTCGCCTTCCTGCTGGCCGGCCGAGCGCGTCTCGCCCACCTGCAGGAAGAAGTGGTCCTCCACCCCGCCCAGCCGCGCCAGGATGTTGGCCCGGCGCAGGGGATCGTCGATCTCGAACATCACCGTGGCCACTAGCTCGCCGCCCTGGGGGATCAGGGGATTGTAGGCGGCCATCTCGTCGGCCAGCTGCTCGGCCCCGCCCTTCTCGATCGCCAGCATCTCCTGGATCTGAAAGAGCATGGTCTCGTAGGTCTCGAAATAGGCGGTGCAGTAGGGGCCCACGTCGATGCGGCGCAGCTTCTTGCGCGGCAGAAGGGCGGCGCGGCGCTCGGCACGCACCTTGCGGAAGTCGGCGTCGGGGATGATGTCGTCCGGGGTGACCCGGCGCTGGGAGGCGGACATGGGCTTGGGCTCTTTTTAAGGCTCAGACGAGGCCGTAGGCCTGCGCCAGGATTTCGATCGGGTGCGCCTGGCGGGGCGGCTTCATCCCCTCAGCCAGGTCGGTGGAGACCATCTGGCCCAGGTGCTTGCAGGCCAGGGGGCAGTCGGAGCAGAGGGTCTCGTTGGCCTTCTGGGCCACCTGGCGGGCGGCTGGCTTGCCTACCTTCAGCGCCATGGGGCGGGTCTGCTTCATCACCCCGAAGGTGCCGCCGTGGCCCGAACACCGCTCGACCAAGTCCAGCTTGATGCCGGGGATCAGGCGCAGCATCTCCGCCGACTTGGCGCCCATGTTCTGGGCCCGCGCGTGGCAGGCATGGTGGACCGTGACGCCGCCTTCGGGGGCGGTGAGGCCGGGCGCAAGGCCGTGGGCCTTGTTGATCTCGACGACGTATTCGCTGATGTCGCGCGTGGCGGCGGCCAGGCGTTTGACGTTCTCGTTCTCCGGCAGGATCAGCGGCCACTCGAACTTCAGCATCAGGCCGCAGGAGGCGGTGAGGCTGACGATGTCGTAGCCGGCGTCGATCAGCGGTATCAGCTCGGCGCTGACCTTTTCCGCCCGGCGGGCCACCTCGGCGAGATCGCCGGCCTCCAGCTGGGGCATGCCGCAGCATTGCGGATAGACCAGGCGGGTCTCGACCCCCAGCTTGGCCAGCACGCCGCGGGCGGCCACGGCGGTGTCGGGCTCGTTATAGTCGACGAAACAGGTGGTGTAGATCGCCGCCTTGCGCTGGCCGAAGGCCGGGCCGGCCGGATCGGGCGCCAGGGGCGACTTGAGCCGATCAGCGGCCGTGCGCGAGTGGTACTTGGGCAGCTCGGCGGCCTTGTCGACGCCAAGCGTGGCATCCATCAGGGCGCGGATGGGCTGGTTGTGGACGTCGGTCGCCCAGTTGGCGAGGCCGGCGACGGGCTTGATCAGCTTGCCGTTGCGGTCGGTCTCGCCCAGCTGTTCGCGCACGAACTCGCCGCCCTTGGCCTTCCGCTCGGCGGCCCGGTGGCGCAGCATCAGGTGCGGGAAATCCACGTTCCACTCATGCGGCGGCACGTAGGGGCACTTGGTCATGAAGCACATGTCGCAGAGGGTGCAGGCTTCGACGACCTCGCCGTAACCCTCCTTGGGAACGCCGTCTAGCTCGCCCGTGGGGCTGGCGTCGATCATGTCGAAGAGCTTGGGGAAGCTGTCGCAGAGATTGAAGCAGCGACGGCAGCCGTGGCAGATGTCGAACACCCGCTCCAGCTCGTGCTCGATCTTGGCCGCGTCGTAGAAATCCGGGTCGCGCCAGGCGATGGGATGACGGAAGGGCGCGTCCAGGCTGCCTTCGCGGGGGGCGTCGGACTTGGCGGGCGCTGTCGAGGGCAGGTCGGTCATGGGAAGGCTTTGTGCTCTCCTCCCCCTAGCTTTGCGTGGGGGAAGTGGATCGCGCCCCGCCGGCTGACGGCTGGCCGGAACAATGGATTAGGGGGCGCGAGACGATGGGGGCTCCAGCGGAGAGCCAGCTTTCGCGTCAAGCTGGAACCCCCTCCACCGCTTCGCGGTCCCCTCCCCCACCGCTTCGCTCTGGGGAGGAGAGGGTTCGCGTTGGTATCGCTTAGTCCATGCTGTCCAGGGCGCGCTGGAAGCGGCCGGCGTGGGACTTTTCAGCCTTGGCGAGGGTCTCGAACCAGTCGGCGATCTCGTCGTGGCCCTCTTCGCGGGCGGTGCGCGCCATGCCCGGGTACATGTCGGTGTACTCGTGGGTTTCGCCGGCGATAGCCGCCTTCAGGTTCAGGTCGGTGGCGCCGATGGGCAGGCCGGTGGCGGGGTCGCCGACGCCTTCCATGAACTCGAGGTGGCCGTGGGCGTGGCCGGTTTCCCCTTCGGCGGTGGAGCGGAACACCGAGGCGACGTCGTTGTAGCCTTCCACGTCGGCCTTTTGCGCGAAGTAGAGGTAGCGGCGGTTGGCCTGGCTTTCGCCGGCGAAAGCCGCCTTGAGATTGTCCAGGGTCTTGCTGTTAGCGAGCGACATGATTCGTAACCCTCGTGTTGATCTGGGTTGGGCGCGCGGCGAAAGCGCCGGCGCGTCTCGGCGCAAGACCCATAGGCGGGCGGCCAGGCGGCGTCCAATCGATTGCTCAAATGCGGTCGATAGAGGCGGTCAATGCCCCCGTCGCGCCGCCTCAATCCGTTCCCGGAGCCGGCCGCCATTCCACACCCGGCGCAGAGACGGGCGCCTCTCGGCGTCTCAGCAGGTGCAGCAGCGGCCGCTCGACGAAGCGGCGGCAGGCCAGGCCCGCGGCGATCGAGGCGGCGATGGCGGCGGGGGCGAAAATCAGCGGCTGGCTGGTCCCCACCGCGTGCGCCACCAGGGCCGTGGCCGGAGCGTGGCACAGGTAGATGGAATAGGAGGCGTCGCCGAGCGCCTTGAGCCAGCGCCAGCGCAGAACCTTGCCCCGAGCCTCCAGGGCCACCGCGCCGCCCACCAGCATCAAGGCGGGCAGGCCCCAGAACAGGGGCCGCATCAGGGTGTCGCCGAACCAGGCGCTGTTGGTGGCGGCGAAAAGGGCCAGGGCCAGGCCAGCCAGGCTCGCGCCGATCAGGGCGCCGGGCAGCACCCGGTCGGTCGCCAGCTTGCCCAGCCACAGCCCCGCCGCGAACTCCATCATCATCAGGTTGGCGCCCAGGGTGTAGAGTGGCGGGTCCAACACGCCGAGGACGCCGATGGCCACCAGGGCAGCGGTGACGAAGGCCAGTCGGCGGGTCTCGCCCATCAGCAGGCCCACGGCGAAGATGAGGTAGAACTCCGCCTCGTAGTTCAGGGTCCACCCCGCCGGCAGCACCGGGAACGGCAGGCCGTTAGGGCCGCGATGGGTGATGAAGGCCATGGACAGCAGCATATGGCTCCAGCCCGCCTGGACGTTGGGCAGGAAGGCGGGCCAGGCCACGGCTGTAGCCGCCAGGACCAGGGTGATCACCCAATAGGTCGGCGCCACCCGCGTCAGGCGCCGCCACAGGAAGCTGCGCGGCCGCACCTGGCGGCCGGCGGTGATGCTCCACATGATGAAGCCGCTGATCACGAAGAAGACGTCCACCCCGGCGCGGCCGGCCTCGAAGCCGCCGTCCATCCACTGGAAGGCATGGTAGACGGCCACGGCGATGGCCGCGGCGGCGCGCAGGTACTGGATGGAATAGTAGGTCTTCAACCGCCCGCCTGCGTCCCTCCCCGCGAGGGTTCGCCCTCGGCGGGGGGAAGGTCAAGCGGCATGACCCCGGTGTGGGACCTCAGTGCGCGTCGTCCCAATTGCCGGCGGCGCGGGCTTCCACCACCAGGGGGACGGAGAACTGGACGGCCGGCTCGGCAGCTCGCTCCATCACCGCCCTGGCCACCTTGCAGACCGCGTCAGCCTCGGCCTCGGGGGCCTCGAAGACCAGTTCGTCGTGCACCTGCAGCAGCATGCGCGCGGTCAGGCCGGCGTCCTTCAGCGCAGCGGGCATGCGGATCATGGCCCGGCGGATGATGTCGGCGGCGGCGCCCTGGATCGGGGCGTTGATCGCCGCCCGCTCGGCGAACTGCCGCTCGCCCACCGACTTTGAGCCGACCATGGGAATGTTGATCTTCCGGCCGAACAGGGTGGTGACATAGCCCTGCTCGCGCACCAGGGCGCGCATGGCGTCCATGTAGGCGCGGATGCCGGGGAAGCGGTCGAAATAGGTGTTGATGTAGGCGGCGGCCTCCTCGCGCGGGATGCTGAGCTGGTTGGCCAGGCCGAAGGCGGAGATGCCGTAGATGATGCCGAAGTTGATCGCCTTGGCCCGGCGGCGGGTCTCGGCCGGCATGCCCTCCACCGGCACGCCGAACATCTCGGACGCGGTCATGGCGTGGATGTCCAGGCCCTCGACGAAGGCCTTCTTCAGCTGCGGGATGTCGCCGATGTGGGCCAGCAGGCGCAGTTCGATCTGGCTGTAGTCGGCGCTGATCAGCATATTGCCCGGCTCGGCGATGAAGGCGCGGCGGATCTTGCGCCCCTCCTCGGTTCGGATCGGGATGTTCTGCAGGTTCGGGTCGTTGGACGACAGCCGCCCCGTGGTGGTGGAAGCCAGGGCGTAGGAGGTGTGCACCCGGCCCGTGCGCGGGCTGACCGCCTGGGCCAGGTTGTCGGTATAGGTGCCCTTCAGCTTCGACAGCTGGCGCCAGTCCAGCAGGGTGCGCGGCAGGGCGTGGCCCTGGGCGGCCAGATCCTCCAGCACGCTGGCGTCGGTGCTCCACACCCCCGTGGCGGTCTTCTTGCCGCCGGGCAGGTTCATCTCGCCGAACAGCACGTCGCCGATCTGCTTGGGGCTACCCAGGTTGAAGGGCCGGCCGGCCAGGGCCTGGGCCTGGGCCTCGAACTCGACCATGCGCAGGGAGAAGTCGTTGGAGAGCAGCCGCAGGCGCTCGGGATCGACGCGGACGCCGTGGCCCTCCATTTCCGCCAGCACCGCCGGCATCGGCCGCTCCAGGGTCTCATAGACCGTCAGCAGGCCCTCCTGCGCCAGGCGCGGGCGCAGGGTCTCGTACAGGCGCAGAGTGACGTCGGCGTCCTCGGCGGCGTAGCAGGTGGCCGGTTCCAGAGGCACGTGCTTGAAGCTCTTCTGGGCCTTGCCGGTCCCCGCCACCTGCTTGAACGGGATCGGCTGGTGGCCCAGCCACAGGGCCGACAGCTCGTCCATGCCGTGGCCGTGGACGCCGGCCTCAAGGACGTAGGAGATCAGCATGGTGTCGTCGATCGGCCCCACGGTGATCCCGTAGCGGGCCAGCACCCCCAGGTCGTACTTGGCGTTCTGCCCGACCTTGAGGATCGAGGGGTCCTCCAGCATCGGCTTCAGCCGCGCAATGGCCTCATGCAAGGGGATCTGCTCAGGATGAGCGGCAACCTCGAAGGCCAGGCCGCCCTCGTTGGCCTGCTCGTGCTCGTGGCCCAGGGGGATGTAGCAGGCCTCGCCCGGGGCCACGGCCAGGGACACGCCGCAGAGGTTGGCGTCGGTGGACGACAGGGCGTCGGTCTCAGTGTCAAAGGCGATCACGCCGGCGGCGCGGCAGCGCTCGATCCAGGCGTCAAGTGCCGCCAGGTCGCGCACGCAGGCATAGGCGTTGACGTCGATGGGCTTGGCCGTCTTCGGCTCAAAGGTGGTCTGGACCGGGGCGTAGCGGGGCGACATCACCGGGGCCCCAGGCAGGGGCGCGGGCCGCGCCGCCGCCGCGGCGGTGGCCGTGGCGCCTGAGCCGTCGCCGACGCGGCGGGCCAGGGTGCGGAACTCCATGGCCTCCAGGAAGGCGCCCAGCACCGACGGGTCCGGATCGTCCACCGCCAGCGCATCCAGCGCCGCCGGCAGGGGCGTGTCGCAATCCAGCCGGACCAGTTCGCGGGACAGGCGGATCTGGTCGGCGAAGTCGATCAGGGTCTGGCGGCGCTTGTCCTGCTTGACCTCCGAGGCGCGGGCCAGGAGCGAGTCCAGGTCGCCGTATTCATTGATCAGCAGCGAGGCGGTCTTCACCCCGATCCCCGGCGCGCCCGGCACATTGTCCACCGAGTCCCCGCACAGGGCCTGGACGTCCACCACCTTTTCGGGGCCAACGCCGAACTTCTCGAACACCTCGTTCCGCCCGATACGGACGTTCTTCATGGTGTCGAGCATCGACACCCGGTCGCCCACCAGCTGCATCAGGTCTTTGTCGGAGGAGACGATCACCACCTCCCCGCCCTGGTCGCGGACGTGGCAGGCATAGGCGGCAATCAGGTCGTCGGCCTCGTAGCCCGGCTGCTCCAAGGCCGGCACGCCGAAGGCGCGAGTGGCGTCGCGCACCAGGGGGAACTGCGGCACCAGGTCTTCGGGCGGCGGCGGGCGGTGGGCCTTGTAGGCGTCGTAGAGCTTGTTGCGGAAGGTCTTCTCGGAGTGGTCGAAGATCACCGCCAGGTGGGTCGGCGCGTCGGGCGCCGCCTTCATGTCCACCAAGAGCTTCCAGAGCATGTTGCAGAATCCCTGCACCGCGCCCACCGGCAGGCCGTCGGACTTGCGTGTCAGTGGCGGCAGGGCGTGGAAGGCGCGAAAAATGAAACCCGAGCCGTCCACCAGATAGAGCCGGGTCGCCGGACCGTCCTGGGTCAGCGGGCGGTCGGCGGTCTCGAGGACGTCAGAAGGAGCAATGGCGATGTCGTCGGTCATGGCCCCAAGATAGGCGCGGGCGTCGCTCCGGTCACGTCAGGAGTGGCGGTCGTGGGTCGACCCTGCTGACAGCCCGTGACAAGCTTTGGAGCCAGCAAGTCTTGAAGCAATTGGAGAGGGACCCATGGCCGATCCCGTGATCATCGCCGTCCTGGCCGACTGCCACATCCATCCCGCCGCCGGCATCGACTGGCCGCGGGGCGCCTTGGACGCGCTGGCGGGCGTGGACCGGATCATCACCCTGGGCGACATGGGCGAAGCCTCGGGCCTTGCGGCGCTGCGGGGGATCGCGCCCGTGGCCGGGGTGCTGGGCGAGGACGACGAACCCAGCGACGCCATCCAGACCCTGACCCTGGCTCTGGAGGAAGGCGGCCTGATCATCGGCTGCGTCTTCGATCCGGTGATCGCCAACCTGGCGGAGTCCAAGGCGCCCTTCGTCCCGGACGCGGACGCCGCCGAGGCCGAGGAAGACCTGTTCGACGGGCCGCTGGACGTGCTGCTCTGCGCCTCCACTCACCGGGCGCAGATCACCGACGTGGGTGGGCGGCTGACCGTGGATCCCGGCAGCCTGACCCTGCCGGAGGGCAAGGAAGGCGGCGCGCGGGGAACCTTCGCGCGGCTGATCATCGAGGATGGCGCGGCGCGGGCCGAGATCGTGCAGGTGTGATTGCCTATCCCGCACCTCTTGGGTGGGAGAAGGCCGGCGCTCTACGGTCCGCGGGAAAGCCAGTCCACCTTTCTGGGCTTGGCGCCGAGGTGCATCCTGACACGGTTCAGGAGGTCGGACATTTCGAACGGCTTGGCTACGTAGTCGGTGGCCCCCAGCTGGATCGCCCGCTTCACGTCGGTGGCGCTATGCCGCGCGGTCATGACGATGACGGGCAGGGTTTCGAACCAGAAGTGGCGTCGCAGGCTTTCAAGCACCATGAAACCGTCCAGCACCGGCAGGCCGAGGTCCAGGAGCATCAGGGTCGGGCGAATCTGGTCGATCTTCGCCAGGGCCATCGCGCCATCCTTGATCCATATGGGCTCGAGCCCCGCCGCCGCCAGGCGCAAACTCAGCAACTCGCCGATCACCGCGTCGTCCTCGACGATCATCACCGATCTGGGCCAGCTCGAAACGGTCACGACTCTCCTCCAACGGCGCGGGCGCCAGCCCCGGCGCGGGGCGACGCCAACCAAGCGGCGACCTTGCCCAGCAGGTCGGCCGGAGAAATGGGTTTGGCGATGTGATCGTCCATGCCCGCGTCGCGGCAGGCCGCCAGATGCGTCTCCAGCACATTGGCGCTGAGCGCGACGATCGGAGTGTCACGGTTCGCCCCGTCGCAGGCGCGGATGGCGCGGGTCGCGGCCAAGCCGTCCATGCCCGGCATCTGCAGGTCCATGAGGATCAGGTCGAAGGGTGAATGCAGCGCCGCCTCCACGGCCTCGGCGCCGCTGGCGGCCTCGACGCATTCGTGGCCGAAGGGATCAAGCATGATCCTCACCAGTTCGCGATTCACCGCCACATCATCGACGACGAGGATTCGGCCGCCCGGCTCGGCGACCGCCTCGGTGGGGATTTCGCGTGGCTCGGGCTTGGCCGGTTCGGCGGCCGGGGCGGTGATGGTGAACCAGAAGGTGGAGCCCTGGCCCACCTCGCTCTCCACGCCCACGCCCCCTCCCATCAGCTCCGACAGGCGTCGACAGATGGCCAGGCCAAGCCCGGTGCCGCCGTAGTCGCGGTGGATCGAATTGTCCAACTGCGAGAACCGCTGGAACAGCTGGTCGCGCCGATCGGCCGGGATGCCGACGCCGGTGTCGGCGACCTCGACGCGCAGGCTTCCCGCGTCCTGAGGCAGATAGCTTAGTGTTACGCTCACGGTTCCCTCTGCCGTGAATTTGATGGCGTTGGTCAGCAGGTTGAGCAGGATCTGGCGGGCCCTGGAACTGTCGGCGCTCACCATCGGCGGAATACGGCCGCGCAGTTTCACGCTCAGCGTCAGGCCCTTCCGCTCAGCCTGGGCGGACGTCAGTTCGACGGTTTCACGCACGAACCGTTCCGGGTCGAAGGGTTGAGGGTCGAGTTCGAGCTGACCGGCCTCGATCTTGGAGAAGTCCAGCACGTCGTTGACCACCGTCAGCAGGGTCTGGCTCGACGTCACGATCCGGTGGGTGAAGCGCGCCGCGTCCTGCGACAGACCCGGCAACTCTTCCAGCAGGCCGGCGAAGCCGATGATGCCGGTCAGGGGGGTGCGGATCTCATGGCTCATGTTGGCCAGGAAGTCGGACTTGGCCACCGCCGCCGCCTCCGCCTCCCGGCATTTCACCACCAGTTCTTCCTCCATCAGCCGACGGTCGGTGACGTCGCGCATCAGCGTCATCGCGCCGATAACGTCGCCGCCGTCGTCGCGGATCAGTGAGGGGTTACCCTGCAACCAGACCCATCGGCCGTCCTTGCAGCGCACCCGCTGCTCGCGCCGGTCGTCCGGGTCCAGCGGGCGTCCGGCCAGCAGGTCGACGAATCGGCGACGGCACGCCTCGAGGTCGTCCGGATGCACGAACCCGTTGATGCGGTTTCCGATCATCTCCTCCGGCTCGTAGCCAAGCTGCCGGCTGGCGGGCGAGGCGTATTGGATGACGCCGGTCACGTCGGCCTGAATGATCAGGTCCGTCGCCCGGTCCGCGAGGCGGTGATAGCGCGCCTCGCTGGCGATCAGGGCCTCGCGATCCGCGCGCCGCGCCCTGATGTCACGCAGCGCGGAGACCATGCCGACCGCCACGCCGGTGTCGTCGCGCAGGGTGTACGGCGTGCCTTCCATCCAGATCCAATCGCCGCTCTTGGCCATCACGCGGTATTCGCGGTGTTCCGGCGGGCCGACGGGCGCGCCTGCCATGGCTTGGCCGATACGCTGCTTCAACGCGGCCAGATCGTCGGGATGCACCAGCTTGTAGCGCGAGGTTCCGACAATCTCCTCCGGCTCATAACCGTAGCGCCGCACCGAGGGGGAGGCGTAGACGATGGTGTCCTCGCCATCGACCTGGACGATGACGTCGGTGGCGTGCTCGGCCAGCAGGCGATAGCGCGCCTCACTGGCGGCCATCGCCGCCTCGGCCTGTTTGCGCACGGTGATGTCCCGCATCGAGGAGATCACCTCGATCGGGGCGCCGGCGGCGTCGAAGACGACCGAGGGATTGCCCTCCATCCACACCCAGTCCCCTGACTTGGTGCGCAGCCTCTGCTCGCGGTTGGCGGTCATATCGGCCGGCCGGCCGGAGAACAGCTCGGCGATCAGGCCGCGCAGCTTTTCCAGGTCGTCGGGATGCACCAGCGTGAAGCCGGAGCGGCCGATCAGTTCCTCCGGTTCATAGCCGTACCGCCGCACGGAGGGTGAGGCGTAGAGGATGGTGTCCTGGCGATCGACGCGGATGATGACGTCGGTGGAATGGTCGGCGAGCAGGCGATAGCGGGCTTCGCTGGCCTCCAGATCCGCCGCCACCCGTTTGCGCTCGGTAATGTCGCGCACCGCGTCGGTAATGCCGATGGCGCGGCCGGTGTCGGGATCGAGCAACAACCTGGGGCGCGCCTCCAGCCACAGCGTCCGTCCGTCCTTGTGCGTCGCGCGGTATTCCACCCGCTGCGGTCCGCACTCGCCGCGCGTCTTGAACAGGACGTCGCAGGCGGCCTGCACCGCGGGCCCATCCTCCCTATGGATGAAGGCCAGGGCGAAGGTGCCGATCAGTTCCTCGGGCGAATAGCCGGTGACTTCGATCGCGGCGCGCGAGATGTAGACGAACCGGCCCTGCACATCGCACTGGGTAATGATGTCGGTGGCGTTGTCGGCGAGCATGCGAAACTGCCGCTCACGCGCGACCAGGGCCGCGCGCTCCGGGTCGAACCCGGACTCAGGGCGCATCATGGCCTCGGCCTCGGACGGCGAGGCGCCGACCCCAGGCCCACCAGCGGGTTTCGGCGCCCTCAACTCCGACGGGGAACCGCGCTTCCGTTTCTCGGCGACCCCCGGCATGTTCCTACCGGTGTGTTGCATAGACTGGTCCTCGTTCCCGTGCTTCCAAACGCGGCTTTACTGGGACAACTGCCGGTGGACCGTAGGGATGGGGGAACGACAATCAGTTAAGCTTCGGGACACAAGTCCGCGGCGGATCGTCACGAGGAAGAGCGAGCAACACCGCGCCGCGCTCGGCCAGGCTGGCCGGGTCGATACGATGCGTTTCACCGGGATAGAGGCCGTCGAAATAACGCTCCGCCAAGCCGAACAGCCGCGTCACGTCCGGCTGCAGCAGCGGCTCGGCAGCGATGACCAGACCGATCAATGCCCGTGCGAGCCCTCGTACACCCCCGGCGCCAGGCGCTCGTCCTCCGCGCCTTCCGAGCCCTTGGCCAGAACGAACCGCCGGTCGCAGTAGAGGCATTCGACGAAATCGGCCTCGCCCATCTCCAGCCAGACGCGGGGATGGCCCAGGGCGCCGCCTACACCGTCGCAGGCCACGCGCCTGGAGCGGACGGTGATGATCTCAGGGGCGTCGAAGGGGGCGGTCACGGCGGATGACACGGGTTTGTCTGGCGCCTTGGGCGCGCCCTTGGGCTTGCTGGCCATGCTTAAATCCCCGCCGGATCGAAGGGCGGCCTTGGCGAGGCCGCGTACGCGCCCTAGGTATGCGACCAGCGCGCGCGCCGTCAATCGACGCGAGGCCGCACGCCGCGCATCGGAGCCGCATGGACCTTCCCGACTACGCCATCGAGGCGACCGGCCTCTACAAGACCTATCCGGCCAGCAAGACCGCGCCGGCCATGGATGCGCTCAAGGGCATTGACCTGAAAATTCCGCGCGGGTCGATCTTCGGCCTGCTGGGGCCCAACGGCGCCGGCAAATCGACCTTCATCAACATCCTGTCGGGCCTGACCAGGAAGACCCGCGGCCAGGTGAAGATCTGGGGCCGGGACATCGACACCCAGCCCCGCGACGCCCGTGCCGCTATCGGCGTGGTGCCCCAGGAGATCGCCGCCGACCCCTTCTTCACCCCGCGCGAGTCGCTGGAGGTGCAGGCCGGGCTCTATGGCGTGCCGGCCAAGGACCGCATCTCCGACGAGCTGCTGATGGCGCTGGGCCTAGCCGACAAGTCCAAGGCCTATGTGCGCCAGCTGTCGGGCGGCATGAAGCGGCGGCTGATGGTGGCCAAGGCCATGGTCCACCGCCCGCCGGTGCTGATCCTGGACGAGCCCACCGCCGGGGTGGACGTGGAGCTACGCCGCCAGCTTTGGGCCTATGTGCTGGAGCTGAACCGTCAGGGCGTGACCATCGTGCTCACCACCCACTATCTCGAAGAAGCCGAGCAGCTCTGCGACACCATCGCCATCGTCAACCGCGGCCAGGTGGTGGCCTGCGAGCCCACCAGCCAGCTGCTGCGCCGCCTAGACAGCCGCACGGTGGTGGTGACCCCCGAAACGCCCCTGACCGAAGCCCCGTCCCTGGCCCCCTTCGAGGCCAAGCTGCGCCCCGGCGGCGACCTGGCCGTGGACTTCAAGACCGCCGAGGCCGGGGTCGAGCAGGTTCTGGCCGCGGTCCGCGCCGCCGGCGTCCACATCAAGGACCTGCGCACCGAGGAGCCGGACCTGGAGGACGTGTTCGTGTCCATGACCTATGGGATGGTCGCGACTGCGGACTAGGCAGACGCCGCCCGCTACGGCAGCGCCCTGATGAACCCGCGCACCACGCTGGCCGAATTGTCCGAGGCCAGGCGGAAGAACACGCTCACCTGGTCCTCCGCCCCACCGCCGGCCAGATCGGACAGGCTGCGGAAGGCGATGAAGGGCGCTCCGTTGGCATAGGCGACGTGGGCCACGGCGGCGCTTTCCATGTCCAGCACCTGGGCGTTGAAGGTCGCGAAGGCGTAGGCGCGGTAGTCGGCGTTGTCCATGAACACCGGGCCGGAAATGCCGTGGCCGCCGACCACCACCTTCGGCGCCCTGGTCAGGCAGTGGGCGGGATCGGCGCAGGCCTTGAGTTCGGCCTTGGGCATGGCGCGGGCGGCGGCGACCAGGGCCGGGTCGGCGGGGAACCATTGCAGGGTCCGCGGCCGGCCGTCGGGGGCCACCATCGTCACCGGCCGCGGCGACAGCATGCCATAGGCCGGCAACGGCCCGCGCGGGGCGGCGAACTTGCCGTCCTTGGCGCGCAGGAAGTCGCCGTCGAGATATTCGCTCCAGGCGTCCGGCGCCACCACGTCGCCCACACCCAGCCCCGGATCGACGCCCCCGGCGATGCCGGAGAAGACGATGGCGCGGACGTGGAAATGGTCCAGGGCCATCTGGGTGGTCATGGCCGCGTTGACCATGGACATGCCGCTGAGCACCAGCACCACGCGCTTGCCCTCCAGGGTCCCGGTCACGAAGCTCACCCCGGCTACCGTCTGTTCGCGGGCGTCGGTGGTGGCGGCGCGCAGCTGAACCATCTCCGGCGGGAAGGCCGACATGACGACGATGCGAGGGACGTCATCCGCGGCGCGGGCGGGGACGGGCGCGCAGAGGGCCGGGATCATGAGGGGCAGGATCAGTGCAGCCCAGATCGGGGCGAGCAGGAAACGGGTCAAAGAAGCATCCTTGTGAGGGGCGCAGACTGCGCAGCGCCTCGATTCCGCGCAACTGGCGCCGCCCGGTGCGCCGGCCCTTGCGACACGGCGCCTGTTCAGGTCTCAATCGGCGCCTGAGTTTTGGGGGCATCCGATTGTTCGAGCGTCTGTTCGGCTTAACCGAGCACGGGACCACCGTGCGCACCGAGGCGCTGGCGGGAGTCACCACCTTCCTGACCATGGCCTACATCGTGCTGGTCAACCCGGCCATCCTGCATGACGCGGGCATGCCCGGCGCGGCGGTGGCGGCGGCGACCTGCCTGGCGGCGGGGGTGGGCTGCATCCTGATGGGGCTGCTGGCCAACTATCCCGTAGCGCTGGCCCCCGGCATGGGGCTGAACGCCTATTTCACCTACACGGTGGTCAAGGGCATGGGGGTGCCGTGGGAGACGGCGCTGGGCTGTGTGTTCATCTCCGGCGTCGCCTTCCTGATCCTGACCCTCGCCGGAGTGCGCCAACTGATCATCAAGGCCATCCCCCGGCCCCTGTTCTCCGCCGTGGCGGCGGGGGTTGGCCTGTTCATCGCCTTCATTGGGCTGAAGAGCGCCGGCATCGTCGCTGCCAGCCCGGCCACCGCCGTCACCCTGGGCGACCTGCATAACCCCAATGCCCTGCTGGCCCTGCTGGGCCTGCTGGTCACCGGCGCCCTGCTGGCCTGGCGGGTGAAGGGGGCGATCCTGATCGGCATCCTGGCCGCCAGCGCCGGCGGCTGGGCGCTGGGCCTGGCCAGCTGGTCGCCGCAGACCTACAGCCTCGGCGAAATGACCGCGACGGCCTTCCGCCTGGACCTCCCCGGCGCGCTGGGCCTCGGCGGCAAGACCTTCACCGTCGCTATCCTGGAGATCCTTTTCGTCTTCCTGTTCGTGGACCTGTTCGACAACGTCGGCACCCTGGTGGCGGTGACCAAGCGGGCGGGGCTGGTGGCGCAGGACGGCTCCATTCCGCGCCTAAACCGGGTATTCTTCGCCGATTCGGCGGCGACCATGGTCGGCGCCATGGCCGGCACCTCGACGGTGGTCAGCTATATCGAGAGCGCATCGGGGGTGGCGGCTGGCGGGCGCACCGGCCTGACGGCGGTGATCACCGGCCTGCTGTTCCTGGTCACCCTGTTCATCGCCCCCTGGGTGCAGGCCATCCCCACGGCGGCCACGGCCCCGGCCCTGATCCTGGTGGGGGCGATGATGATGGCCCCCCTGGCCGAGATCGACTGGGAGGACCCGGGGGTCGCGATCCCCGCCTTCCTGACCCTGATCACCATCCCCCTGACCTTCTCCATCGCCAACGGCCTGTCGTTCGGGATCACCGCCTTTGCAGGACTGAAGCTGCTGCGCGGCCGCGCCAGCCGGGACGACATCCTGCTGTTCGCCCTGGCGGCCTTGTTCGTGGCTCGCTTCGCCTATCTGGCGGCGACCTAAGGGGGGACTTGAGGCGATCACAGACGAGCGTTTGCCTGCCGCCCCGCCTTCGTCTAGAACCCCGGCTCCGCAGGCGTTCCAAGCACCCGTAGCTCAGCTGGATAGAGCGTTGCCCTCCGAAGGCAAAGGTCACACGTTCGAATCGTGTCGGGTGCGCCAGCGATTTCAATGACTTAGGCGCGTTCAGCAGCTTTGTTGCAGCTGCACGGAAGCACTACGGAAGCAGCCGGAAGCGAGTTTCCGCGCGGTTTTTCGCGCAGAATCGTGGCGCGGAAGCAAGATCCGGAAGCAGCAGCCATCGCTTTGCGTCCGCTTCCCCCGGCCGGAGACCATGGACTTAGTTAGCCGGCGCGAAGGTCGCCGACCGCGCCACAAGCCGACCTTGGAAACGCTCCAGAAAGCCGACATTCCGCAGAGGCACCCCAGCAGCTGATCTCTGCTTACCCTCTCGGATTGTTGTCATCTTCATCCCAGCTACGAGGCGAAGGGTTGGGCGCGGACTTCAACCCAGCGGCCGCCATCCTGAGTCGTTTCTCCTCAGCGATGCGCTCTTGCTCCGCTTGGTGGGCTTTCGAGGCGGCAAGATTGATTACGCGCTTCTGCAAGCGAACGATGTCAAGGTCGCGCCACGTTACGGTATCTCCATCGACGATCTGCAATCGCCTGGCTGCGCTGCGCCAAAGTACTAACCCGCTCGCGCGGGATGGGTGTTCATTCGGCGAAGGTGAGCAGCGGGATCCTCCTGTCTGAAGAGGAGCGTGGGTCGGCCACGTCCTCCTCGAGACAGGAGACGAGTGATGCCCGAAGAAGCGATCCACCCGCTGCGCCGCAGGATGGTGGAAGACATGACCATCCGCAACTTCGATGCGCGGACCCAGCAGGCCTACATCCGATCGGTGCGGTCTTGCTGCCGCTACTGCGACAGGACCCCGGGTGAGCTGACGTTCGAGGACGTGCGGCAGTACCAGCTGCACCTGGTGCAGTGCGGGTTGGCGCCCGCCAGCATCAACGGCGCGATGGTGGCGCTGCGGTTCTTCTTCCGGGTGACGCTGAAGCGGCCGGAGGCGGTGGACTACATCCCGATCGTTCGTCAGCCCCAGCGGCTGCCCGTGGTGCTGACCCGCGATGAGGTCGCCAGCCTTCTGCAGGCGGCGCCCGGGCTGAAGTGGCGCACGGCGCTCAGCGTGGCCTACGGTGCGGGCCTGCGCGCGTCGGAGGTCGTGGGCTTGAAGGTCGGCGACATCGACAGCCAGCGCATGCGCATCCGGGTCGAGCAGGGCAAGGGGCGGCGCGACCGCGACGCGCTGCTGTCGCCGCATCTGCTGGCCAGCTTACGCAACTGGTGGAAGGTGGCGCGCCCGCCGGTGTGGTTGTTCCCCAACCGGCTGACATCCTTCAACGCCGTTACCCCGCGCTCGCTCAACCGCGCCTTCCACGCGGCGGTCCGGAAGGCCGGGATCAGGAAGCCGGTCTGCCTGCACACCCTGAGGCATTGCTTCGCCACCCACCTGCTGGAGCAGAACGTCGACGTGCGGGTGATCCAGGTCCTGCTCGACCACAAGAAGCTGGAGACCACGTCGGTCTACACCCACGTGGCCGCCAAGACCCTGGACGGGATCGACAGTCCGCTGGATCTCCTGGAGCTGCGGCCGCCGCCGGCCTGAGGCGGGAGCCGGGCCGGTGCGCCCGGCCCTGGACGTCGCCGACATCTTCCGCGCCCATGGCGAGGCCTTCCGCCGCGCCCACGCCGGACATCTGAGCCTCGGCCAGCTGAAGGTGATGTCGGCGATCGAGGCCTGCCGTACCGCGGAGCTGGGCGGCCATGTCGAGCGCTGCGAGGACTGCGACCACGTCCGGATCGCCTACAACTCCTGTCGCAACCGCCATTGCCCGAAGTGCCAGGGGGCGGCGGCGCAGCGCTGGCTGGAAGCCCGCCAGGCCGAGCTGTTGCCGCTGGCCTACTACCACGTGGTCTTCACCCTGCCGGCGCAGATCGGCGACATCGCCTTCCAGAACAAGGCGGTGGTCTACGGCGCGCTGTTCAAGGCCGCGTCCGAGACCCTGCTGACCATCGCCGCCGATCCCAGGCATCTGGGCGCGCGGATCGGCCTGACCGCCGTCCTGCACACCTGGGGCTCGGCGCTCACCCACCACCCGCACCTGCACTGCATTGTCCCCGGCGGCGGCCTCTCATTGGACGGCCAGCGCTGGATCTCCTGCCGCCCGCGGTTCTTCCTGCCGGTGCGCGTGCTCTCGCGGCTGTTCCGGCATCTCTTTCTCAGCCGCCTGCTTCAGCTCCACGCCGCCGGCAAGCTGCGCTTCTTCGGCGACCTGGCCCCGCTGGCCGACAGCGCCGCCTTCACCGCTCACCTGGCGCCCCTGCGGCGCACCGAGTGGGTCGTCTACGCCAAGCCGCCCTTCGGCGGGCCCACAGCCGTCCTGGCCTACCTCGCCCGCTACACCCACCGCGTGGCGATCTCCTCCAGCCGTCTCCTCGCCATGGGCCCGCACAGTGTCAGCTTCCGCTACAAGGACTACCGGGCCGCCACCGCCACCGGCGCGGCGAAGATCAAGACCATGACCTTGACGCCCGACGCGTTCCTGCAGCGCTTCCTGCTCCATGTGCTGCCCACCGGCTTCCACCGCATCCGCCACTACGGCTTCCTCGCCCGAGGCGCTCGCCGCGGCGTCCTGGACCACATCCGCCAGCTCATCGCCGCCGCCACAGGGGCCCCTGAACCCACGCCGCGGCCCGTGGACGAGCCTGCCCAGCCCGCGCTGGACGCCAAGCCGCCCTGTCCCTGTTGCGGCGGGCGCATGCGCATCATCGAGGTCTTCGTCCGTGGCCAGGCGCACCGCGCCCGCGTCTGGATCGACAGCTCATGACCCCCGGTCCGCGCGCGCCCCTATCCCAGCGTCGCCCATCGTCGCGCTCCCGCGCCGACGCCGGCGTCCCTGCACCTAACGCCGCCCCCGGCCTCATCCACCGCGTGTCCGGCGGCGACCACCGCGCCTGGCACGGGCGCCGCCGACTCCCCCAGGGCGCCTGCCGAAACATCCGGCCCAGCCGCTCACGACGGTCAGAACCCAGCGCCGGCGCTTAATCCCCATAGACGCTGCCGGCTGACCGCGGCTTCCTCCCCTGAAGGCTTCCGGACGGCGACCCGCGCGGCGCACCGCACATCGGTGCTGGGCCGCCATCCGAAACCCTCAACAGGAGGAGACATTGGGGCCGGCCCGAGAAGCAGACCTTCAGGTCTCCTGCGCGTCTGGGTCCTCAACCGACCCGTCTCGGAGGTTCCGCGCGCCCGTTCCACAGCATTAGGGGACAGTAGCGCGCGAGGCAGACCGCGGCGTTCGCTGCTTCCGTTGGATCGCACTGCAGCCTTTGCGGCCGCTACCGGCGTACACGTCCTTAGCTCAAGCTGAGCCGGAGCTTGCAGCTAGCGCAGGGCACCATCCCGATCAGACAGGTTTGGTGAGCGGTGGCTCAGCCCGCTGCAGCGTCGCGGCGAGCGCCGGCGCGCGGGCGACCAGCGAGCGGGTTATAGCTGAAGCGCTTTCGCGTTCGAACAGGTGTTGCGCGGCGCGGCTGACGCGAACCACCTGCTGCGCCTTGCGGAACTGGGTCAGCCGCGCGTAGGCCGGCAAGGCCGCCAGCGCCCACCCCGGAACCTCCCCCGGCTCTGGCGGACCGGGTGGACCCTCCGGCGGCACCCGGTGCGTCCGATCGAGCGCGGCCTTGACGATGGCCGAGAGGCACGCCTCTAGCGCCCGGGTGTACTCAGGGTCGAGCGCGACGTCGGAACCGGCAAAACCGACCAAGGTCTCGGGTCTCGCATTGACGTCGCCGTGTTCGGCGAGCAGCCCCTGGATGGTGTCGTCATGCACCCAGCAGGAGACGGGTACGTCGAAGTTGAGCCCACCTGGTGCGATGATGGTGAGCGTGGTGGTGTCGCCCGACAGGACGCAGTCCAGGGTGACGTCATGCGGCCCGACAGAAACGCCGTCCGGTGGCGTGAGCTCGCTGCCGACGACGTGAACAGCGATCGAACGCGAGGCCTCGAGATACTGGTCGCCGACCGTCCAGTGCACACGGGGCTTGCGGTAGCGCGTCGTCTTGACGGTGCAGATCGCACGCTCGGAGATGCTAAGGCTATTGCAGCTGTAGGGGCGATCCGCAATGCGGGGGCACAGCTTCAGGATCCCGGGGTCCGGCCGGAACGTCTGGGGCGGCCCGGCGGTCTCGGAAATGCCCTGCACCTCGACCGCGATCTGGGCCGAGTAATCCAGGTCGATGGGAATGACGGTATGCTTCTCCTCGTTCGACCAGTAGGCGCAGACGGTCACGCCGTTAACGAACGCCGACTGCACCCGCTTCGGGTTGGGACCGTCCGGAATCTCCGCCTCGTCCGCGATCTCGTCGCCGCCGCCGGCCGGCGGCGTCCCCGTCGTCCGCCAGGCCGGGGCATTGCTCCAAGGATCGGTCATCGCCTCCACGATCTCGTGGCTGACGGTCCGCATGGCCATGTCCAAGCTGTCGAGCGGCGTGTCGTCGTACCATTTGATGAGCGCGAAGATGAACCTGTGGTCGTCGAGGATCCCCCAGTGGTGGCTACCATGACGGCCCGGGTGTCCGGCGTCGTCGACCTGGGTGGCGCCGGGCGGCAGAAAGATCACCGGGAGCAGGAGCTGATCATCCGGATCGGGAAAGGTGTCGTCCACCAGGCCGTCCAGCATGTCGAAGATCTCGCCGTTGTCACCCGGGTCCGCGGGAGGGCCCGGATCGGTGACCACGCGCGCACCCCAATAGGTCGGCGGCTCGACACCGTACTGGCCCAAGCCTTCGAAGTAACGGCTGGCGATGAGCTTCTGGGCGGCGTCGATGAAAAAGGCCTGGCGATCAAGGCCGAGTTGGCTTTGGTTCCACCACTCGCCCCAGAACAGGAGTGCCACCGGGACGCCGCTGGCGACCTCGCCGCCCGCCGGTCGCGCGTACGGCTTGCCAGTCTGAGCTTCGTCGAAGATGAGGCGCTGTGTCCCTGGTTTCGAGATCACGCTGAGCCAGCTGCGATCGTCGAGGAACATGGCGTACCGCGAGGCGCCGGTCTCTGTCGCGATGGATCGGGTGAAAGGCATTCAGGTCTCCCCCTGAACAGCTTGCCGGCCGGCGGGGCCGGCGTCCCTTACGCGCTCTGCATCTTGCGGCTCTGACCTGAAGCCTCAGCTTAGCGGACCGATCGTTGATTGCTATAGCAAAGGTGGCAGGTCCCCGGAACGGGCACTCGGATGAGACCGCATCTCGACCCTCCTGAAGGTCGCTTTCTGGTCGGTGGGTGCGCTCGCGGACATACGACCTGGCCGGTGCGGTTTGTCAGCGCTGCGCCATGAGCCGCCATTGGCATCGCTCCAGGTTGCGGACATTCCAATCGGCTTGACTGCCGATCGGTGCCGCGGAACGGCTTGCGGCTCAACTAGTGTTTGGTTTTGGTGGGGTCCGCCGTGCGCTTCCGCGCGGGCGCCGACCTGCGTTTAGCGCGCGCCGGCGCTGTGGCTGGGCCGCCGACCTTAGCCGCTCCGGCGCGTGGGGCGAGCGCCTCTTGCGCAGACGTCTCTTTTCGGATCGCCTGGACAACCTTCCGGATGCCTTGAGTGACGTCGAGTAGGGCCTGGTCCTGGCTGCGCCAGCGGCTGACGGGCTTGCCGTCGGTCGGCAGCAGTTTGAATCCGGAGGCTGTCGTGGCTTTCCAGTCGCACGGCCTCACCACGACCGCGACCACGCGTAGGGTTCCTCTCGCGCGGCGCCCCATCGCACGCTGATACTCCAGTTTCCAGCAATAGTGGCTGGCGAGATATTCTGGGCTGAGCAGCGCGACAAACAAATGCGATTGCCTTAAGGCGCGCGCGATCTCTGTATCCAGGGCGTCTCCGGCCTGCATGTCTCCGTCATACCAGGTAACCACCCCGTCGCGCTTGAGCGCCGCGAGATGGACTTCAAGTTTGTCCCGGACGGCGGAGTCGACATGGGAATAGGAGACAAAAATCCGAACCTCCCGCCCTGAGACGGTTGGTTTCCGGATTGTCCGGCTTGTCTTCGTGACCTTTGCGAGCGCCAAGATCAGGGTTGCCTTCCCCACCGATTCTGAACTGCGAATTTAAGCCCGAGTCGGGCACCGCAACCACACCGCGTAGCTTGACTTTCATACGAGAGCGCCTGGCCGTTACGTAACGAGGTTGCTTTTGAGCCACCGGCGCGTTACGTAACATCTGTGCCGCTGACTAATGCAGAGCGCCAGGCCCGCTACCGCGAACGGATCAAACAGCTCGCGGCGCGTGGCGTCATGTCTCCCATCCAGGCTCAATTGCTGAGTGATGCCCGCCGCCATATCCGCGAATGGCGGCGCTCCATCGCCGCGTTCGATGAGGGCCATATGCGCTTGTTCACCAACAACGTGGACACCTCGGCGGACCATACGCGTCAACTGGAGCGACTGATCGTTCAGAACGAAGCGCTCTTGGCGCAATACGATCCTGAAGGTTTGACGGCTGACGGCAATGTCGAACTGGGCGACATCGCGCCGGAAAGGTCGAGCAATCTCTGGCCCGAACGGTGGGTGACCTACGCCCTGGATGGGATTGGGCGCGCCGCACAGCTGCAGACCTTCAACTCTGAAGCGGTGGCGCGCGCGGACGCGCGCCGCCCGGGGCGGAACTTGGGCCAAGTGGCGGCGGACATGTGGTCGATTGATCCAGCGCCCTCCCGCGCCATTTACGCCATGGTTCATGAGATGCCGAACGGGTGGTGGAAGGGGCTTGTCGCGGGGTGGAACGATCTTCCCGAGCAATATGCCCTGTCGAGGGAGCGGCTGCTTGCCGATCTTGGTCAGATCGCCGGCGAATACGTGTCAGAACGCCTTGTGCGTGGCATCCCAATCGCCCAATCGGCGCCGATGACGGTCAAGACCTGGGAATGCGTCGCCATTCCGTTCGAACTTCCCACCGCTCGCTAACATGCTGAACTGGAGGCTCCATGGAGATCGTAACCCTCGCGCATGTGCAGCTCAATCGACCAGGATCGGCCTCTCGCCACGGCTTCGGTGGCGGGCGTCAACCCATCGCCAAGATCGTCGAGGTTCGTGACGGAGCAGTCGATACGCTCCGCGAGCTTGTCGAGAACTACGCCGAGGAAAATGGGGAACAGCGCGCCAGTCTGAGAAGGATGCAGCAGGTGCACAGGGCCTACTACGTCCCCAATAATCCCGGGGCGATCGTTTTTGACGTACAAGGTCCTAGCACGCAGTACAGCGACCCATACGCCGTGTGCCTGGCCTATCCTGCACTCAAGGCGGGTGGCCGATACTTCAAGCTCGAAGAAGTGGTTCTCGACTGACCACCGGCCTTTGGAGGTCCTGGCCACTGCCCGGGTGCGGACGTTCCCGGTGGAAGAGATGAGCCCAAAGCCCCATAGGCGGCGCTTAATTCGACGTCGCCGCGCGCACAAACGCAACAGGGTCTATGTCGCTTTGGCGGGAGCCTTTTCTGCACGCCAGACCACGCGCTTGTCGGGTCCGGCGCCGACGACGGCCTGCCAGGTCGTAAACGCAGCCCGCCCCATTGCTGCGGCGAGCTCCCCGTGAAGCGTAATGAAATTCATCCTACCAAAGCCATTCGGGTCCATCGCGCGAATGACGAGGCGGGTATCCGTGCGCACGACAACACCAAGTCCGACACTTTCCGAGTCTGGATCAACAAGACTGGCCTCATCCACCTCTATCCGGATGCCTGGAACGATAAGACCTTGCCAGTTTTGGTTGCCCGCCGATGGGAAGAAGCGGAAGGCAAAGTCGCCAGTAAGGACAACGGCTGCGGGAGCGCCTTCAAACTCCCCGATAACCGCGGCGGCTTCGTACTTGTTGCGGGGCAGGATGAGGCTCAGGGGTGAAGCGCTGCCGAACGGTCCGACCGTGAATTCGTGAGGCTCAAGCATGACTACTCCCAGCCCTCACGCACCGAAGTCCGGTGGCAATCGGGACATTGGATAGCAGAGGTCGGCCGGCGCTCCTCACGGGCGCGCCTGACCTCGTCCGGCGTAAGCACCTCGACGTCGAAGCGCCTACCGCAGTTGAGACAGCGGTAGCGACGGCGCTCACTCATATTCGATACCCGCCTTGCCGACGTACTCGTTCCAAAGCCACTCAGCCGCACGTTCAGGCGTGTACTTCGTTCCGTTGCTCCCGCCCATGTACCCATCGACGTTGAGGAATAGGTTGTAGTCGTCTGCCTCGACGCGAATGGCCCCGTTTGATGTATTGTCCGAGGCATGGGCTTCATAGCTGTAGCTGATGTCTCCGAAGCCACCGCGCCGCTTGTGATTGTGGACCGTGATATGAGACTCGCCCTGCCGGAGCTTCGCCCGGTTCACGAGCGAGGCTGTAAAAGCTGTCGGGCTCATGTCCTGCACCCGAGTGCGAAGATCCTCGCTGGCTTGCATCAGTTCGGCGGACGCCTTCTGAAAATAGTCACGAATGACCCCAAATGCGCGGTCCGCGAACTCGGCTTTCTCGATGGAATCGAAGTCACGCTGAAGCTTCAGCTTGCGGGCGGGTGCGCGCCCATCCATCCCCGCGGCTGGAGATTGGCCGCCGCTACCGACGACAGGGACCTCAAGAAGACGGCGGAGCCCGGTGACGATGTCGAGATAGGCGTTGTTGGCATTGGTCCACTCCGAGACCGGTTTGCCGTCCTTTGGCAGCGCCATGTACTCACTCAGGGGTGACGCCAACCAATCGCACGGCTCCAGAATGATTGGGACGATGCGCATCCGGCCTGCCCTGGACAGCTCGAGGGCGCGTTCGAATTCCTTTTCATAGCAGTATCGCGAGGCGAGATAGTCCGGGCTGACGAGAGCCAGAAACAGGCCGCTCCCCTCCAACTGCGCATCGATGGTCTGCCCAATAGAACTCCCGGGGAGGATCGCATGATCAGACCAGGCGGAGAGCAATTCGTCCCGCCGCAGCATGGCGAGGTGTTTGTGGAGCCGGTCGAGAGCCTTTTCGTCGGCGTGAGAGTAGGAAATGAAGGCACTAACCGGCATGACGCCCCCTTGGTTGAGCAGCCAAGCTACGCCACCTCGCCGGGAGAAACAATTCCGCGTTCCCCAATTGTTCGCAATATCGAAGCCGTAGGCGCCCTGCGGGACAACGGACCGCCCAAATCAATCAAACCCCATGCGAGCCTTTGAGAGCGGGCTGCGCGGAAGGTGTCGCTGAGCCGCCACTCCTTGCGCGCGGTCTCGCAATCCGTCGCCCAGGCTGAGCTTCAGGATCGCAGCCTTCATCTGCGCGAAGTTGTGTCCGCCCCCTCGTCCACCGTCCATCCCTCATGGCGCCGGCTTCGGCACCATGTCGATCAGCGCCGCGAACTCCGTAACCCGCCCTCGCTTCTTCGCTTCCTTCACGAAGTCGACCAGATATTCGAACGTCACCGGCGCCTCGCGCAGCTTGGCGATCCTCGCACGCGCTTCGTCGTTTTCGCTGATCAGTTCCAGGGAGTTGCAGAGGTGGAGATAGACCATCTTCTTGGCTTTGCCCTGCAGCGCACCCTCTTGATGCAAGCTCGCCGCGGTCTCGAAGACGTTTATAAGCTCGGCGAACTCGTGGTCTTTCCAGGACGCCTCTATGGTCGTCAGGAAGCGACGCCAGCCCACCGAGATCGCGTCCTGCAGGGCCACGACCTGCGCCGCGGAGGAGTTTCGGTCAGCATTCTTCAGCGCGGTCCTGGCGACGTAGAGCGCCACCAGGGCGATCACCAGAGAAGGCAGCCCGAGCGCGAGCGTCGCCCACAGAGTCTCGGCCGCCACCCGTAGGGTGGCTTCAGCCACCGGGTCAGGCGCCGACAGTTGTCTAGTCCTGGGCCGGCGGCGCCGGGGTCGGCGCGGGCGCGGGGGCGGGCGCCGATTGAGCTGGCGCCGGCGCGGGCGCCTGCTGGTTCATCGCCGCCTCCAAGTGCGACGAAGTCCAAGACTTCTGCATGATCTCGCCCTGCACGGGCGGGACGAGCGGTTCGTTCTCGTTGACCATGGGTGTCTCCTTTGGCGTCTCGGCTAGGGTTTGCGCGGCTGCGTGGCCGGTGGCGCCTTGGCCTGCGGGATCAGCCTCTTCGCCCTCAGCTCCGCCTCGACCCGCTTCAGGTCTGGGCCGCGCGCCAGCATCTCCCTTACGTGGGCCATGGTCGCGCTGTCATTTGCGACACGGCTTTGATGTCGGTCTCTGCGCCATCTTGGTTCCCCTCGTTCGGCTTCGCCGCCGGCCGAAGCTTCAGCACCTGCCGCGCCGACTGGCCCAGCAGCAAGGCCTCGCGCCGATGTATTCGCTGGTCGATTCTGCGTCGGGCCTCGCGACCCCTCTATACTGCCCAAGGTCCCGTGGCGTTCTGAACGTCACCCTATCATCCCTTCACCGATGACGCGGCATCGCGGTCGCCCAATGGGGCCAAATCAATCCTGCCAACCAGCCAACCCTGAACGGTAGGGCGAGTCGCACTTCCAACTATCCGTTTCATGCGCTCGGCGCCGCAGACACGGTCAGCTGCGGCTTCGGCATCTGCGCGAGCAGCCGACCCGGCTGGAAGAAGCTGGAATGCCGATCGGGAAGACTTCGAAGATCGTAGGTGTCGGGATCGGCGGCGGCGATGGTGAAGACGAACAGGCCCGTGTGGAACCAAACCATCGCCGCGAAGATGGACTTCAGGTCGCAGTTGTAGCGGTAGCCAAACTGGCCGGGTACTTCGAAGCCCCCCTGCTTCAGCGTCGAGAACATCGGCATGCTGTGCATGATGCTGTCGGCGGTTTCTTGGGCGAGCCCGGCGTTCAGGAACCAGCGTGAGTGGACGCCGCCCTCCATGGGGATCGGTGCGCCCACGTGCTCGCGGTAAAGCGCCATGCCCAGCTTCGCCGAGAATACGTCGAGGTAAGCTTTCGTGCTGGGACCGTCGGCGTGGACCGACACGGCCTTGGTCAGCACACCGCCAGGGGAACGCTGCCAAATCTCCTTGCTCTTTTCCGGGCGGAACAGTTCGAGCAGGAAGTCCGGCGTCTTCTTGCGGAGCATCCGCAGCTTGCCGCGCGCCTCGGCGTGGTGCCAATCGGTCGGATCGTCATTCCCCTGGATCAATCTCGCCGCAAAGCTTGCGACCAAGTCGGCGGCGCTGGTGCCGTTGTTGCAAGACAGGCAGGTGCCGAACTCCAGGCCACTCGGCCGAGAGGCCGCGCGGAACATGGCGCGCGGCGGCATGTGCTCCAGGGTCTCGGGGGCACCGGCGCAATAGATGCACCGGGTCTCCGCCGCGAGGACGGACGCCCGACTCCTGCTCCTGTTCTTGGCTTCACCCATGGGGCACGCGGTGCATCTAGGGCATGCCGAAATGAGCCTTGATGATGGGCTCGACCACCTTCCACGCCCCGGCGACCGCCTCGGTCGCGCCGGCAGCCTGGGTGATACCCGTCAGGATCGGGCCGATCACCGCCGGCTTCCGCTTCTGGGGTTCGGTCGCCGCCTGCTCGGCGATGACGGCGATCTGATCGAGGAGGTTCTTCCTGGCACCCTCGTCCATGGGCTCGTTCGCCACGGTCGACGTGATCTCCGCCAGCGCGGAGCGGGCGGCGTCGCCCTGCGGTAGGTGCCCGACATAGGCGCTGATCTGGCCGACGGCCGCGGTGCTAAGCACGCCTATGGTGCTGTTCGTGACCGTGATGTTGTTGAAGTTGCTCGCCGGCGCCGGCTCGGGAATCGCGACCTTGCCCCCGAGGTTGATGCCCGTCACCATGTTCATCTCCTCGGCAGCCAAGTTCATCATCGCCATCGCGTGGCGCGATCGATCGGTGAGATTCCGCTGTCGCTCGTTCTCGACAGCCTGCAGCCCGATGTAGTGGTCGGCGCAGGCCGCCCTCTTGCCGTTCGGGGTCTGGATGACGACGAACGTGGGCTTGTCGCACCACGCGCACGTCGCGGGCGTCTCAGCGTCCTCCATCAGTCGGCCGCCGGGATGTCGAAGGCCAACACCGTCAGCATCAGTTCGCGGCCCGAGTCGTCGCGATGACCGAACACGTAGCGCCAGGTTGTCTCGCCCGGCTTCGGCAGGGCGCGCCTGAAGTTCGCGTGCTGCTTCATCGACGGGTCGATCTTGTCGAGGACGGCGCTGAAGTCCTTGTTACGATTGAATAGGATGATCGCCGTCTTCGTGTCGCGCCAGGCCGTGTAGCCCAGCAGCTGGTCGAGCGCCTTCAGCAGCGCCTCGGCGCCTGACCAAATCTTGCACTCGGCGATGAAGATGTTGCGGTCGCCCGAGCGGATCAGAATGTCGGTCTTGCCCGTAGCGTTAAAGGTCTCGGCGGTCGCCTGCCCTTCGAAGTGCCCGTTCAGCTGCACGAGGATCTGGGTGCGCAGCGTCTCCTCGTCCATCGTCTTGAATGCCTTCGGGCTGCGCTCCATCACCTGTGCGGTGCTGTGCACAACCTTTAGAATGTGCTCGTACTGCTCGTCCGTCAAAGCCGGCTCGGGCTTGAAAGGCGCCGAACTCGCGGTCGGCAGCGTCGGCGCGATCTTCCGGCGCACCTCAGGCGCCGCATATGTCTTCGCCGCGTCAGGCCGCGTCCTCAGCGGCACCCCAAGGTCTGCGGTCAGACTACGGTCGCCTAACAGCTTCTGCTTACGCTGCTCCACCACGGCGCGGGCGTGGCCGCCAAGCTGGGCGTTCAAGCTGTCGAGGTTGCTACGCAGAAAGCCCAGCATGTCGCGGTAGAGCTTGATCTGCTGCTCGTACTGACCCTTCACCTGGGCGTCGGTCAAGTTCGCGTCTTGGAAGCGAAGCCGCAGCTCTTGCCCGGCGATCTGCGCGTTGAAGATCGTGCCCATGTACGACTGGTTCGGCTGAACTTTGAACAGCTCGGCGTCACCCTCGAACGGCACGTGGTAGGTGACGGCCAAGCCTTTCACCATCACCGGGCCTTCCCGCTCGCCGGGGAAGCCGTAGTCGAACCGGCGGCTGACATCGATCCTGGCTTCCTCGCTGCTGGCCTCGACTTGGTCCTCCAGCAGGCGCGGCGCCTCCATGTGGAACTTGCCCTCGAAATAGGTCACGAGGTCGTCGGTGCTGGTGTTCAGCAGCCGATTGGCGTCCATGCCTTCGATCTCGCCGGTGATCGCTCGACGCACGTTCTCGCTGAACGAGTGGAAGTCGATGTTGGCGAACAAGCCCCGCCCGTGCGGTCTGAACATGTATCCCCTTCCCCGCCGTCATGCGGCTATTGCATGGCAAGGTGGGAAGCCCGACTTCTGGGAACAAGTGGTGAACGAGAAAAACGTGACTGCGCTTAGAGCGCCTCGAAACACCACACGGCAATGACAGCCACGCGTGGGTCGGCAGGCCCTCACCACCTTAACCTGCCAGATGCGGCGGCAGTCGCCCTCGGTCTGGAAGCGGACCTATCGAACGTCAGCTAAGAGCCTTTAGCGGAAGGCCACGCCTAGGGGGGATCCTGGCTCGCTCCAAGCCTCGAACTGGCGGGATAGGTAAGGTGACCCGCATCCAGGACACTTCAAGCTCGCCAGTTCCTTAAGAGCCCGATCGACTAGCGGCTGGGCTGGGTGCTCTTCGTGCTGCATGAGGCGAGCCGCGACAGCGAGCCTGCTCGCAACGTCGTGCAGGCTGCGCGACCGCAACCGGTGCAGCGCCGCCAACTGCCGCTCCCTCTCTGAGGACAGGCCGTCCAACTTGGTCTCGATTGCGGCCATTTCCGCAGCGCCCGGCAACGCAAGCCGCTGCTCGGTGAGGCTGAACCATCGGGAATCTCGGGCAGCGAAAGCTTCGAGCTCGGCCCACCGGACAGCCAGTCGGTCAATCTCCAGGTCCAAAGCGAGCCAGACGGCACACTCGGCCAGCACGCCCCCTTGGGCGGCGGGGGCAGTTGCGGCCGCAACCGCGAGGGACGCAAAGAGGGTCCGACGGGCGATCCCTCGGCTTTGACGAACTCTGGACGCAGACATGCGGCGGCGCTCCCACGCACGGGCGTTCGTGCCGCCCAGCGTGCTGATCGGTGGTGTTTGAAAAGATTGCCGCTAAACTTGAACGAATTTCGGGGAGCTGGTCAACGAAATTCCGTCATAAGTGCAGGAATTTCGTGCATGATCGTGGCTTCTCAGGTCAGGATGGCTCGCGCGGCGTTGGGATTGAGCGTTCGCGCGCTGGCCCAACTGACAGGTGTGGCCGAGTCGACGATCTTGAGATTTGAGACTGGCCGGGGCGGGATTCTCGCGGCCAACCTCGGGCGCATCCAAGCCGCACTCGAAGCCGCCGGCATCATCTTCATCAGCGCTGACGCGAACGGCGGCCCCGGCGCCCGGCTGCGCGCCTAGGCCCTTCTGACTGCAGTTGGCGAGTGCCTGCCCCTGGCAGGCTGCGCCTTAAGGCGCATGCCGAGCCCTAGCCAGGCGGCGCTCGGGCGGTCCAGGGAGGCTGGCCGCCCCAAGGGGCGGCCAGCCATCGCGCAGCGACGGCGAAGCCGCCCTTGACCGGCTGAGGGCCGTCTGGCCCACACTCGACTCCAAGGCCCAACCTTTCCGTCAGACCCCGGTGCTATACACAGTGGCAGAGGGTCCTGGGGAGTTGGAACCATGGCTGATGACCCGAAGCTCATCGCGCTGACGGCCGACATCGTCGCCTCGTACGTCGAAGGCAACAAGATCGCTGTGAGCGAGCTTCCGGCCCTGATCCAGCAGGTACATGCGACGCTCGCCAAACCCGACGGCCAGGCCGCCGCCGAAGAGACGGCAACCAGGCTGACGCCCGCCCAGATCCGCAAGAGCATCACCCCCACCGGCCTCGTCTCCTTCGAGGACGGCAAGACCTACCAGACCCTCAAGCGTCACCTGACGACGAGGGGCATGACCCTCGACCAGTACAAGGCCAAGTTGGGCCTACCGAAGGACTACCCGACGACAGCGCCCGCCTACGCCGCTCGCCGCTCCGAATTGGCCAAGGCCACGGGTCTCGGCGCCAAGGGGCGTGGCGGCAAACCCACGCCCTCGCCGAAGGGCCGCAGCAAGAAAACGGCGGATCCAGCAAACCCGCCGGCCCCTCGCTAGCG
The DNA here is from genome assembly GCA_036384135.1 of Caulobacteraceae bacterium. Taxonomy (GTDB): domain Bacteria; phylum Pseudomonadota; class Alphaproteobacteria; order Caulobacterales; family Caulobacteraceae; genus Acaudatibacter. The sequence continues at coordinate 14,047 of DASVMY010000206.1, read as the reverse complement.
CGCGCAACCCCACTACCCGGCGCCGTCGAATTCTGTGGAGGCTAAGGCGTTGCGCGCGCCAACGGCGCCACGCCTCGAAGAAGACGGTGCCGTTGGCGCTCCGCTAAACCCATGTGCAGACAAGCTTTTTGAGGGCAATGCGCGCCCGTGGCGCCGCGGCCTTTTATCTTGCCGTACTGCTCCATGTTGGGTGAGCGATTGGTTGTTGCACTCTTGTTCTCGCCCGGTGCGGTGAACCATGTCGGGCTCCTGGGTAACCTGGGAGCTGGTCGGTGGCGTCGAAGCGGTATCAGAACAGGGGGCTGCGAACCTGGTGGTCGGTGCATATCGAGGCGTGGCGGCTGAGCGGTCTGTCGCGCGCGGCGTACTGCCGTGAACACCGGCTCGAACCGAGACGCTTTAGCGCCTGGCTGAGGAAGATCGGCGACGCCGACGCCTTGCAGCACAAGCCTTCGCGCAAGCCCAAGGCGCCGCCGCGCCGCTCGCGCAGCGAGGTCCGCAACAGGGCGGTGCAGGCGTTCTGGGCCATGCATGTGGAGGCGCAGCTGTGGAGTGGCCTCAGCGCCGCAGAATACGCCAGCGCGGTTGGACTGAGCACCCACTCGCTGCGAGCGTGGCGGCAAAGGCTTGATGAAGAGCCGCTGGGGGTCGACTGGCGCGCGCTGGTTCATCCGAGCGCCCGCCCATACGTGGGGGCCAGACCAAGCACCAGTGCAAACGCTGGAGGCGCGGAATCCGGCTTGACGCCGACGCCGCGCGCGATCCGCGACGGTGATGGCCGCTCGAACCGCCGCCACTTCAGCGACGAAGAAAAGCGCGCCATGGTGATGGAGACGGAGGCTCCGGGCGCCACGATCAGCGCGGTGGCCCGCCGCCATGGCGTGGTCACCAGCATGCTGTTCCGGTGGCGCGCGCAGATGGGGCTGGGCAAGGCCGAGCGCGTGCGCCTGGCCGAAGTCCGGCTGGTCGGCGATGGCGCGAAGCGATCAGCCGTGGTTCCGCCGGGCGCCGTTCCCCTGCCGATCCCCGAGGGCGCCGTGGCGGTGGGACTGCCGGGCGGACGTGTGGTGTTCGCGCCGCCGGGCAGCGATCCGGACGCGGTCCGAGCGTACGTCGCGCAGCGGGAGTCGGCCCGATGATGCTCGTTCCCAGCAGCGTGAAGGTGCATCTGGCGCTGGGCCACACCGACATGCGCAAGAGCTTCAACGGCCTGTCGGTGATGGTCCAGGAAGTGCTGAAGGAGGATCCGTTCAGCGGCCATCTGTTCGCCTTCCGGGGCCGCAAGGCCGACACCATCAAGCTGCTCTACTGGGACGGCACGGGGCTGTGCCTGTTCACCAAGCGGCTGCAACGCGGTCGCTTCATCTGGCCCCACATCACCACGCCAGGCGGCTCGGTGGTGTTGACGCCGGCGCAGCTGGCCATGCTGGTCGAGGGCATCGACTGGCGCTTCCCCGAGCGCACCTGACGGCCCGCCATCGCCGGCTGAAACACCGCTCAATGGCTTATCCCACAAGGGATATCCGCTTGGCGCATGACTCGAACATGGGTAGAATCGGCCATGCGGTTGGACCTCGACAACCTGCCCTCCGATACAGCTCTGCTGCAGCAGCTGGTGCGCGACATGGCCGCCGTCGTCGAGGTCGTGACGGGGAGATCGACCGGCTCAAGGCGATCATCAAGCAGCTGCAGCGGGCGCAGTTCGGCCGCCGCTCCGAGCGCCTGGATCCCGACCAGTTGGCGCTCGCCCTGGAGGACGTCGAGGCGGACTTGGCGGACGCGGAAGGTCGCCGTCCGCGGGTGCTCCAGTCGCCCGCCAAGGCGCAGCCGAAGCGCCAGGCGCTTCCCGACCACCTGCCGTGCGAAGACGTGCTGATCGACATCCCGGACGGTGGCTGCCCGCACTGCGGCGGCGCCGTCCATGCCATCGGCGAGAGCGTTGCTGCGATGCTGGACTGGGTCCCGGCGCAGCTTCGCGTGATCCGCATCCGCCGGCCCAAGTACGCCTGCCGCGCCTGCGAGACGGTCATCCAGGCGCCGGCCCCCGAGCGGCCGATCGCCGGTGGGCTGGCGACGCCGGCGCTGCTGGCGCAGGTGCTGATCGCCAAGTACGCCGATCACCTTCCGCTCTATCGGCAGTCGAAGATCTTCGAGCGCCACGGCATGGACCTGGACCGGTCTACCCTGGCCGGCTGGGTCGGCGGCGCCTGCTGGTGGCTGCCTTGCACGAACGCCTTTCCGCCAAGGTGTTCGCCTCCAGCCATCTCTTCGCCGACGACACCCCCATCCCGGTGCTCGACCCTGGCCGTGGCCGCACCAAGACGGGGCGCCTCTGGGTCTACGCCCGCGACGACCGCCCCTGGGGCGGACCCGATCCGCCGGCGGCGGTCTATGTGTTCGCCACCGACAGGCGAAGCGAGCGGCCGGCGGCGCATCTGGCGGCCTTCAAGGGCGTGCTGCAGGTCGACGGCTATGCCGGCTTCGGCTATGCCGGCTTCGAGCGGCTGACCGCCGCCGGCGACATCCGCCTGGCCGCCTGCTGGGCGCACACCCGGCGCAAGTTCCACGAGATCAGCCAGGCCACCGGCTCGCCCGTCGCCGCCGAGGCGCTGCGCCGCATCGCCGAACTCTATGCCGTCGAGGCGCAGGTGGGTGGCCAGTCGGCCGCTCTGCGCAAGGCCGCCCGGCTGGAGTCCTCGCGCCCGCTCACCGACGCCCTGCACGCCTGGCTGCAGCAACAGCTCGTCCGCGTGCCGCCCCGCGGCCAGCTCGCCGAGGCCATCCGCTACGCGCTGACCCGTTGGGAGGGCCTCACCCTCTTCCTCGCCGACGGCCGCGTCGAGTTGGACAACAACACCGTCGAGCGCGCCATCCGGCCCGTGGCGCTGGGCCGCAAGGACCACCTCTTCGCCGGCTCCGACGGCGGCGGCGCCCGCTGGGCCGTGGTCGCCTCGCTGATCGAGACCGCCCGCATGAACGCGTCGAGCCTTACGCCTCCCTCGCCGATGTGCTGGAGAAGATGGTCGCTGGTCACCCGGTCAACCGCCTGGATGAGCTGCTGCCCTGGGCCTGGACCCTTGAAAATCCCGTCAAGCCCTGACCGACGTGCAGCGCCCGGATGCTTTCCCAGTTCTCGGATTGTCAACCGGCGGCCAAGTTTGACTCCGGATCGGCATCCAATTCCTTGCCGTTTCACATTGCAGCTCCGGGCGGACATCGGTATCCGTAGGCAATTCCCGGCGCGGATGACCAGCGCATCGAAAACCTGTCCGCTTGGTCTTGGACTCTTCTTGCGCGGCCGGCTCACTATTGATTTGGAATCAGCATTTTTAGTCTGGCGGCGAATTCATCTGCACCGTAGCACCTAAACTTTGCGCATTCACCAGACCTTTCTATTCCAATTATTCTGGTAAATAGTCCAAACCTTACGTCGACACTGCTGATTTCGTCTAACGCGATACTTATATCGTTACTTCCAGAATAGACAACGTTGTTAAGCGCATTGGCCTTGAAGACAATCTTATCTTTGTACAAGATCAACTCACCTCCAACCCATAGCCCGCCGTACAGCTTGCGCAGAAGTAATAATACAAGATTGACGACACCCCACGTAGCCAGAGCCGCCGTAGCGCTGTAGGTATCGCTCGTCTTTACGCTGGAAATTAATGCGCCAGCTCTTCTTCTATCCAGAATTTCACTCTCCATGCCCCCTCGTCCAATTCGAATACTATCGACCGGCATCCGAACACCTCGCAAGAATTGTAAATTCAATATCGCCCATGGAGCGCCGCCTAGAGGAGGAAGCCGTTGGACGGAGTCACGGATCCGGCTTGTACCCAGCACCCTCAAGGACTTTATCGTGAACTTTCTCCGACGCACCAGTTGCTGCGTCGAGGATACCGCCACCGATGCCGAAGATAACAGCCCCCGCGAGCGCACCAGCAGCGGTCCCGCCGCCCGGCTCGGCCGCAGTTCCGGGGATACCGCCGGCGACAGCACCCACACCTTGCGAACTTTTGACGATCAATTCTGTGGTGCCTGCGGCCGCTAGGTTTGCGTAGGTCGCAGTCACAGGATCGACCCCGTGTTTTATATCATGAGCCGTTCCGGCAATCGCCGAAGCACCCGTGGCGAGGTCTCCAACAAACGCTGACCCTTTGACGGCACCCTCCAGGAGCTTACCGTTCTTAAGATGTGCGGCCATGCTCTCTAATACTGCGTGCTGCGAAGCCCAGAGTTGTTCAAATATGTCGGCTGCGTGTTTGGCACCTTTTGGGTCACCTTTTGCCTGCGCTGTTGAGCTACGTGACGCCGCGTTCGCCCCATTGCGGCCAATTGTCGGATGCCAGGGGCTGCAGACTATATTAGATCCGCATGATCCCATTGGACGGAACGCCCATTCGCCGGTGGAGTCTTGGCGATCGACCGGATCCTCGCCGACGTAAGCGTAGAGGTCGAGGTCGTCCTTGTAGCCGATGGGATCGGTCTGCAGGAACCGTCCTGAGCCGGGGTCATAGACGCGGGCCTTGTAATAGTAGAGCTGGGCCTCGGGGATGGCGATCTGGCCGGTGTAGCGGAAGCGCGAGCCGCCGGACCAGCCGGTCGGCTCGCCATAGGGCCCGTAGGTGTAGACCTCGCCGGCGGTTCCGCTGGTGTTCGACCAGGCGACGATGGAGCCCTGGTTGTCGGCGTGCAGCCAGCGCCGATCGGTCGTGCCGGAGCCTTCGTACCAGACCAGCGGTTCGTCGACGCCGGCCCCATGCACGTAGCGCCTCAGAAGCGTCGAGCCGTTGTACTCGGCGACAAGGCGGCCACCGTCATAGAGGAAGGTGGTGGTCGTCGAGCCAGCGGTAGTCTGCTGGAGCCGGCCGAGCGGGTCGTAGGAGAGCGTGATCGCCGTGGGCGCGGAGGCGCTGAGGAGCCGGTTCTCGACGTCGTAGGTGAAGGTGCGCGCGCCATCGTAGGTCAGGTTGCCGTTGCAGTCGTACCCGGCGCCCGACGCTGCGCACGGCGAGCCGACGGTGGCGATGGCGGCGTCACGGTTGAGGCCGTCATAGGTCTTGTTGGTGGTCGTGGGCGCGGAGGTCGCCCAGTCGTAGGCGGCGTTGGAGACACCGCGGGAGAGGATCTGGCTCGCCGGGTTGTAGGGGAAGGTCAGCGTCACATCGCTCGCCGTGCCGGCCAAGTCCTGGGTCAGGCTGGTCAGCCGATCAGCGTTATCGAAGCCGTAGCTGGTGCTGGCGCCGTTGCCGCGCGCCATGGCAGTCCGCCGGCCAAGGCCGTCGTAGCCTGGTGTCACCAGACTATTGGCGGCGCTGTCCGTCGCCTGGGTCAGGTGGTTGAGGGCGTCGTAGCTGTAGCTGGCATAAACGCTGTCGGGCCAAGTGATCCGGCTGCGGTTGCCCGCGGCGTCATACTGGTAGCTCAGCTGCCGGCCCGCCGTCGTCTCGGTGAGGAGACGGCTGGCGTTGTCGTAGGTGTAGGCGACGCTCATGGCCCCGCTTGCGAAGCTCACCGCGCCCTTGCGGCCGAGGAGATCGTAGGCCGTGGTGACATCGACGCCGGACGGCGCGGTTCCCGGCGTGACCGCCCCCGTCGCGACGTTCAACGTGCAGGTCACGGCGCCGCTAACTTGGGTGATATACTTGGTCACCTCACGATTCAGGCCATCGTAGCACCAGGAGAGATAGCGCCCGTCGCGCTTGCGCAGGCTGACGCGATTGCCGCCGGCATCATAGCCGTAGGTCTCGTAGTCGGTGGTGCTGGAGGTTCCGGCCGCGAGCGTGGTGCTCGGAAAGTTCATCTTCACCAGCCGGTCGAAGCCATCGTAGGTCAGGCCGGTCAGGTTGCCGTTGGCGTCCTTCTCAGTGAGCAGCTTGCCGTTCGGGCTGTAGGTGTTGGTGACGTAGTCCTGCTGCAGGCCCACGACGCCGTAGGCGCGGGTCTCGATCAGCTTCTGGCCGGCCGCGTCATAGGTCGTGCGCGTGATGCGGTCTTGGCCGTAGCTGCCTGCCGTTCCCAGTGTGCAGCCGTCGGCCGGCAGGCTTGCGAAGGTGCTCGGGTTCATCCGCACGGCAGAACAAAGCGGCCGATCGTCGAGGTCGTAGGCCGTCTGCGAGACAGCGAGCGTGGTCGATGTCGTCGGATCGATAACCTGGGCCACGATCTTGTTGCCGACGGCGTCGAAGGTGTTGGCGACGCGCTCCTGCGCGGTGAAGTCCGATCCCGACGAATTGGTGGTTGTGCCCTTGTCGACCTGAATGACCTCGCCGTCCGGGTCGTAGGTGAACTTCGTCGCGGGGCGAATGCCCGTGCCGGGATCCGGCCGGATCACCGTAGTCAGACGGCCGCCAGCATCCCAGACATAGTCTGTCGTGTAGGTCGGCGTCGTCGCCCGCGCGTGGCCGACGACGAGAAGCCCCGACACCAGGGCCAACGCCAGCCCCAGCCAGAACCGCCGGACCTGAAGGCCGGGGCGGGCGATCAGTTGAGATCGAACCATCTCGTCCCTCCTTACGGGCAGATCGTGGCGCGGGGGTCGGACGTGCTGGCCAGGTGGCCGGCGGCGTCGAACTTGAAGCAGGTGCGGAGCGCCAAGCCGCCGGTGTCCACAGTCTGGGTGGAGAGGACGTATTTGTTGGCGGCGTTGTAGGCGTAGGCGGTGATAACGCTCGATGAGCTGGTGATCTTGTCGGTCTTCTGGGTCAGCAGCCAAAAGAGCGAGCCGCCTGAACCGAACTGGGCGTAGGTGAGATCCGTCTCAGGCCGCAGGCCCGAGGTGTCGAACGGCTTGAGGATCTGGGTCAGCTCACCGCTCGTGCTGTCCCAGCTGTAGGTCGTAACGGCGCCGCGGGCGTCGGTGCCCGACGCCGGCTTGTTGCAAATGACGATGTTCACGCACGACCAGACGGTCGGCGCCTCGCCGTAGGTTGTGCTGGTGGTGATATCGGCCAGGCCCGAGCCTGGTTTGGCGTGATGGGTCTCGCTCAGCGGGTTGGAGCGTGGGTCATACGTGGTGGTGATGCTGTCGCCTTCCGGGTTGGTCGAAAGAACCTTCCGGCGGAAGCCGTCATAGACGTTGGTGGTCACGCGCCCGAGCGGGTCGGTGGACTTCAGGACCCCGTTCCAACGGTCGAAGACGCCGGTGGAGAGGCTGCCGACCGGGTCGACCTGGTCGGTGCGCTTCCACCATTCCGTGGGGAACAGCGCGCTGGGATAAACAGAACTCACATGGTTGATGGCGTCCGTGACGGTGGCCACGCGGAACGTCTGGTCATAGGCGATCGTCAGATAGGGCGTGCTTGAGCTGTTGGGCGTATACCAGCGTCGCAGGCGAAAGGGCGCGCGGACGATCACGCTGGGATCGGGCGAGTCTGCGCCGGGCGTGTAGTCATAGGTGGTCACACCGGCGTTGAGGTCGGTCACCGCGAAGGTGCAGGGCATCGTGCCGGAATAGCAGCTGCCCGCCCAGGCAAAGCTCACATGACGGCCACTCTCATCCGTCACACCAGTGATCGTAATATAGCCCCCTGTGTTGCTCGGGACCGGATTGAGGGTCAGAGCCAGTGAACGGCCGAGGTTGTTGGAGACGCCGGTGAGAACGTACGCCGCGTAGTGGACGGTATCTGGCGATGGACAGCAGGTCGCGAGGCTGTAGTTGAAGGTGACCTTGACGCCGTTCGTGAACGTCCAATTCGTAGCCTTGAAGATCGGCAGATCGGCGAGCGAGATCGTGTTGGCCGTATATGGATACATGATGTCGAAGTTGATGACCGCGCCGTCCTTGTCGGTGTAGGCGAAGGTCACAGGGCCGTAGTCGTAGACCGTGTTCGCGTAGCCGCCAAAACTGCCGGGATAGATGGTGATCGGCGCCGAGCGCGAGCCGGTCTGGGTCAGCCTGTCGGCCCGACCCGGCGGCGGATTGAAGACCCCAGAGGGCAGGCGTTCGAAGGACTCGGTGGCCGGGCCGATGTGAATATCGACCGCATTGTTGATGAACTGCCGGCTCACCCAGTAGCTGGTGAAGAAGCTCGACACGTAAGCGTTGAAGCTTGGGCTTGCCAGTTGGTCCTTCAAGGTGAAGACGCCGGCGATCACCGCCGAAGCGTCAAGGCCGCTGTCCTGGCCCATGGCCTTCATACCGCTGTTGTTCAGCCGCGCCGTGACCTGGTAGTTGTGCAGCCAGCCGCCGCCCATGCGCGCGGGGTAATCGGCGTCGGGCGCAACTCCGAACACGCCTCCAGAACCGTAGTAGTAGATGGCGACCGCCTCGCCGGAGTCATAGGTCCGCTGGAACGGCAAGCTGTAGGGGAAGGGCCCGGTCCCCGTGGTGAGGTCCGGACCCGGTGTGAGCCTGAAGTTCCCGCTCGCCGGGTCCACGGCCAGGTACTTGCGCTTCAGGACGCTGTAGTCCGTCTCCTTGGCGCTCTGCAGGGCCGCCTGGGCCGGATCGTAGAAGGAGACGTCCGATGCGCCCTTTTGAGTCTCCGCCAGCAGATAGGCCAGGCTCGATCCATCGGATTTGAATCCGAAGTCGGGGTTGAGACCGGGGCAATAGGTGAGAGAACAGCCGTTGGCGCTCGACGGGATCTGGGCGTTCTGCGGGATGATGAAGTTGTAGCCCAGGCCGGCGTAGGTCGTCAGGTTGCCGAGCGCCGTGGAGGAGTAGTTGGACAGCTGACCCGACGAGGCCAGCGCCGACATGTTGGCGCTGGCGGCGTAGATCAGCGGAATCTGGGCGCGGGTCCAGATCACGAACTCCGGGGCCGACGAATAGGCCTCCCAGGAGTCGTAGGACTGCTGGATCACCGAGCCTTCCAGGCTCGACCAGAGCGAAGCGGCGGCCTGGAAGGTCGCGGTCCGCGCCGTCGCATCGTTACTCGACGACTGAACGCTGACGGCGGTCTGGTAGGAGACCCGCTGAAGCTTCTGAGTTTGTGCGAAAAAAGTGTCGTTGTTGTAGACGATCCCGAAGCGATGCTGGGTGACGACCGGCGCCTTGGTGATCGCGCCGAGGATCTGGTTGATCGACGTTTGCTGCGCCAGCAGCTGTGCCGCCGTCGTGATGTCCTTGTAGTTGCTCATGACTTCGACAGTCTGCCGATCACCGTAGTATTTCACGGTCGACGCAGACACATCGCCGAACTGCTGGACGATTGTATAGATCACGCCATTTGAGAAATCGCAGCAAAGTATAGGAAGCTGAGCGGAATCTTGACCATAGGCGCCAGCGGTTGCGGCGTAAGGATGCTGAACAGTGAGCGAAACTGGGCTCGATATCGTGTAACCGGATAGGATGACTGCATCATCAATAGTGAGCGTGGTCGTGGACAGCCCCTTGTTGACGGCCAGTTGCCGCCCCGCCATCTCGTCGGCGTAGAAGAGCTGGTTCGTCGACCCCATAAGGGTGAAGTTGGTTCGGAACTGGTCGGGGATTTCGCCCGTCCAGGTGTATTGCGCCGAAGCCGTGTAGGGCAGGCTTGCCCCCACCGTCGGCGAGAACGCCACATTGATCTCGCCGCCGCCCACCACATCGTCCAGCGCCGCCGTCGGCAGGGTCGAGCGCACGGTGCTCTCGACGTTCTGGGCGTAGGTGTTGAGCTGGCTGAGCGCGGCGGCCTCATTGAGGTTGGTGAGTGATGGATTGCCGGCGACGGTGCCCGAAGTCGAACCGGTGAGCACCGCGCCGGTGACCGTCGAGCCGCAGGTGGGGGCGCTCGCCGTGCCGCAGCCGGCGGCCGCGGCGATGTCGATGCCGGCCTTCAGGGTCTGCTGTTTGTAGGACGGATCGTAGAGGTTGCCGTTGGCCTGCACCCAGATGTGGCCCAGGGTGACCGTGGTGACGTTGCCCGAGACCTGGCTGCAATCGCTGGCGCTGTTGACGGTGGCCGGGATGCCGCCGTCGGACAGGAAGTGGCATGCCGCCGCCGCATCGACCTGGAAGGTCTGGTTGGACGGGTTGAGGTTCTTCACGAACCCAGACCAGACCCCAAACTGCTGGTCGGTGACCTGCTCCGCCCGCGCGACGGCTGAAGCGTCGACGAGCCCGCGGTCGCGCAGGAGGGCGATCACGGCCGCGCGCTTCTGCCGCGAGAAGGCGGTGGGCCCAGAGGTCAGGGGCGCAGCGGCCATGCCGGCGTCTCCTTCCAGACCCCGACGAGGATCGCCCCGGCGGCGATGAATGGCCCGAAGGCGAGCTTGCGGTCCTTGGGCGGCGAGACCGCCATGCTGGCCAAGCCCAGCGTCGAGGCGGCGACCACGGCCCAGGGGGTCGCGGTCCCCAGCCAGAGCGCCAGGCCAGCCAGGAGTTTCACATCGCCAAAGCCCAGCCCGGTCTCGCCGCGCCATCGCGCGTAGCCGAGCCGCAGGCCCTGGAGGAGGACGACAGTGACGGCCGCGGCGATGACACCCGTGACCAACGAAGGGCCGCCATGGGTCCAGGCCAGGGCGGCGGCAAGGGCGGCGCTCGCCGCGGTCAGCCGGTTGGGCAGGCGCTGCGTCTTCAGGTCGAAGACCCCGGCCGCCAGCAGCACGAGGCCCAGCCCCGCGACCAGAGCCGCCTGGGGCCAAGCCAGGAGCGCGAACGGACCCGTCAGGAGCGCGGCGCCGGCCACCTCGCCGAAGAGGTGGGCCCGGTCGATGGCGCCGCCGCAGACGGCGCAGGCGCCGCGCGTGGCGACGTAACCGACGACGGGGGCGGTCGCGGCGAATCCGAGAGTGACCCCGCAGGCGTCGCAGTGGGAGCGTCCGACCAGGAAGGCCTCGCCCCGCGCGGCCCGGATCGCGGCAGTGGTGACGAAGCTGCCGGCGCAAAGGCCAACGCAAGCGCCCAGCGCCAGGACGGGCCAGGCGATCATTCCTGCGGCGCCTTCAGGTCACGGTCCGCGCCGGTTCCGCCCGGCTTGCCGTCGGCGCCCAGGCTCTCGACCTCGAAGGCGTGGCCGTCCGATGAGGGCACATAGAGGACCGGCCGCCCCCAGGGATCCTTGAGCGCCTTCGTCCGGGCATAGGGCCCGACCCAGCCGTCGAGGCTGCCCGGATCCTGGACCAGGGCCTGCAAGCCCTCCTGCTGGCTGGGATAGCGGCCGACATCGGAGCGGAAGTTCTCCACCGACGCGGCCAGGGTCTCCAGTTGCAGCTGCGCGGCCTTGGCCCGGGCGCGGGACATCTGGCCCAGGATCGCCGGAGTGAGGACCGCAGCGATCAGGCTGATGATGCCGATCACGACCAGCATCTCGGTGAGGGTGTAGCCCCCCTCCCCTCTCAAGATGCGGGGACGTCTTGAGCGATGAAGTCGCATCTTTCCCCCAAAGGACCACTGTGCGTGAAGCGCCGCGCCGCCACCGCGATGGGATGGCCGCCGGCGCCGGTGAAACGGACCACGCTGTCATCCGTCCAGCCGTGGGCATCGGTCAGCCGCAGGCGCCAGAGCTGGCCCAAGCGCCAATTGACGGGACCCGGCCTCGGCGGCGCCGGACGGTCCGAAGTCAGTGCCGGGGCGAGACCATACGGCGAGACGAAGGACGCGGCGCACAGGCGCCAGGTCGGCGAGGCGTCCGCGCCGGCGATGGCGTCGCCAATGACGCCGGCGTCCGGCGCAACTCCTGCCAAGGCGGACGCGAGGCGCTCGGGCGACCGGGCCGAGAGCAGCGCGCCCAGCGCCGGAGCATTGTCCGCGGCCGCCTTGAGCGAGAGTTTCGCCGCCTCGGGTTCGGCCAGGACCTCGACGGGACCCTGGTCACCGGCGAGGGTCCAGCGCACGCGTCCGACGTTGGCGCTTTGCAGGAGGGTTTGCACGGCGGCCAGGCGCGCGCCGGCCAGGCCGTACTCGGCCTGGGTGCGTTCCAGGTCTTGCCTCGCCGCCCTTAGCGCCGTGAGCGCCAGGCTCATGACGGCGGTCACGGTGACGGCCATGGCCAGGCAGATCGCCGCGGCCGCCGGCGTCGCGAACCCGGCGTCGGTGTCTCGCGTTGCGGGCTCAGGGCTTGAGCAGGCCACGGGCTTCGATCTCGCGCATGTCGGCTTCGAGCCGGGTCATCACCCGGTCCGTATCGCCGCGGTCCTTGAGGATGGTGGCGGTCAGCAGGACGATGAGTTCGGTGCGGTTGCCGTTCTTCTTGTCGGTCTTGAAGAGTCGGCCGACGACGGGGGTGTCCTTCAGCCAGGGCACGCCGCTGTCGCTGGCGGTGCGGCCGGTGCTGATCAGCCCACCCAGCGCCACCACCCCGCCGTTGCTCAGGATCAGTGAGCTTTCCAGGTGCCGCTGCGAGATCGTCGGCGAGTCGATCCCCGAGGTGGTGGTCGCCGACACCGCGCTGACCTCTTGGGTGACGTCGAGGAAGATGCGGTCATCGCCGGTGACGCGCGGCGTGACCGATAGGATCACCCCGGTGGAGCGGTAGTCGACGGTGGAGACGATCGGGGAGTTGGGGGCCGTGGTCGCCTGGCTGGCCTGGGTGACCACCGGCACCTGGTCGCCGACCTGGAGTTTGGCGGTGTGGTTGTCCAGGGCGATGATCTTGGGGGCCGAGACCACCTCCACGGCGCTCTTGGACCGCAAGGTGTTGAGGGCCGCCATGATGTTCTTGTCCAGGAAGGTGACCGAGAAGCCTGGAAACTGCGGCCCGATGGTCCCGGCATTGGTCTCGATGGAGGCCACCGTCAGCTTGCCGCCGGCGCCCAGCGTCGACCAGTCGACCCCGAAGCGGAAATCGTTGGTGAGCGTGACCTCGACGATGGAGGCTTCGATCAGGACCTGCGGCGGCGCCCGGTCGATCTCGTCGAGGATCTTCTGGATCTGCAGCCAGCGGCCCGCCGAGGCCTGGATCAGCAGACTGTTGGATTCCTTGTCGACCCCGATCTTCATGGGGTCGTCATCGCCGGATCCGCCGCCCTGGCCGATGCTGAAGGATCCCGTCGACGCCGCAGCGCCCTGATAAACCGGCGCGGGCATGGACGTGACCGCCCCGCCCAGCGGCGGTCCGGGAATGGCAGGCGCGGCCGACGAGGAGGCCGCCGTTTGGGGCGCGCCGGGATATCCAGCCTGGCCATTCAGGAAGCCGTTCAGGGCCTGGGCGAGCTTTTCGGCCGAGGCGTTCTTCGGGTGATAGACGAAGAAGGCATTGGCCTGCGCCTTGGACGGCACGTCGAGCTTGGCGATCCAGTCGGCGACCTGGTCCAGCGCCTGGGGCGTGCGGGCAAAGACGAAGACGCCGTTGAGGCGCTTCAAGGGAATGACGGTGACGTTGCCGGCGCCCGACGCCTGCAGCACCTTCTCCAGCTCGGCGGCCACGGTCTGGGCCGGCGCCTGGGAAAGTTCGAACCAGCGGATCTTGGCGCTCTCCAGGCCGCTGTGGTCGAAGACGTGGATGGTCTGGACCGCCGCCTCCAGCTCCTCGCCGGTGCCGCCCAGGATCAGCAGCCCCGCCTTGTCATCGACATAGACCACCAGGTTGCTGGTGGAGATGGCGCTGAGCGCCTTGGCCACTTCCGAGGGGGTCGCATAGGAGAGCGGCACGGCCAGGGTTTCGTAGCCGGCGTGGTGGATGCCCTCGGAAAGGGTGCGCATGGTCGCCGCGCCCTTGGCCTTCTCGCGCGGGGTCAGAAAGAGGCTGTCGCCCTGCCGCACCAGGGCGATGTTGTTGCTGGCCAGCGCGGCCTCGAAGGCCTCGAGCAACTGCTCCTTGGTCAGGCGCCGATCGATGCGGAAGGTCATCTTGCCGGTGACGGCCGGATCGACGCTGTAGGTCACGCCCAGGGTCTGGCCCAGGATCTCCGCGGCAACCTGGCCGATCTCGGCGTCCTGGAAGGCGAAGGTGTAGCTCTGCGCGGCCCGGGACTCGCGGGCCGGCGCGGCGCTCACGAGAGCCGGGGCGCAACAGGTCGCCAGCAGCAGAGCCATGGCCGCCAGACGCCCACGCCCCTCAAGTCCGAATTTCAAACGCACCCCTGACTTCACCTGATCAATCGCCCCGCCACTACCCGCCCGCCGGGGCATTGGCCGGCGGCGGCGGCAAGCGGTAGCCGGCCGGCGGCCCGTTCTGCAGCG
>DASVMY010000205.1:0-6802 GCA_036384135.1 Caulobacteraceae bacterium | reverse complement strand
CCCGGGCCAGCAGCAACACCGCCTCCGGATGGCCGGGAACCGCCTTGAGGATTTCCCGCGCCTGCGCCTCGGCCAGGGCCGGGTCGGCCGCCAGCAGCCGCACGGTGTGGGCCAGGGCGGTCTGGACGGCGCCGACAGGGTCCTGGGTCTGGTCGGTCAAGGCGCCCGCCCTGGCAAACCTAGCCCAGTCCGCCCAGCAGGACGTACTTGATCTCCAGATAGTCCTCGATGCCGTATTTCGACCCCTCCCGGCCCGTCCCGGACTGCTTCATGCCGCCGAACGGCGCCACCTCGGTGGAGATGATCCCCTCGTTGACCCCGAGGATGCCATATTCCAGGGCCTCCGACACCCGCATGATCCGGCCGACGTCGCGGGCGTAGAAATAGGCGGCCAGGCCGAAGTCGGTGTCGTTGGCGATGCGGATCGCCTCGGCCTCGTCCTTGAACCGGATCAGGGACGCCACCGGCCCGAAGATCTCCTCCCGGGCGATGGTCATGTCGGCGGTGACGCCGGTGACGATGGTGGGTTCGAAGAAGGTGCGGCCCAGGGCGTGGCGATGGCCGCCCAGGTCCACCCGCGCCCCGCCCGCCGTGGCCGCGGCCAGCAGGCGCTCGACCTTTTCCACCGCCTTCTCGTTGATCAGCGGGCCCTGGGTGACGCCATCCTGCGCGCCGTCGCCCACCGTCAGCGCCTTGACCTTGGCGGCCAGCTTGGCTTCGAAGGCGTCGTAGACGGCGTCCTGGACCAGGAAGCGGTTCACGCAGACGCAGGTCTGGCCCATGTTGCGGTACTTGGAGACCATGGCCCCCTCCACCGCCGCATCCAGGTCGGCGTCGTCGAAGACGATGAAGGGGGCGTTGCCGCCCAGCTCCAGCGAGACCTTCTTCACGGTGGTGGCGCACTGGGCCATCAGCGTCTTGCCCACGCCGGTCGAGCCGGTGAAGGTGAACTTCCGCACCAGGGGGTTCTGGGTCAGGGACTGGCCCACGGCCTGGGCCTTGGTGGAGGGGACGACGTTGAACACCCCCGCCGGGATGCCCGCCCGGTGCGCCAGTTCGGCCAGGGCCAGGGCCGACAGCGGCGTCTCCTCCGACGGCTTGATCACGAAGGCGCAGCCCGCGGCCAGGGCCGGGGCCGCCTTGCGGGTGATCATGGCGTTGGGGAAGTTCCAGGGGGTGATGGCGCCCACCACGCCCACCGGCTCCTTGAACACCAGGATGCGCTTGCCCGCGGCATGGGTGGGGATGACGTCGCCGTAGACGCGTTTGCCCTCCTCGGCGAACCACTCGATGAAGCTGGCGCCATAGGCCACCTCGCCGCGGGTCTCGGCCAGGGGCTTGCCCTGTTCGGCGGTCATCAGCTGGGCCAGATCTTCCTGGTTGGCCAGGATCAGCTCCATCCAGCGGCGCAGCAGGGCCGCCCGCTCCTTGGCGGTCTTGGCGCGCCAGGCGCCCTGGGCGGCGGCCGCGGCTTCGACGGCGGCGTCGCAGTCGGCGCCGTCCAGGTCGGCCACCTGGGCGATGATCTCACCGGTCGCCGGGTTGCTGACCGCGAAACGGGCGCCGGACCCCGCCGGAACCCAGCCGCCGTCCACATAGGCGTCGACGCGCAGGAGGGTGGGGTCTTTCAACGTGAACATGGCGGCTCCTAGAGCACGATGACTTTTGTCGGAACCGACAAAACTCTGAATCGTGCTCGTAAACTAAAGTGCCGAGCCTGTTTTCCCGTTTTGATGATTCCATCAAAACGGGACAGGCTCTGGGGGTGGGACCGCCTGACATAGACCCTGGGCGGCGTCTGGCAAGCGCCGTTGGGCTCTACGCGGCCGCCCCGCCAACCCCGTCGCGCTTGGCCACCAGGGCGGCGCGGATTTCCTCGTGGTCGCGCTTGCCGCGCCGGTAGAGGCTCAGGATCAACACCGACACGCCGGTGATCACCGCCGCGCCGGGCCCGTGGAAGATCGCCAGCTTCTGGATCGTCGCCAGCGGGATGGCGACATGCGGCGCGCCGGGCGCGTCCAGGCCGTGCGGAAACGCGATCAGGTCGAGGATGATGCCGGCGATGATCGCCCCGATGCCGCTGGAGGCCTTGGCCGAAAAGCTGATGCCGGCGAAGTACAGCCCCTCGCGCCGGGCCCCGAACAGGTGTTCGTGCTCGTCGGCGGCGTCGGCCATCATCGACTGGAAGCCGATCAGGGCGCTGGCCGCGCCGATGCCCGCGCAGACGGCGCCGATGATCAAGGTGGGCACGTCCAGGCCGGGGGGTATCAGGCCGGCCAGTTTCAGCGACACGGGTCCGACCTGGCCGATACCGATCAGGCTGATCCCCAGCAAGGCCACCGACCGCTTCTCCCACACCCGCGAGAGGGCCGCGGCGATGAACACGCCCACGAAGTAGCCGATCGAGAGCGTCAGGGTGATGACCAGGATCTGCGGCGATTGCAGCTTCCAGAAATAGGTGTTGGCGTGCAGGCCCAGCTGGGTGGCCACGCCCAGGCCGATGAACAGGATCAGGCACGAGCCGAACAGGATGCAGAACGAGCGGTTCCTGAACACCTCGACGACCTCGGCGACGATCCGGCCGACCCCGCCGCCGTTGTCCTCCGGGGCGGCATGCAGCCGGTGGCGCATGCCAAGGGTGCCGAAGCTGGACACCGCCGCGCCCAGCAGCACCAGGGCGCCGCAGGTCCAGGCGTAGGGCCCATAGGCCGCGCGGTTATGCACGCCGCCAGGCCCGTTCAGGAACACGCCATAGGCCAGGTAGGCGGCGGCCAGGCCGGCGACCACCGTGAACAGCACCCGCGCGGCGACGATGGTGGAACGCTCGGTATAGTCGTCGGAGAGTTCCGCGCCGAGCGCGATGTAGGGCACCTGAAAGACGGACAGGCCGACGCGGACCACCATCAGCATGACCATGGCGAAGGCGAACAGGCCCCAGCCCGTCAGCTGGGTCGGGATCGAGAACAGCAGGCCAAAGCCCACGGCGATGGGGACGGCGGCCAGGATCATGAACGGGTGTCGGCGACCGTGACGCGAGCGGCTGTTGTCGGAGATCGAGCCCACCAGCGGGTCGATGAAGGAGTCCGCCACCAGGGCGAACCCCAGGGCCAGGCCGGCGATCGAGCCGGACATGCCGCAGACGATGGTCAGATAGAACAGCAGCAGGGAGTTGAGGCCAATGCTCAGGGTGTCCTGCACCAGCATCCCCGAGCCGTAAATCGCCAGGGTGCCGATCCCCAGGCGGGTCGAGCGCGCCGCGTGATTGTCGATGGCCCCGTGGTCGTCGATGGCCATGTGGCTGTCGATAGGCGGGCCGATCGGCGCGATGATGTCGTCGGTATTGGCCATCTTCTTCCGGTCCGCCATGTTTTCCCGGTCCGCCGTGTTCTCGCGGTCCGCCCCGTTCTCGCGGTCCGATTGCCTCGGCCGCCTCCCCTTGCCCGAATGCATAGGGGCGCTGAACCGGCTGCGCCAGCCCCGCGCGGATTAAGCTTCGGTCAGGTTCGCCGCACCCCTTGAGGCCGCTGCGTCAACGCCGGTCAGGGATTTGCCGCCTCCTCGCGAATCAGCGGTTGACGTCCCGGCCTGGCGCCTGCCGATATCGGCGCCGGAACAAGGCGGCACAGGAAACGCGACATGGCCTCGAAACTCGCTGAAGACCCGCGGATCGACCCCCGTATCAGGGCCATCTTCGGCGCCATGCCGCCGATGACCGCCCCGGGAAATGTGGCAAATCGCGAGGAAATGCTGGCCGAGGAGAACAGCGACGCCGCAAAGGCCGCGGCCGCGGCCCAAAAGGCCTGGATGGACACCGTCGACAACGAGGCCGTCGCGCCGTCCGCCGGTCTGGCCATCCGCACCGAGCGATTCATCTCGGCGCCCGACGGCAACGAGATCAAGATCCAGTTCATCCGTCCCGACACGGACGAACGCCTGCCCTGCGTCTACTACATCCACGGCGGCGGCATGACGGTGATGTCCGCCTTCGACGGCATGTACCGGGCCTGGGGCAAGATCATCGCCGCCCAGGGCGTGGCTGTAGCCATGGTCGACTTCCGCAACGCGCTCCGGGCCTCCTCAGCCCCGGAGGTCGCGCCGTTCCCCGCCGGTCTGAACGACTGCGTCTCGGGCCTGAAGTGGGTCCACGCCAACGCCGCGGCCCTGAACATCGATCCGGCCCGGATCATCGTCGCCGGTGAGAGCGGTGGCGGCAACCTGACCCTGGCCACCGGCCTGAAGCTGAAGCGGGACGGCGACCTTGGCCTGATCAAGGGCCTGTACGCCCTGTGCCCCTACATCGCCGGCCAGTGGCCCCTGCCGCAGAACCCGTCCTCGACCGAAAACAACGGCCTGCTGCTGGACCTGCACAACAATCGCGGCGCGATGGGCTATGGGATCGAGGCGTTCAACAGCCGAAATCCCCTGGCCTGGCCGGGTTTCGCCACGGTCGAGGACGTCGCCGGCCTGCCGCCGACGGTGATCAGCGTCAATGAGTGCGATCCCCTGCGCGACGAAGGGGTGAATTTCTACCGGCTGCTGATGAAGAGCGGCGTCAGTGCGCGGTGCCGCCAGGTGATGGGCACGATCCACGGCACCGAAATCTTCGCCGTCTGCTGCCCCGACATCAGCCGCGACACGGCCACCGACATCGCCAATTTCTGTACGCGGTGAGGCTATCGGATAGACGGAGGGGGTTCGGACTGACTGAGAGGGGGTTAGGGAAGTCCGACGGTGGCGGGACGCGTCGGCGGAGGCCCAAATGTCCCTTCTCCCCTTGCGGGAGAAGGGGCGCTCAGAGCAACCCGCAAACCGTGTGAGTCCCGTAGATGGCGAAGAGAGATGGCCGGCGCCGTCGCAGGCAAAACCCATCGCGTGGCCGCTGCGATCGGGAAACCCCCGCCCCGCGGCCTGGCCGCCGGCTGTTCGCCGGCCGAGAAAGAGAGCCGTGGCCCCGGGAGTCCTTCCCCAGGGCCAGCGGCCTTAGACTATCTAATCGACCCGCAGATTGGTCGCGGAGGTCTTGCCGGTGCGGCGATCCGCTTCCAGATCGTAGCTGACCGTCTGGCCTTCGTTGAGGCCGCGCAGACCAGCCTGCTCCACCGCCGAAATGTGCACGAAGACGTCGCCGCCCCCGTCGTTCGGTTGGATGAAGCCAAAGCCCTTGGTGGTGTTGAACCACTTCACCGTGCCCGAACCGGAGCCCGAACCGACCCGGTCGCCGGGGGACGATGCCCGCGGAGGACGCGGCGCCCGCGGAGCGCCGAAACCGCCGCCACTGCTGTAGCCACCGCCGCCGCCGCCGCGCGAGGAGGGCACGCCCTCACCCGTCACTTCGAGATTGCCGGCAGACGTCTTGCCCGAACGGCGATCGCGTTCGAGTTCGAAATTGACCGGTTGGCCTTCCTGCAACGCTGACAAACCTGCACGTTCCACTGCAGAAACATGCACGAACACATCAGAGCCACCGTCATCGGGTTCGATGAAGCCGAACCCCTTGGTGGCGTTGTACCACTTTACTTTTCCGCTAGTCATAGTGCGCATCCGTATAACGTAGGGCCGAAGAGAATTGTCCGACTTCGACCCCTCTACACGTTGCCAGGCGTTCCGAGAACCCGGCTTTGCGCATGCGCTGTCGCTTGAGGCGCGTCTGTAGCGTCACCGCAACCCCTGATAGGGGGTCGGAGTCGGACGAAAGTGCAATCTATTTCGGAGGTTGGGCCTCGTAGCGCTTCGAAATCGCCTGGCAATCGGGGCTGAGCTTTTCGAAATTCTCCTTCATGCATTGCTTCTGTTTGCTGCCGCCCAGGCTCATGTGCGGGCAGTTCAGCTTGATGTCGGCCTTGCAGACCCGGTAGACGGCCATGCCCGAGGGACGGCCTTGCGGCCTGGCCGGGGTGGCGGCCTCGCTAGCGCCGGCAGATTGGCCCGCGCCGGTGGATTGGGCCATGGCGCCGAGGCCGCCGAGGCCGCCGAGGCCGCCGAGGCCGCCGAGCGGACCCAGAATGAGGCCCAGGGCCAAGCCAAGGGTCACGGGACGTGATCTTGAAGGCACGAACGCATCTCTCCGAAGTGGGCGGGGGTGTCGAGGTCGGTTCCGACGCCATAGCGCATCCGCCGGCCCGGTGCTCGAACTGTCTGGGAAGAGTCCCCATTCCTGATTAGGGCCCCAACCCTTGGCTGAGGCCCAACCTTTGGCTGAGGAATGTGGCGCCGTTCAGGCGATGTCCCTATGGTCCGCCGCCCGGAGCCTGGTCGGTTCAGATCGACGCGACCTGGCTCTAAACATCTAAATCAAGAGCACGGTTCAACGTGTTCTGGGGGGGAACCACGCATGCCCATCGACACGCCGCCGTCTCCGGGCGCCCCGATGGCCGCCGTTGTGGTGCGCGCTGCACGCCTGCCGGCCGCGCCCGGGGAGGCCGCCTATTCGGTGGTGCGCCTGACGCCGGAGGCCCTGAAGGCCCGCGAGCGCCTGGACGAGGCTCTGTCTCAGATCCCCGCCGCCTCCCTTTTCCGCCGCACCTCCAGCGTCGGCGCCAACCCGACCACACAGGGTCTGTCCCTGCGCGCCTTCGCCCCCTCCGGCGCCGGCCGCGCCCTGGTGACCCTGGACGGGGTTCCCCAGAACGATCCCTTTGGCGGCTGGGTGATCTGGACCGCCCTGCCCTCCGAGGACATCGCCGCGGTCAAACTGGTGCGCGGCGCCGGGGCCGGGCCCTATGGCGCCGGGGCCCTCACGGGCGTGGTGGCGCTGGAGGAGCGGACGGGCGACCCAGGCGCGACCCTCGACCTCAGCGGCGGG
>DASVMY010000204.1:0-16782 GCA_036384135.1 Caulobacteraceae bacterium | reverse complement strand
ACCGCTTGACCAAGGCCGTGGAGGGTGAGTTGGCGCCCCTGAAGCTGGAGAAGGCGCGGTTCCGTGTCGCCGTCGAACCCCTGGCCGAGGACCGCGCCGGCCCGGCCGGCGCCGACCGGGGGGAGTATGAGATCGCCACGGTGCCCGGCGCGCCCTTCGCGGGCCTGGGCGCCATCGCCTCGGGTGGCGAGCTGGCCCGCTGCGCCCTGGCGCTGAAGGCTTCCCTGGCCGGCCGGGCGAGCGGGGCCCAGCCACTGATGATCTTCGACGAGGTGGACCAGGGCGTGGGCGGGGCCGTGGCCGACGCCGTGGGCCTGCGCCTCAGGCGCCTGGCGGCCGACGCCCAGGTGCTGGTGGTCACCCACAGCCCGCAGGTGGCCGCCCGGGGCGACGCCCACTGGCGGGTCTCGAAAGCCGGGGAGGGCGCGGTTCTGCGCACCACGGTGGAGATACTGTCAGCCTCGGCCCGTGAGGAAGAAATCGCCCGCATGCTGTCCGGCGCCGAGATCACCGACGCGGCCCGGGCGGCGGCGCGGTCGCTGATGGGGGCGTGAGGCGGTAGACGACGAGTTGCCTAAAAAGCTCCCTTCCCCCTTGCGGGGAAGGGTTGGGGATGGGGGTGTCAGCTCAATCGCTGTTGATTTCGCCGCAATGCGTTTCGGATAGTCGACGACGTTAGTGTTGCACCCCTACCCCCGACCCCTCCCCGCAAGGGGGAGGGGAGTTTGACAACACCAAGCACCGCCCACCTTGAAGTCGGCCAACTCCTGCCAAAGCCATCTTCGCGCCCGCCCGCGCCCGCGCTAAACCTCGACCATGCAGATCGCGCAAAAGCCCGTCGAATCCCTCACCGAAGCCGAGGCCGTCGCTGAGCTGACCGCGCTGGCGGACGAGATGGCCGCCCATGACGCCCGCTATTACCAGGCCGAGTCGCCCACGATCAGCGACGAGGCCTATGACGCCCTGAAGGTGCGCAACGCCGCCCTGGAGGCGCGCTTCCCGCACCTGGTCCGCGAGAACTCGCCGTCGCTGAAGGTCGGCGCCGCGCGGGGCGAGCAGTTCTCGCCGGTCGTGCACGGCACGCCGATGCTGTCCCTCGACAACGCCTTTTCCGACGAGGACGCCCTGGAGTTCGACGCTCGGGTGCGCCGCTTCCTGCGCCTGGAGGAAGAGGTCTCCTACACCGCCGAACCGAAGATCGACGGCCTGTCGGCGTCTCTGCGCTACGAGAAGGGCGTGCTGGTGCAGGGCGCCACCCGCGGCGACGGCCGGACGGGTGAGGACGTCACCGCCAACCTCAAAACCATCACCGAGATCCCTCATCGGCTGGCCGGCTCAGGCTGGCCGGACGTGATCGAGATCCGTGGCGAGGTCTATTTCCGGCATGAGGACTTCGCCGCCCTCAACGCCGCCGCCGAAGCCGCCGGGCAGAAAACCTATGTCAACGCCCGCAACTCCGCCTCCGGCTCCCTGCGCCAGATTGACCCGACGATCACCGCCCAGCGGTCGCTGCGGTTCTTCGCCTACGCCTGGGGCGAGCTCAGCGCGCCCTTCGCCGACACCCAGACTCACGCCCTGCGGAAGCTGGCCGAATGGGGGTTCAGGACCACCCAGGAGACTCGCACGGTCACAGGCGGCCAGGGCCTGCTGGACGCCTACGCCCGCATGGCGAAGCTGCGAGGGACCTTGGGGTTCGACATCGACGGGGTGGTCTACAAGGTCGACCGGCTGGACTGGCAGGGCCGCCTAGGCTTCGTCTCCCGCTCGCCGCGCTGGGCCGTGGCCCGCAAGTTCCCCGCCGAGCAGGCCCGCACCAGGCTTGAAGCCATCGACATCCAGGTGGGCCGCACCGGCGCCGTCACCCCGGTGGCGCGCCTGGCTCCGGTGCTGGTGGGCGGGGTCACCGTAGTCAACGCCACCCTGCACAACGCCGACGAAATCGCCCGCAAGGATATCCGCGTGGGCGACACCGTCGTCCTGCAGCGCGCCGGCGACGTGATTCCCCAGGTGGTGGGTGTCGTCCTGGAGGAGCGTCCCGCGGACGCCGTCCCCTTCGACTATCCCACCCATTGCCCTTGCCCGCTGCACACCCCCCTGGCGCGCGACGTCCAGGGCGAGGACGCCGAGGGCAACCCGATCTATGGCGTGGTGCGCCGCTGCACCGGCGAATTCGCCTGCCCCTTCCAGCGGGTGGAGCACCTGATCCACTTCTGCTCACGCCGCGCCTTCGACATCGAGGGCCTGGGGATCAAGCAGATCCAGGCCTTCTTCGACGAAGGGCTGATCAAGGAACCGGCTGACATCTTCAAGCTGGCCAGGAACGAGGCGACGCTGGCGCAACTGCGCACCCGCGACGGCTATGGCGAGACCTCGGTGCGCAACCTGGTGGCCAGCATCGAGTCGCGGCGCGCCATCGCGCTCGACCGCTTCATCAACGCGCTGGGCGTGCGCCACATCGGCGAGAGCACGGCGGTGGTGCTGGCGCGCGGCTACGGCGACGCCAAGTCGTTCCTGGACGCCATGGACAAGGTCGCGGCCGGCGATGAGGAAGCCAAGGCCGAGCTGGACGCCCTGGACCAGATCGGCGAGGCGGTGATCGAGGCCGCCGCCGCCTATTTCGCCGAGGACCACAACCGCCGCATCGTCGGCGACCTTGTGGAACAGCTCACCATCCTGGACGCCGAAAAACCCAAGACCGACACCGCCGTCGCCGGCAAAACCGTGGTCTTCACCGGCGCCCTGGAACGCATGACCCGCGACGAGGCCAAGGCCCAGGCCGAAAGCCTTGGGGCCAAGGTGGCGTCCTCGGTGTCCAAGAAGACCGACATCGTGGTGGCGGGACCGGGGGCGGGGTCCAAGCTGAAAACGGCGACGGAACTGCGAATCCAGGTTATGACGGAGGACGAGTGGCTGGCAATGGTCGGCGCCTGAACTGGCTCCGGGCCAGCCTGCCAGGCCGAGCCACCGTTAAATACGGTGATTTACGGTCCGTGCCGCGCGGCTAATTCGGCGACAGTTTACTTTCTTAGCTACGCTAAAAAGTATTGGTCGCCGTATACCCCCGTATACCGTGTCGCCGTATACCGAAATTCAGGCGAACCAGGGCAGTGACCGCCTCGCGGGCGATCAACCATCATCGTGACGGCGGGTGGCTCTCAAAGTCTGACTTAGCTGGCCAAGAATGCGGGCGAGGGTCTCGAAGTCACGCCTGTCTGTGACGGCCGAGAAAGCCTGCCGCACGAGCTGCACATGGCCAGGCTCCAAGTGATCGATGAGCCCTTCAGCGGCCGGCGTGACACGGACGACCACCACCCGATCGTCCCCGGGCGCGCTGCCTCGCTGCAGGAGACCTCGTTTCTCGAGCTGCGTGACTTGATAGGTTAAGCCGCTTCTCGAGACCACGAGGACATTGGCCAGGTCGCTCATGCGCAGACCGTCCGGATGGGCGCGCAGCTTCGTCAGGATTTCGAACTGGGCATGGGAGATTTCTCCGTCCCGGCGGAGTTGCTGGTCGACAGCGGCGAACAGCAAATTGCCCGCTTCCAGCAGGGCGAAATAGGCCTCTGCGCCGACCTTTTCATCGTCACTCAGCATAGGTGGCTAATAGCATTGATTTGAATTCGAAGCATCGATATGAAGATGTTTCGAATTCGAAGGACATGCGCGATGCTCAGGCGCCCGCCGTCGCGCGAAGGTCCGCAACCGAGGAGAAGAGTCATGAAAATCACCGTTCTAGGGGCAACGGGGGCGACGGGTCGTCTGGTCGTCGAGCAGGCCTTGGGGCGCGAGCACGAGGTCGTCGCGTATGTCAGGCGCTCCGACGGTTCGGAGGGACACCCAGGCCTCCGCGTCGTCGTTGGCGAGCTGACTAATACCGACCTTCTGAGCGCGGCGATCACCGATGCAGACGCCGTCATTTGCTGTCTGGGGACGCACGAGCGGAAGAACGTCGATCTAATGCAACAGAGCCTGCCATTGATCGTTCAAGCGATGAAACATGCGGGCAGGAAAAGATTGGTCCTCATGTCGGCCTACGGAGTCGGCGAGACGGCCCGAACGGCGTCGCTTGTGCCTCGCATCGCTTACAAGACCTTGGTCGCCTCGGTCTACCAAGACAAGGAACGTTCAGAGGCGGCCCTACCGCAGTCTGGGCTCGACCTGACCAGGATCTACCCCGTTGTCCTGACCGATGACTCCCTCAGCGAGTCCGTGGAGGTGCGGCCGATGCCCATGGTCACGAAGGTCAAGGGGCTGCCGAAGGTGTCGCGGGCCAATGTCGCCAAGGCGATTCTTGACGCGGCCGAGGATCGGCGAACCATCGGGCAGAAGCTTCTGGTCACCAGTCGCGGTTCGGTGGTTTGAACCGACCTCTGTTGATGCGGACGCCAGGAGCCAGAGAGCGGTGGGTCGCTATCTGGTTCCGGATGTCCGCGAGCCTGGCGCTGGTCCTGGGTTGCCTGCTTGTTTTTCTGACGAGGGTGGTGCTGCGCGCGTGGGGGGCGGCAGATCCCAGCGCCTTGGCGGTCTACGCCATACGGCGCTATGGCGTCCTCTTCTTCGGCTATGCATTGATCCTGTGGTCGATGCGAAACCTGGGGCCGTCGCGCGCGCGGACGGGGCTATTGGGTGGGGTGGCCGTCGTCGGCGCATTTATGGCCGCCCTGAGCCTCTTGGGCATAAGGCAAGGCGTGGTGGGCCCGGGGATGTGGCCGGCCGTCGTTGTGGAGTCGCTCCTGGCGGCCAGCGCCCTCCATTTTTCATGGATCGGACGCCCGATCGGATCGTAAGAGACCGGTTGACCGCGGGAGCGCGTGATCCCGCACAAGGGAGGTCAGGCCTTCGCTGTCGCCGTCCCTGCTAAGCTCGGAGCGTGACCCGTCTGGCCCGCATCAGATCATGTAGGCGCGGTGAATTGGTATCGTGTCGACGTATTCCGGTCGAGGACGGGGATCAGGAAATCTATTGCGACCTGCTGGGCGGGCAGATGCGCAAGGCGGCCGTGGAGGTGTGGGCGCCGGTGTCATGTTCGCGAAGACCCATCAGCCTGGCCGAGTTTCCAACGCCCGCTGAACCCCTTGGGGGTCGCCGGCGATCGCCCTCAGATAAGCCCGCGCCGGTTGATCTGGCTGAGCGCGGCCTTGCTCCCAATCGCGCAGCGTCCCGAGTGGAATGTGATACCGGGCCGCAAATTCTTCTTGGGTCAGCTGCAGCGCCCGGCGAATGACCTTGGCGCGCGGCACAGGCTTCATGCGCTGGAAATCTTCGTCCGTCAGCGGCTGGGCGTCAGGGTCGCTCAGCGCCGCCGCGTGCGCCTCTGCATCAGTCATGGGCCGAACAGGCCGTTTTTCCATGACCTCTTCGCGGCCGTCAGGGTGAACCCGGACCAGCTGGCCGTCACTCTTGCGAATTCTGGAGGAAATAATTGTCATGCTCGTGCTTCGTCGCCCTGCGGGCTGAAATGATGCGGAGGCTCTCGCCGCGCTCAGTGTACACTACGGTCAGGAGTGAGCCGCCTCCCATCCCGGTAAGCAGGAACCGATCCTCGCCATATCCAGCGCTGCGAGGGTCAGCTTCCTCAATGCCGAACGGATCGCTGAACACCTCAGCGGCGGTCGGGAAATCAACGCCGTGCTTGAGGTAGTTGGCCTCAGCCTTCGCCGCATCCCATTCGAACAGGTCATCGCCCATAGATACGGGCTACCAGTAGCATAGTCAACTGTCCAGCGAATCGCTGCGTGGTTGGAGGGGCGGGCAGTCCCTCGCTATTGATGACCGCGACGCGTAAGGCGCGGAGCCCCTCAACCGCCTAGAGCCCGGCCGCCGACCGCGGCGCTGGCCGGGCGGTTTCGCCTTGTTTTCCAAGTGCGCCAGCAGGCGCGCGAGGCACTCAGAGCCGACGCCTGGCGCTGGACTCGCCCGGCTCTTCCTCTCCCATACCTACGTCAGTAAAGCAGGGGTGCGAGGCTATGAGGGCTGGGGTGGCGACCATCTACGGACACGTGTTCGAACATCCGCGCATAGGCCTTTAGTTCGCGAGCACTATTCAGACTTTTGTCGGTTCCGACAAAGGTCATCGTGCTCTAGGACGCGGAGCGTTGCGCGATGTAGGCGCGCCAGCCGCCCAGGTGCGTGATATCCGCCGCGCCCTCGATC
The DNA here is from genome assembly GCA_036384135.1 of Caulobacteraceae bacterium. Classification (GTDB taxonomy): domain Bacteria; phylum Pseudomonadota; class Alphaproteobacteria; order Caulobacterales; family Caulobacteraceae; genus Acaudatibacter. The sequence continues at coordinate 10,629 of DASVMY010000204.1, read as the reverse complement.
GCTCTGGGCTCGGCGACGAACCCCTTCACCTCGGCGCCATCCTCCAGGAGCACGGAGCCTATGGCGAGGGGCGCGGGCACCTCGGCGACGAAGCTGCCGAAGGCGGCCATGTCCAGTTCGTACACCTCCACTTCGATTGCCGCGCCGCCCTGTCCCACATGGACGAGGGCGGGCTTCGGCGGTGAGGTGTTGGCCATGGCGTAGAGCCGGTAGACGGCCGCGGTTCGACACCGCCGCACCAGCCGGGCGTCGCGCGAGGTCAACTGCCAGTGCAGCGGCATGGCCGCCAGGTGCGCTCCCACCACGGCCAGATGGACGTGGGGCGCCACCCCGGTCGTGTCGACAGGCGGAGCGTCGGGCATGGATGCAGTCTCCTCGTATCGGCGAGCCAGTTCGAGCAGAGACTCGTCGGCCCAGGCCGGACCGATGAGGCTCACGCCAAAGCCGGTGGCGTTGGGGCGGAAGGCGGCGGGAACGGCGACGGCGCTCATGTCGAGCAGGTTCACGAAGTTCGTATACAGCCCCAGGCTGGCATTCAGGGCGAACGGCTCGGCGAGGACCTCGCGCACGCGGTAGGTGGTGGCCGCCGTCGGCAGGAGGAGGACATCGACCGCGTCCCAGAGAGTCTCGGCCTGCCGGGCCAGGTCGCGAAGGGCGTATTCGGCCCGGAAGGCCTCCACGGCCGTCAGCGCCAGGCCCCCTTGGAGGATGGCCCGCACGGTGGGGTCCATAGCCGCCGGCCTCTCCCGTAGCAGAGACTCGACGGCGGCGGTCCGTTCGGCGACCCAGGGGCCCTGGTAGAGCAGGTCCGCGGCCGTTCGAAGGGCGGTGATGTCGACGCGAACCGCCTCGCCGCCGGCGGCCTCGAGGGCCCGGGCGGCGGCCTCGAACAGGGCGGGCGAGCAGGCGTCGCCCAGCCAGTTCAACTGGCCCTCCTCGGGGACGCCGAAGCGGAAGCGGGCGTCGAGTTTGGGGGCCGGTCCGGGCCGGCGCGAATAGGGATCGAGCGGGTCGAAGGCCGCGACGACGTTGTCCACCACCAGGGCTTCGGCGGCGGTGGAGGTGAAGACCGTGATGCAGTCGAGCGTGCGGCAGGCCGGAACCAGCCCGCGGGTGCTCCATCGGCCCTTGCTCGGCTTGAACCCGACGAGATGGTTCAGCGCCGCCGGAACCCGGCCCGATCCGGCCGTATCCGTTCCGAGGGCGAAGGCCGTAATCCCGGCGGCCACGGCCACCGCGGACCCGGAACTGGAGCCGCCGCTGATGTATTCGCGGTTATAGACCGCGCCGCAGGCGCCGTAGGGGCTGCGCGCGCCCACCAGGCCGGTGGCGAACTGATCGAGATTGGTCTTGCCGATCAGGATCGCGCCCGCCGCCAGGAGGCGTTCGACGACCGGAGCGGTCTCCCGTGCGACATAGGCGAACGCCGGGCAGCCGGCGGTGGTCGGCAGGCCCGCGACGTCGATGTTGTCCTTCACCGCGAAGGGAACGCCAGCAAGGGGCAGGCGCTCGCCCCCGGCGACGCGGCCGTCCACCTCCCGCGCCGCGGCCAGGACCTGCGCGGCGGGGACACGGGTGATCCAGACGGCGGGTTGGATGCGTTCATAGGCGTCCGCCCGCGCCAGGACCTGCTCGGCCACCTCCGCGGCGCGCCGGCGGCCGCCCTGGACGGCGTCGGCGATTTCCAGAAGGGACAGGCGGGTGAACTCGGTCATTTGACTAGAGATGGGGGAACTTGAGATGGCAGGCGGAACGAAGAAGGACGGACCCGGCGTCGTGAAGACGCCGGGTCCGCGATCAGGCCGCCCAAACGCACCCGGCGGCCGTCATTTGGGTCACCAGGCGTAGGCGACCGTTCCGATGACCTGGCGCGGCGGGATGTACTGGTCGCTGGTCTGGAAGACGCCGTAGGGGTCGGTATAGCGCGAGTTGATCCCGGCCTTGTCGCCAAGGTTGGTCACCGCCAGCGACAGCTTCACGTGGCTTTCCTTGGGCCGGTACTCGAAGTTCAGGTTGACCACCGTGTAGGCCGGCACGCGGTCGAGAGCCGGCTCGTTGAACAGGCGCGCCCATTCCTTGCCGCGGTACACCACCTCCACTCGCGGCGTGAAGTCGCCGTTCAGCAGGTCGAAGCGGTAGGACGCCGAGATCGACCCGGAGACATTGGGCATGGCCGGCGGAGAGTTGCCGCCGATGTCCTTGGCCGTGGCCTCGACCGCCGCCCAGCAGGCGGGGTTGTAGAAGGCGCCGCTGAAGGCGCAGGGGCCGAAGAAGGGCAGGGAGTTGGCGCCCGAGAAGTTGGGGCCCTCCAGCGCGTCCGCGACCGTGGAGTCGATGGTCTTGTAGTGGCCGGCCACCCGGCCCTTCTCGAGCGCCAGATTGGCGTCGATGTGCAGTCGCCCGTCGCCGCCGACATAGGAGGCTTCGAACTCCGCGCCGTAGTCGTGCACTTCCGGGATGTTGGCGATGCCACCGTCGAACGGGAACGGGTCTGTCTCAATGTACTGGAAGTTCTTGTGGATGTAGTAGAACGCCGTCGCGTTGAACCGCAGGGAATGGTCGAAGAAGCTGTTCTTCGAGCCGATCTCGAAGGCGGTGTTGGTCTCCGGCTTGAACACGGTCGGGATGATCTGCTGGCCATAGCTGCCGTTGACGCCGCCAGGCTTGTAGCCCTTGGAGACGCTGCCGTAGACCATGCTGGTGGTGGTCACGTCGTATTCCACGACGCCGCGCCAGGTGGGCACGACGTCCCACGACTTGTTGGTCACGAGGTGGCTGCCGAAGGCGGAGAAGTTGAAGCTCGGGTCGCGGTTGTAGTCGGCGTTGATGCGCACGCCGCCGGTCACCCGCAAGCGGTCGCTGAGGTGGTAGGTGCCCTGGGCGAAGCCGGAATAGGACTGGTGCACGGCGTGGGAGTCGTTGCCGTAGTTGAGGTTGGACGGCGGGTTGCTCTCAATGTCCGACGGCACCGTGAGAACGGGCGGCGCGGTGGTCCCCCCGTATTCCGCCACGAACTGGTGGCTGCGCTGATTCAGGTAGAAGCCGCCCACGATCCAGTCGAAGTTCCCGCCGGGCTTCGACACTAGGTCGATTTCCTGGGTGAAGTTGCCGACCCAGGTGTTCCAAGCCGCGATGTGATCGTACTGCCCGATGGTGGCGAAGGTGCTGCGGTCGCCGTCCTCTTGCTGCACATGGTCCAGCACCTGGTAGGCGGTGACCGAGCGCACCTGGAACCAGGGCAGGTCCCACTGGGCGTTCACGTGGTAAAGCTGGGTCGTGAGCCGGAAGAGGCTCGGGTAGTCTTGCGACACGACCCGCGGGTCGGGGTTCGGGTCCAGAATGTTCTTCTGGGCGTCGCCATGCTGGTTCGAATGATACCACTGGCCGGAGAAGGTGACCTGGAAGTCGTCCCGCGGCTTCCACAGCACCGCGGCCTTGCCGCTGATGTCGTGCGCCTCGTCCAGGAAGAAGCCCGGGATCGCCGCGTTGCGGGTGAAGCCGTCATGGTCGAACTTCTGGATCGACAGGCGCGCCGCCAGCTGGTCGCCGAGGGGGATGTTCACCTCGCCCCGCTCGCGGAACAGGTTGTAGGTCCCGGCGCTGAAGTCGCCGGAGGCGTCGAACGTGTGCAGCTTGGGCTGCTTGGTATTGAGGATGATCGCGCCGCCGATCGAGCTTTGTCCGTACAGGGCGCCCTGCGGACCGCGCAGGATCTCGAGGTGGTCCACGTCGAACAGCGACTGATCGAGCGAGACGGTGTTGGAGATGTAGACGCCGTCCATGAAGAACGACACCCCGGGTGTCGTGGTCAGGGAGTTCTCCGGGGTCTCCGAGCCGACGCCGCGGATGGTGACCAGGTTTTCGAAGCCGGACGCCTTGGTGATCTCTAGGCTGGGCACGATGCCGTTCAGGCCTGTCACGTTCATGATCACCGACTTGTCGAGCGTGGAGGCATTGACCGCGGTCACCGCCAGGGCGGCCTTCTGGATGTCCACATTGCGGCGCTCGGCGGTGACGATCACCTGGTTGACGGTGACGGAGTTGTCAGCTCCGGCCGCAGCTTCGGCGGCGTGGCCGAGCCCGGGGATCAAGGCCCCGAGGGCGACGAGATAGGTGGACGCGATCAGTTTGCGTTGCAGGCGCAGCTTCGAAGTCGTCATTTCCCCAGCTTCTCTTCTATCGGCGACACGCCGCGGTGGATCCTAAAACCCCAAAACTCTATCAGCGCGGCAGGCGGCGGCGCCCCCTGATCCTCGCGCACCGACCCCCATTGGCGGCCGATTGTCCAGATTTTAGTCACCCAACGGTCAATATTGTCAAATCATCAAGAGAATTGGTGTGACAGATTTTGCTCCACGTGTGACATTAATAGCTCAATATGCATCTTGAGGTTGCTTGTGGCTCGCCTATGCCCATACGAATGGAGAAAGGCGCTGGTAATATGTGCGCGTCACTCAACGGAACTGTTCCGTTCAGCGGAATATACTATGCAAGACGCCACTTCATCTCAGACCTTAGTGGGCGACCGACATCGACTTCAGCTGGGGGCGTTAGCGCGCCCCCACACTTCACGGACCTTCTCGTAGACGCCCTGGTCAAAGGAGTATTCGATCGTATTGCCGTCGGGATCTTTCAGAAAGCAGATGTAGCCGATCTGTTTCGGCATCTGCATCGGGCCGAAGGCCAGGCAGCCTTCCGCCTTGCCCATAGCCGCCTTCTCATCGACCGCTTCCTTGGTCGGCAGTTCGATTCCGATGTGGGCGAAGGGTCCCATGGGCGGATGTGGGGCCGGAGCGAAGGGATCATGGCCCTCATAAAACTGTCCGAGCACCAGGACGAAGGGCGAGGCCGCCTGGGTGTCGTCGCCCAGCCACGCGTTCTTGCCGTCCTTGTCCTCGCCGCGCGAAAGCAGCTTCAGGTGGGTATGGCGTTCGTACCAGGTGATGGAGGCGTCGATGTCCTTCACGCACAGGGCGATGTGGGTCCAGGTCGATTTCCTGGGGCCGATGGAATGGGCGAGTTCGGTCGACATGGCGGTCTCCCTAGTGACAAATGGTTGAATTGGCGGGCCGGGCGGCTTTCATCGCCGCAGTTCCAACTTTGGGAACGCGCCGCGGTGGTAGAGCAGGGGCGTGGACGGCTGGGCCGTGCGCACACAGACGCCCCGGCCGACGACGATCAGGTGGTCGCCCGCCTGGTGGATGTCCTCCACGGCGCAGTCGACGAAGACGGGGGCGGCCTCCAGTCGGGGCGCGCCGCCGGGCTCCGCGCTCCAGGCGAACTCGTTGAAGCGGCCGGTCAGCGGGTCGCGCGCGAACCGCAACGCCACGGCGCTGCAGGCGTCGTTGAGGATGTTGACGCCGAACAGGCCCGCACGCTCGAGCGCCGGCCGGATCGGGTTGATCAGGTCCAGGCAGATCAGCAACAGGGGCGGTTCGAGCGAGACTGAACAGAAGGCGTTGATGGTCGACCCTACAGGCTCGGCTTCCTCCCACGTGGTCACGATCGTGACCCCGGTGGGAAAATACCCCATTGCGGCGCGCCATTCGGCGGCCGTCGGCGGCGCGGCCAACTTGCTCATCAGATCACCGGCCATGATGTCCTGTTCGGCAACTGGGTTCTGGCGATCAGGGCGACGCCGGCCTCCCGCACGTCGGCGAGCAGTTTTTCCTCGTCGATCAGGGTGTTGCGGCCCGCCTCCAGGACCTGGACGCCATCGATCCAGACGCTGTGGACGCCATGCGGCGGCGCGGACAGCGCCAGTTGGCTGGGGGCGTCGAAGACCGGGCCCCATTCGGGGAGGTCGGTGTCGTGAAGGACGATGTCGGCCTTTTTGCCGACCTCCAGCGAGCCGATCTGGTCGTCCAAGCCCATGCCGATGGCGCCATTGATGGTCGCCAGTTCGAGCATCAGGCCCGGGGGAAAGATATCCTGGTCCATGCGCGCGTCGCGGAACACGCTGCCCATCAGGCGCGCGGCCGACAGGATGTCGGCGGCCAGGCCGTCCGTGCCCAGCATGACGTTGACGCCCGCTTCGATCATTTCCGGGAAGAGGCCGATGCGTGAAAGTCCGAAGCCGCCCTGGAAGGCCGCGTGTGGGCAGTGAATGGCGTGGGCGCCGGTGCGGACGAGAACCTCGAGTTCGTTGCGGTCGATGTCCGCAAGGTGGGTCAGGGCGACGTTGGGCCCCAGCACGCCAAGGTCTTCCAGATGCTGCAGCGGTCGGCGGCCGTAGTTGGCCAGGAACCATTGCGGATCGCCGGCGCGCGGGCTCATGTGGGCGGAGACCCGCACCCCGTGTTCGTCCGCAAGCGCCTTGGCCGCGCGCCAGACATCGTCGGAATTGGTGGAATGGCCAACCAGGATGGGCCAGGCGGCCAGAAGGGCCTGACCGTCGTCAGGATAACGTTCGATCTCCGACTCCAACACCGCGATCGCCTCGGCTGAGGCGCGCGCCTGGTCATCGGGCCCGCTCCACGAACGACCCTCCACCCACTCGCCGACCCGGCCGCGAATGCCGGTGGCCGCCAGGCCCTCCATGGTCGCGTCGAGGTGGGAGACCGTGCCGGCCTCCATGAAGCAGGTGGCGCCGTAGCGGATCATGGCGACGGCCGCGCACTGGGCGGCCAGCCGCTCGTCCTCAGGCGTCTGGGTCCGAAAGATGGGGATCACCCACTTCATCAGCTTGTCGGACCAGCTGACGTCGGGCCCGCCGCGGGCGAAACCGCGGGTGAGGGGATCGCCGGTGATGTGAATGTGCGCATCGACGAAGCCGGGCGCCGCAACAAAGCGCCGACCATCGAGGGTGCGCCGGGCGCTGACCGTCCGCTCCAGATCGGCCCGCTTTCCGACCGCGACGATCCGGTCGCCGCGGATCGCCAGGCCCCCGTCGAGGATCACCTCCCGGCGCGCATTGAGGGTGAGGATGGTCGCGCCCGAGATCAGCAGATCCGCGTCGAGGCGAGCTTCGGTGTCCGATCGAGTCATGGTCATGCCGGCGTCCCCGGCCGCGGCGGCTTCAGGAAGATCGTCGCCACGAGCATGACCGCGGTTATGATGCTGCAGGCCCAGAAGACTTCCGAGAAGCTGCCCAGCACGTCGCGCACATGCCCGCCATAGGCCGGCCCCAAGGCGGCCGCGGTCGAGAGCAGGCACATGACGGAATAGAGTTCCAGGTAGGGCCGCGGTCCGAAGTATCGCAGCAGCAGCATCGTCGAAGACACGAACGACAACCCAAACCCGACGCCGAGGCCCAGGGCGAACACGGACATCAGCAGGAAGCCGCGCGCCTCCGCCAGGCCGGCCATGCCGAGGGTGGTGCCGACCAGGGCGATTATGAGCAGCCTCTTGGGCGCCACCTTCTCGCCGATCAAGCCCCCAATGCTGGAGACCGTCGCGCCGATCAGCGCCTCGACCGAGAACATCGCCGCCGCCGCGGTCGAGCCGACGCCACGCTCGATCAGGTGCTGGATGGCGAAGCCGTGCGCGGTTGTGTTGATCAGCAGATAGGTCGTGTAGGCGCCGACAATCACATAGTACTGCGGTGTCATCAGCGCTTGGCGGACGGCCGGATCGCGCAACTCGCGGAACATCTTGACCGGACCAGCCTGCTCAGGGAGCGCGTCCACGTGGGGCGCGCCCTTGCCGGGGCTTGTCAGGACGGCGAATAGCCCGGCGAGGACAGCCGCCGCGGCGAACACCAGCCAGTAACCGCGCCAGCCATGGGTCGCCGCGTTGACAAGCACATAGACCTGGGGGCCCGCGACACCGCCCAAGGCGCCGATGGTGAAATATGCGCCGAGGACGGTCGACCGGCGCTGGAAGAGGCCGGTGAGCACATGCGAGCCTGGAACGGTGCTGACCAGGGCGAAGGCGAGGCCGATCAGCGTCGTGCCAATCAGGTACGTCGTCACAGAGTGCGTCGCCGCCTCGAGGCCAAAGCCTACGACGAGGATCGCCGTGCCGATGGCCATCGTTGCCCGGACGCCGATCCAGCGGATGAGCACCGCCGGCACGAGGCTCGCAAAGCCGCAAGCGATGCCGAGGTAGGTGAAGCCGACGCCGGCCTCCTGCCAGTTCCAGCGCAGCTCCCGCACCATCGAGGGCAGGACGACGCCGATCGACGAAAAGGCGCCGGCCGACACCACGAAGAAGATCAAGGACAGGGCCGCGAAGGAGGCCCAGCGGTTGCCGATCACCGCCTGCCGCGCGCCTACGGTTCCGGCCGCGGCCCCCACTCCAGCTTCGGATGTGGCCAAGGTTACCATGCCGCCGCCCAACAGAGATGCGTGGAGATCACAGCTCCTCCGCCGTTCTGGACGCTCAGGTCTAACAACGCCTCACGGCTGGTTGTATCGTACAGATACAAGTATTCTAGCTGCCGAACATCAGAGACGTAAAAACAAATGTGCTCGATGTTACCGTTGATTGACGGTTCATCGGCTAGTTGTCGGCTGTCTTTACTCTCCATCGGCATGTCAATCATCTCAAACCGTGCCGTTCCGTTGACCGGAACACTATTTCGAAATTTCAGTTGATCTTTCCCCAACCGACCCGATGTGTCAAGCGGCCGCCCCTGTGGGGCGCCGGATTTAGGGGAGTCGCAATGGGCTCAAGGACCGCATGCCGAACGGCCGCAATGATCTTGCCGCCGCCGTCCGTCACCTCAAGTCTTCGGCCTCAGGTCGGGGTCCAGGGTCTGGGCGAGGGTTTTGCGGGCGCGGTGGACGCGGGTCTCGATGGTCTTGACCGACACGCCGAGGATGTCGCCGGCTTCCTGCTGCGAGCGGCCCTCGAGGGCGGTGAGCAGCAGCGCCGCCTTCAGCGGGCCCGGCAGGCGGGCGATGGCGAGGCCGAGTCTCGCCAGGTCCTGCCGCTCGATCATCGCCTCGTCGGCCGGGGCGGCCGGATCATGGGCGGCAATGGCGCCGTCACCGTCCAGCCCGCCGCCGAACAGGAACCGGCGAAGCGCCGTGCGACGACCGCGGTCGCGGGCCTTGTTGATGGCGATAGTGCGCAGCCAGGCTTGGAAAGGCCGCTGGGGGTCATAGCGGCCGATGGCGGTCCAGGCGGCGATGAAGGCCTCATGGGCGGCCTCATAGGCCTCGTCGGCGTCGCCGGCGTAGCGCCGTAGCAGACGGTAGAGCGGTTCCTTGTGCCGCCGGACCAACTCGGCGAAGGCGCGTTCGTCGCCTCCCGCCGCGCTGACGGCCAGCGCGGCGTCTGACTGGAGGTCCGAAGGAGGTGCGCGTGGGTTCACGAGTCCTGGGCGGTCAGGGACCGGACCACCGTGTCGTCGAACCGCGCCGCCTGGGCGGGGGTCAGCACCGCGCGCATGGCGAAGATGTGCTGCAATGTCTCGGTCTGCAGCGCGCCCATGGCCCGGTGGAACCGGTCAATGGCGCCCTCGACGCGGGGCGTGTAGGCGTGGGCCTGCTGGTAGGCCTGGGCGAGTTCAGCGTTGGACGCGCGCATCTCCGTCTCCAGGGCCTTTCGGCGAGCCTCGTGGTCACGCTCCAGGGCCTCGATCCGCTGCTGTTGGTCGGCGGTGAGGCTGAGGCGCTCGTGCAGCAGCTGGTGCAGGGACGGGGGGTTGCGCGCGTGCGCCTCGACATACCGCACGCCGCCCCAGGCGCCCACCGCGCCGGCGAGGACGGAGAGCACCAGAGTCAGGAGGATGCTGCGCAGGATGCTCATCGCGAGCCCTCGAGCAGGCTCGATGGCGCGAGCTCCGTTCCTCCGGACAGGACGCCCGCATGCCGCGGCGCGGCCAAGTTTCCGGTGCTCAGGCCCATGGCGGCGGTCATGCCCCCCCCGGCCAGGCCCATGACCAGGGCCAGGCCGACGGCGGCGTAGCGCACCGGCGACAGGGCGCGGGCGGTGCTGGCCTGGCGGCGGTGGCGAATGACGCCGCGCCCCACCTCGACCTCGAACTGATCGAGGGAGCGGTCGGCCGGCGCGGCGGCCAGCTTGCCAAGCAGGAAATCCAATCGGTCGGTCATCGGCAGGGGCCCTTCGCGCCACATCGTGCAGTGTATACGAGCGGCGCGGCGTTCACCCCTCTCGCCGTTGCTCTAGCTTGAAGTCAGGGGTTCCAGGGCGCCCAGGACGCTGACCAGCACGAGCACAGCCATGCCCGCGCTGGTTTCCAGCAGGAGGCTGCGCCGAAGGGCGGCGATGGCCGGGGCCAGGGACTCGCCGCCGCCCAGCGCCCGGTCCAGCCTCGGGGTGAGGCGGAAGCGGTTCAGCGCCGCCAGCGCCAGCATGCCGGCGAACACCGCCACCTTAGCGGTCAGGACCAGGCCATAGGGGGTGCGAACCAGGTCGCCCAGCCGGGCGACATCGACGAGGAACCAGCTGTTCACCAGCCCGCTGGCCAGCAACAGGGCGACCACGGCCGAGCCGATCCCCGAGAACCCTTCCAGCGCGCCGTGCAGCGCGGCGAGCCGTTCCGGGGAGGCGGTGGGCTGGGCCTGGAGAAGGAGCATGGCCAGGGCCGCCAGGGCGCCCAGCCAGACGGCCGCCGCCAGCAGGTGGACGATGTCGCCCGCCAGATGCACTAGGCCGCGGGTCCCGTCGTCCGCCGCGCCATGGCCGGTCCAGGCGAAGCTTGCCAGGACGCGGGCGCCC
>DASVMY010000203.1:0-9356 GCA_036384135.1 Caulobacteraceae bacterium | reverse complement strand
GGCGCCCCCCCCCCGGGCCCCCCCCCGCGAGGGGGAGGGGAGGGAGACACCACCATCGCCGGTACTAGAAAACCGAAGTTGTCGGACGGAGCCATCAGAACTTCTTGCTCAGCTTCAGATGCCATTCGCGGCCCACGCCCGGCAGCACCGTGGCGTTGGCGTCCACGTCATACTCGGCCATGAAGTAGCGCTTGTCGAAGGCGTTATCGATGTAGAAGTCGGCCCGCACGCCCTTGACCACCACATAGGCGCCGACCTTCACCAGGGCGTAGCCGGGCAGCTTGATGCTGTTGGCCAGATAGCCGCCGGTGGAGGAGTTGTAGACCACCCCGCCGGTCAGGCCCCAGGCGCCGTGCTGGTCCCAGGTGGCGAACAGGCTGGCCGTGGCGTGCGGCACGGTGTGCAGGTCATAGCCGCCCGACAAGCCCAGGAACTTGGCGTTGGTGGCGTAGAAGCCGCCGAAGCCGTCCTGCGGCGCCACCCCCGCCAGGGCCGGCGACAGGGTGATGAAGGCGCCCGAGCCGCTGCCCGAGGCCAGCTGGCGCACGTCCTGGACGGTGACCGTGCCGGTCACCCCCAGGCGGCTGGTCACCAGATAGCGCAGCTCGCCCTCGAAGCCCTGGCTGCGCTGGCCCAGGATCGCGCCCAGGATGTCGCGGTACTGGTTCTCCTGGCGGAAATAATCCACCGCCGCATAGAGCCGGCCGTTCAGCTGCGAGGTCTTGATCCCGCCCTCGATCAGGCTGGAGCCGCCCACGAAGGTGTTGCTCTTGATCAGCGAGGGATCCAGCGCCCCGCCCTGGTCCAGGTTCAGCGACTTCGACCGGGCGTAGGTCACATAGGGGTTGGCGATCGGATTGGTCAGGGTGACGCTGATGTTGTAGCTCACCGGCGTCGCCGAACCCCGCGCGTCCCCCTTGCCGGAGGGGCCGATATCGTCGGAATGCACCGAATAGTGCTCCACCCGCACCCCGCCGGTGACGTCCAGATGTTGGAAGAACACCGCGTCGGCGACCAGGAACCCGGCCGTCTGGGTCTGGTGGCTGGTGTTGTTGTTGTCCCAGACGTAGCCGGGTGTCAGGAATGGGTCGTTGAAGCGGTCGTCCGCCGTCGGCCCCACCGACAGGTCGCGCCGGTCCTGGGAAATCACGAAGGAATTCAGCGAGCTCTTCGAGATCGCCTTGGAGAACCGGGCATTGGCGCCCACCGTGGCCTGGAAGGTGAAGTCGCCACTGAAGTCGTGCTTGAAGTGGTAGCTGATCCGCTCCTCGTTCACCGCGGTGCGGAACACCGTGGCGAAGCCGTAGCTCTGGTAGTTCTCGCTCGACAGATACTGGCTGAACGACTCCAGCTTCAGGGCCGAGCCGCCGGCGAAGGTGTGGGTCAGGCCCAGGTACAGCAGCGGCGTCGAGGCATTGTTGATGTCGTACCGCGGGTCGATAAAGGTCACCCGCGGCGACAGCTTCACCGTCTTGATGCTGGCCGGGTCAAGGGCCGTGAAGCTGTTGCTGGTCCCGGTGATCCCGTAGATCGGCAGGACGTACTGCACCGCCGAGCCGCCGGTGACCCCGAAGTATTGGCCGGGCGTGATGAACGGCGCTCCCGCCGCCACGATCTGGCTGGTGGCGTGGCCGGAGATATAGTTGCCGTTGTCGATCAGGTCCTGGGTGACCCGGTTCCAGCCGATATTCTTCAGATAGCCGCTGGAGTGGATGTACTGAGCGGTGGCGTCGAAGGTCCAGCTGGGCCCCAGATCGGTGTTGAAACTGACCTGTACCACCTGCGACTTGGGATGTTCGCCGATGTAGAAGCTGTCGGAATCGACGATCTCGCCGAACACGTAGAGGCCGGCGTCGTTGCCACCCAGCTTCAGGGGCACGCCGATTTCGCCGGCGCCCTCCTTCTCATTATAGCTGCCCACCGTGAAACTGGCCGCGCCGCTGACGCCGGTCTGGAACTTGGCGTCGGCGCCCCGCGCGCTCTTGGGGATGAAGTTCAGGAAGCCGCCGATCTGTCCCGCCCCGAACACCGGCGAGGCCGGCCCGCGCACGATCTCGATGTTCGAGCTGGCGTCCACCGGCGTGGGATAGTTGGCGAAGTTGGTGATTTCCTTGAAGCCGTCGAAATAGGTGTCGGCGATGGTGCCGCGCACGTTCAGGCTGCCGGGAACCCCGAAAAAGCTGCCGGTGTAGGTCCCCGCCGCCACAGCGGTGAAGTCATAGACCGACTTGATATTGTAGCGGCTGAGCAGCTGGTCGCTGATCACGGTCACCGAACGCGGCGTCTCAACCAGCGGCTTGTCCAGGCCAAAGGCGGTCGGGCTGTCGGTCTTCTGCAGCACCCCGGTCAGGTCGCGGGCGCCGTGGATCACCACCTCCTGCACCACGCTGTCCTGGGCGGTTTCCGCCTTGTCCGCCGTAGCCTCCGCCGCCCGGGCGGCGCCCGCCGCCAAGGCCAGCAGGCCCACCGTTCCCAAGGCCAACCCCCGACGGGCCAGTCCCCGTTGGCTCCACCTGTTCACACGTCCCATGCCGAACCTCATCCCCTTGGTTGGTTTCAGACCGCCGGCCGCAATGTTCCTGTCAACGGAACAATGTTCCGAACTTGAAGAAGCGCACGCCCCGCTAAGCAATCCCCCGACCACCGGCATTGTTCCGATGAACGGAACGCGGTTTCATTATTGTCAATGGTGATCGGAGCGTCTTCAAACCGTCAAGCCACGGCTCGAACCAAAGTCTTTGTCGGCGAAAGATGCGCGCAATCGAGGCAGGGCGAGCTGAAATACTGCTTCACCACGGTTCCACTGCCGCCAACTTCGGCGCCCGGGCCAAACGTTGCTGATGGGTGTTCCGTTAGCCGGAACGGATTGGGCTACATGGCCCTTCTCTTCCCCCTCTCAGTATTCCTTGCCGTTCATGTGCCGCACCGGCACGGCCTCCAGCGCGAAGTCGTCGAACAGGCGGGCGTTGACGCCGATGCGTGGGTTGGTGAAGTCCGGCTTGCCCGTGGACCAGTCGGGGCTCTCGCTGTAGGTCCCGCAGCCGCAGACGCCGCAATAGTGGTGCTGCACCGTGTAGCTGCCCCATTGGTAGGTCGAGACCCGATCCCGCGCCGTGGTCAGCTTGAACTGGGCCGGGCTGTAATAGGCCCACAGCGCCCCGCGTTTGGAACAGAACGAGCAGTTGCAGCTGGCCACCTGCTCCGGCGGAGTCTCCACGGTGAACTGTGTCGCGCCGCAATGGCAGCTCGCGTTGAGGGTCATGACCGATCCTTCCAGATTGCCTGAGCGGCCAGTCCTACGCCTCCTGATGTCAGCATAGTGTCAGCATGCGCCGTGACCTCGGCGAGGCAGGCCTGACACCAGGAAGGGCGACCCGGCCCCTCCGCCTCGCCGGAGCCGCTGATCACGAATCTACGGTTGCCACAGCCCCCCCTTGGTGCGCCCTTTCGCCGAACGCTATGTTTCGGGGGAACTGGCGATGGCGTTGGAAATCGATACAGGCGTGATCCTGGCTCTGCCGGTCCCGGCGCGACCGAAAGCGCGGCACGTTGCGGCGGTGGCCGCCGGCAACGCGCTCGAATTCTATGACTTCCTGACCTACGCCTTCTTCGCCGCTCAGATCGGCCGCACCTTCTTTCCCTCGGCGGACCCGGCCTCCAGCCTGCTGGCCTCCCTAGCCACCTTCGGCGCCGGCTTCCTGATGCGTCCCCTCGGCGCCCTGGTCATCGGCCGCATCGGCGACCGGGCCGGGCGCAAGCCGGCCATGCTGATCTCCTTCGCCCTGATGGGCGTGGCCATGATCGGCCTGGCGCTTACCCCGTCGTACCGCGCCATCGGCGTCGCCGCGCCGGCCCTGGCCATCCTCTTCCGGCTTGTCCAGGGTTTCGCCCTGGGCGGCGAGATCGGACCCAACACCGCCTATCTGGTGGAGTCCGCCCCCATGCACCGCCGCGGCCTGTACGTCTCTTGCCAGTACATGAGCCAGGACCTTTCGACCCTGGTCTCCGGCCTGGTTGGTTTCGCCCTATCGAGCGCCCTCTCCGAAGCCTCCCTCGACGCCTGGGGCTGGCGCGCCGCCTTCCTGATCGGCGGAGCCATCGTGCCCTTCGGCCTGATCCTGCGCCGCCAGCTCGTCGAGAGCCTGCCGCCTCCCGAAGCCGCCGCATCCCAGCCGAAACCCCAGGTCGGCCTGCTACGCATCGCCGTCATCGCCCTGGCCCTGCTCGCCGGCGGCGCCACCGTCGCCTACGTGCTGGACTACCTGACCACCTACGCCACCTCGACCCTGCACATGGCCACCAAGGTCGGCTTCCTGGCCACCATCGCCACCGGCCTGTTCGGGGTGCTCTTCGATCCCCTGGGCGGCTGGCTCTCCGACCGTTTCGGGCGCAAGCCGGTGATGATGGTCCCCTGGGCCATGCTCCTGATCGTCACCGTTCCCGGGTTCTGGTGGGCCTCGCAGAGCCGGACAGCCCCGGCCCTGGTGGGAATGACCGTCCTGCTCACCGTCCTGGCCTCTATCGGCAGCGCCTCAGTGCTGGTGTCGGTGACAGAGACGGTCCCAGCCCGTGTCCGATCCGGGGCGCTGGGCCTGATCTACGCCTTCGCCATCTCCATCTTCGGCGGCTCGACCCAGTTCTCCGTCGCCTGGCTCACCGGCCTCACCCACAGTCCCCTGGCCCCAGCCTGGTACATGACCGGCGGCGTCTTCGTCGGCCTGGTCGCGATGCTGTTCCTGCCCGAGACGGCGCCAAGTAGGCTTTCCCCTCGCCTGGTTCTGGCCCCAGCGTCCGCGGACGCCCGGCCGTGAGCGGCGCCATGCCATTCCGCCAGACCCTGCCCCCTCAGGCCCCGCCCCGCCTGCGCGCCAGCCATATCGCCGCGGTCGCGGCGGGCAACGGGCTCGAGTTCTACGACTTCCTGATCTACGCCACCTTCGCCCTCTATATCGGCAGGGCCTATTTCCCGGCCCACGGCCCGGTGATGAGCCTGCTGCTGTCTTTGGCCACCTTCGGCATCGGCTTCGCCACCCGCCCACTGGGCGGCATGGTGCTGGGCCGCCTGGGCGACCGGATCGGGCGCAAGCCGGCCATGCTGATCTCCTTCGCCCTGATGGCGGTGGGCCTGCTGGGCCTGGCGATCACCCCGTCCTATGCCCAGATCGGGCTCGCCGCCCCGGTGCTGGTGGTCATCTTCCGCCTGATCCAGGGGTTCGCCCTGGGCGGGGAAGTGGGACCAACCACCTCCTACCTGGTCGAGGCCGCCCCGCCGCGCCGCCGCGGCCTCATCGGCTCCATGCAGGGCGCCAGCCAGGGGGTCGCCTTCCTCGCCGCCTCGGGCGCGGCCCTGGCCCTGTCCTTTGCCTTGAGCCCGCATGATCTGGAGCGCTGGGGCTGGCGCCTGGCCTTTCTGTTCGGCCTGATCATCGTGCCGTTCGGGCTTTGGCTGCGGGGCGGCCTGCCGGACATCGCCCATGCCGAAAGCCCTCTGGTGGCCGAACCGAGCCGTCCTGAAGCGAAAGGGGCCGAACCGTACAAGCCCGCGGCGAATCCAGACCAGCGGCCGGCCCCGTCCCGCCCCCTTTGGATACTCGTCGCGCTCAGCGTCATGCTGCTGGCCAGCGGCACCATCAACACCTACGTCGGCAGCTACATGACCACCTTCGCCATGGACACCCTGCGCTTGTCGGCCCATGCGGCCTTCGGCGTCGGCGTCGTCAACGGCGTCTGCACCATGCTTTGCGCGCCTATCGGCGGCTGGCTTTCGGACCGGTTCGGGCGAAGGGGGATCATGATCCCGGCGGCGTCGGTCTCCGCCCTGGCCATCCTGCCGGCCTTCTGGATGCTGATCCGCCACCCCTCGCCGCTGATGCTCTACGCCGCCATGGCCGCGACGGCGATCCCCACCGCGATGGCTTCGGCGGCCGCGCTGATCTCGATCACCGAGTCCTTCCCGCCGCGCATGCGCTCCTTCGCGGTGGGCACGATCTACGCCGTGGCCATCGCGGTGTTCGGGGGCACGACCCAGTTCGTGGTCGCCTGGCTGCTGCACGCCACCGGCCAACCCATGGCCCCGGCCTTCTACCGCCTGGCCGCCTCGCTCATGGGCCTGACCGCCATGATCTGCCTCCAGGAATCCGCCCCCGCCAAGGCCCGCGCCGTGATCCCGGTCTTGGCCGCCATCGTCGAAGCCGCCTGACCGGCGCGGCGAGTCGGCGCTACGATGGCCGCGGCCACACCCGGCCGTGAGGACAAGACCTTGAGACGCCTGTTCGCCGCCCTTGGCCTCTGCGCCGCCCTGACCCCGACACTCGCCGCCGCGGCCCCCATTGGCGCCAGAGGCTTCGACGTCGTCGTCCTGGGCGCGCGGGGCGGCATTGTCGACGGCAACCTCTCCAGCTACCTGATCCGTCCGGTGGGCGACGACCGCTTCGTGGCCTGCGACGCCGGGACCCTGGTGAACGGCTTGCTGGCCGCCGACGCCAAGGGCGCCTTCGCCGACGTCCATCCTCCCGCCGCCTCGTCGGAGGGCCGAGCCGGCTACATCCTGACCCAGAAGGTCAAGGGCTACCTGATCAGCCACGCCCACCTGGACCACGTCGCCGGCCTGCTGCTGGCCTCGCCGGAAGACAGCGCCAAGCCGATCTATGTCCTGCCCTCGGTCCACGAGCGCATCGCCCGCTCCTATTTCAACGGCGAGGCCTGGGCCAATTTCGCCGACACCGGGACCGAGCCTCGCCTGGGCAAATACCACTTCGAGGACCTGCGGCCGGGCGTCGCCATCCCCCTGGCCGACACCGCCATGACCGTCACCGGCTTCCCCCTGTCCCACGGCCATGTGGAGTCCACCGCCTTCCTGGTCGAAAGCGGTCGCGACGCTATGCTCTGCTTCGGCGACACCGGCTCGGACCGCATCGAGCGCTCCACCCGCCTGCACGAGGTTTGGGCGGCGGTGGCCCAGCGCGTCCGCGACCACCGGCTGAAGGCCATCATCGTCGAGGCCTCCTTCCCCAACGCCCAGCCCGAAAGCCAGCTCTTCGGCCACATGACCCCGGCCCTGCTGCTGGAGGAACTGCACGACCTGGCCGCCCAGGCCGGCGGCAAGGATGCGCTGAAGGGCCTGCCGGTCGTCGTCGGCCACATCAAATACACCCTGAAAAAGGGTCCGCCCGTCCAGACCCAGATCCGCCGCGAGCTGGAAGCCGGCAATGACCTGGGCGTACGCTTCATCATCGCCGAGCAAGGTCTGCGCTGGCGGTTCTAGCGGGACCGCCACAAGGCGCCGTCGCGGCAACTTAAGCCTTGAAATTTAGCGATTTTCCGCCGCCGGAATTGCGCTATCGTCGCCTCAAAGAACGATAAGCTCCGGAAACGCCGACATGACCTCAGCGGCCCCAGGACCCACCTTGGCAGGGGATGACGCCACGCGAACCTGCGACGCGGTGATCGTCGGCGCCGGTTTTTCCGGCCTCTACATGCTGCACAAGCTGCGCGGCCTTGGCCTGACGGCGCGGGTCTACGAGGCCGGGGCCGGCGTCGGCGGCACCTGGTACTGGAACCGCTATCCCGGCGCCCGCGTGGATATCGAGAGCCAGGAATATTCCTATTCCTTCTCCCCCGAGCTGGACGAGGAATGGGTGTGGAGCGAGCGCTACGCCTCGCAGCCGGAATTGCTGCGCTACCTCAACCACGTGGCCGATCGGTTCGACCTGCGCCGCGACATCCAGTTTGACACCCGCGTCACCGCGGCCGCCTTCGACGAGGCGACCAACCGCTGGACGGTGACCACCGACCGCGGGCAGACCGTCCGCGCGCGCTACTGCATCATGGCCACCGGCTGCCTGTCGGTGACCAACGAGCCGCGGTTCCCTGGCGCGGGCAGCTTCCAAGGCAAGGCCTATCACACCGGCCGCTGGCCCCATGAAGGCGTCGACTTCACCGGCCAGAGGGTCGGGGTCATCGGCACCGGATCCTCGGCGATCCAGTCGATCCCGCAGATCGCCCAGCAGGCTTCGCAGGTCTACGTCTTCCAGCGCACCCCCAACTTCAGCGTCCCAGCCCATAACGGCCCCGTCGATTCGAAGGTGGCGGAGGACTGGAAGGCCAACCGCGCCCAGTATCGCCGCGAGGCGCGCGAGGCGGGCTTTGGCATCCGCATGGTGCAGCATTCCGAACAGTGCGCGATGGACGCCTCGCCGGAGGAACGCACCAGCGCCTACGAGGAACGCTGGGCGCGCGGCGGCTTCGCCCTGGCCGGCGCCTTCGCCGACATCATCCTCGACAAGGCCGCCAACGACACCGCCGTCGACTTCGTGGCCGGCAAGATCCGCTCCATCGTCAAGGACCCAGCGGTGGCCGAGAAGCTGGTCCCCACCACCTATCCCATCGTCACCAAGCGCCTGTGCGTCGACACCGGCTACTACGCCACCTTCAACCGCGACAACGTCACCCTGGTCGACCTGAAGGACGAAGCCATCGAGGCGGTCACCCCCGCCGGCCTGCGCACGACCAAGGGCGACTACGCGCTGGACAGCATCGTCTACGCCATCGGCTTCGACGCCATGACCGGGGCGCTCGCCAGCATCGACATCCAGGGCCGCGGCGGCGCGCGCCTGAAGGACCGCTGGGCCGAGGGGCCACGCACCTATCTGGGCCTGGCCATCGCCGGCTTCCCCAACCTGTTCATCGTCACTGGTCCTGGCAGCCCCTCGGTGCTGTGCAACATGGCCGTGGCCATCGAGCAGCACGTGGAGTGGATCGCCGACTGCATCGCCTACATGGGCCAACGCCAGCTGGGCGCCATCGAGGCCACCGTCCAAGCCCAGGACGCCTGGGTCGCCCACGTCAACGAAGTCGCCGACGCCACCCTCTATCCCCAGGCCAACTCCTGGTACATCGGCGCCAACATCTCCGGCAAACCCAGGGTCTTCATGCCCTACATCGGCGGCTTCCCCGCCTACCGCCAGGCCTGCGAAGACGTCGCTGCCAACGGCTACGAGGGTTTCGCCCTGACGTCGGATGCGAGGGTGGGGTGAAGCGGGGTTGGGCTTGACTGAATTGCCGGAGCGGCGGCCCTGCGCTCGCTTCCCAGCCCGTCGCCGCACCTCTAGGCTGCGCTTCCGCGGCGGACCAGGGAGGCCCCGATGGACGACGCCATGCCGGACGACCCCGCGCTGGACGACCTCACCGTCCTGCTGCCGCCCCTGCTGCGTTCCCTCGAAGCCCTGGGCTTCATCGCGCGCCATCTGCACCCGCCCCGGTTTGCCGAGGTGATGTTGGCCGCGGGCGCGCCCGACGAGCCCCTGCGCCAGGCCCGCCCGCGCCTGGACGCCTGGCCTGACCGCCTGGCCGGCGTG
>DASVMY010000202.1:0-3910 GCA_036384135.1 Caulobacteraceae bacterium | reverse complement strand
GAACGCATGGCGCCGGCCGTGCATCGCGGGCTGCAGCGGTCGGTGGAGCGGCTGATCGCGGTGGAGAAGTTGCGCCTGTCGCTCAATCCGGACGGCCCCTTGAGCCGCGGCTTCGCCCGCGTCCACCACGCTGACGGGAGGCTGGTCCGCGGCGCTGGCCTGCTGACGCCTGGCGAGGAAGTGCGCATGCACTTCGCTGATGGTGACCGCCAGGCGGTGGTCGAGGGAACGCCCCACCCGACGCCGGCTTCCGCGCCGCGCGCGCCGCGCGCCAAGGCCGAGGCGCCCGACCAGGGCAACCTCTTCTAACCCCGCGTCGCCGTCCCCATTTGGAGCCCGCCCCCTAACGCGGTATTCTGTCCCCATGAACGCGCACGACCGAGATTTCACCGGCAAGGCCAACGAGCTCGCCACCGTCCACTACGGCGACGGCGAGATCGCCATCCTGCGCCCCGGCCGCTTTGTCCTCTGCGCCGTGTCGGGCAAGCGCATCCCGCTGGAGGCCCTGCGCTACTGGAACCCGATCCTCCAGGAAGCCTACGCCAGCCCGGCCGAGGCCCTGGAGCGCTGGCAGGCGCTGAACCCGGAGGGGTAGCGGGGCGTCTCCGGGTTCCTCTCAAAACCCGGCCTTCGCCAGGTCTTCGTAGTCCTTCGCCGGCCACCGGCGGTGGACCCAGAACCATTCTTCCGGCCGCTCGCGCACCCGGGCCTCAATGAAGGCGTTGATGGCGGCGACGCCGGCGGCGATGTCGGCGGTGCGGTCGCCGGTGTCCGCCACGATGATCGGATCGTGGACGATGCAGCGAAACCGCGCCCCGCCCGCCCGCTGGACCGACATCGGCTGCAGCACCGCGCCGAACCGCCGCGCCAGCCGCACCGCCGCCGGCAGGGTCTGGACCTGGCGACCGAAGAAGGGCGCCGGCACGCCGCCGTCGTACTTCTGATCGTTCATCAGGGCCACGGACACCCCCGCCTCAAGCGCCGCCAGCAGCTCCCGCGCGCCATCGGCCCCCTTGGGCGCGAAAAGGCGCACGCCATAGCGGAACCGGCTGCGCTTGATGCGCGCGTCGACATAGGGGTTGTTGGCCGCCCGGTAGGTCATGTCGCAGGCGATGCCGGCGGCGACGATGGTGGCGGGCATCACCTCCCAGTTGGAGAAGTGGCCGGAGACGAACACCACCGGACAGCCGGCCGCGGCGATCGCCGCCAGCCGCCCGCCGTTCACCACCTCGACCCGGCCGCTGGCGGGGGTGAGGCGATCGACGATAGGGAACTCGGCGAAGGCGCGCCCGACGTTGTCCCACTGGGCCGCCAGAAGGTTTGCGCGACCGGCGTCGTCCAGATTCGGGAAGGCCAGGCGCAGGTTCCGCTCGGCCGCCCGGTGCTGGCGGGTCATCGGCCCGATGGTGCGGCCCAGCCACGCGCCCAGGCTGGAGGCCGCCTCCACCGGCAGGGCGCGGATCAGCAGGGTGAAGAGGTCGAACCCCAGGGCCTCCAGCCGCCACATAAGATCCTGAACAGCGCCGCCACGGGTCTTGGCCATCGCTCCATTAGGCCGCAAGCCCGCGCCGAAGCAACGCACCTCCAGCCCATGGTGAAGCTGCGGCACACGCCTTGCCGATAACCAGGCCAGACGTGCCGTTCCGGCACATGGTACTGACACAGTGGGGCGTTCACCATGAGCGACGACATCGACGTTCACCTCGGCAAACGGCTGCGCCGGCGCCGCCGGCTCCTGGGCCTGACCCAGCAGCAGCTGGCTGGCTCGTGCGGGGTGCGGTTCCAGCAGATCCAGAAGTACGAGTGCGGGGCCAACCGCATCTCCGCCGCCCGCCTGTGGCAGCTGTCCGAAGCGCTGGAAGTGCCGGTGAGCTATTTCTACGACGGTCTGTCTGAGACCGGGTCGCGCTTCCGCGAGCGCGAACCCGAGCGCGCCGACGCCGGCCCTGGTGAGTTGGTTGCGCGCAAGGAGACCCTGGACCTGATCCGGGCCTACTATCAGTTGGGCGAGCGTCCGCGCCGGCGCCTGCTGGACCTGGCCAAGTCCCTGAACGGCGACATCGACGCCGCCTGACCTTCGCCTTGGCGCGGGTGGGGCGCAATCGCCCCGCCCTGCGCGCCAAGCGCCCGCCGTCGCTTGGCGACGGACCGTTTCCGTTCGACTTGGGGGTTAGGACGGACGGACCCGCGGCCTTGGCCGCGGGTGGGCCGCTTTCTTGTGGTGTGGGGCTCGGCTATGGCTTGTTGATGCTGAGCCCCGACCGTCTCGAAGCCCTCGACCACTTCCTCCTCGACCTCAACGCCGTGGCCGGCGAGGTCATCCTGCCGTTGTTCCGCGCCGACCATGGGCTGGACGACAAGAACCCGGACGGCGTTTTCGACCCGGTCACCGCCGCCGATAAGGGCGCCGAGGCGGCGATCCGCCGGCTGATCACCGCCCACTATCCCGGGCACGGAGTGATCGGCGAGGAGTACGGCGAGGACCGTCCGGACGCCGAGTTCGTCTGGGTGCTGGACCCCGTGGACGGCACCCGCGCCTTCATCGCCGGCCTGCCGGTCTGGACCACTCTGATCGGCCTGAGGCACCAGGGCCGCCCGGTCCTGGGCTCCATCGGCCAAGCCTATACCGGCGAGATCTACATCGGCCACGCCGGCGGCTCGCGCCTGGTCAGCCGCAATCCCACCAAGGTGCTGAAGGTGCGCAAGGGCGTGGTCCTGACCCAGGCGATCATCGCCACCACCGATCCGCACGCCTGCTTCAACGGCGCCGAGATGGGCGCCTGGCGCCAGGTGCGCTCCGCCGCCCGCCTGGCTCGCACCGGCTGCGACGCCTACGCCTACGCCCAGGTGGCCGCCGGCAAGATCGACCTGGTGGTGGAGGCCGGCTTGAAGAGTTGGGACATCGAGGCCGCCATCCCGGTGCTGCAAGGCGCCGGCGGCCTGGTCACCGACTGGACCGGCGCGCCGGTGGGCCAATCCGGCGGCCAGGTGGCCATCGCCGGCGAGCAGGCCGTGCTGGACGAGGCGCTGGTGGCGCTGAAGCGGGCGGCTGCCTAAGCGGCCACCGGCTCGGTCACCTTCGCAGTCAGATCATCGAACTCCCGCCAGAACACGGCGCGGATATCGTCGGTTTCCTGCAGTATCTCGTGATAGGCGCCGGGGATCTCCACGAAGCGGCCGTGGGGCAGGCGGGCGGTGACGCGGCGCTGGCCGGCGACGTCCACCAGCTTGTCGGCGCCGGC
Organism: Caulobacteraceae bacterium; assembly: GCA_036384135.1. Lineage (GTDB taxonomy): Bacteria > Pseudomonadota > Alphaproteobacteria > Caulobacterales > Caulobacteraceae > Acaudatibacter. Next base: position 668 of record DASVMY010000202.1, on the reverse strand, counting down.
GGCTACGACGGTGACCGGAATGTCGAGCTTGGCCACGCCGGGGCCCGCCTCCAGCACGCCGATGGCCTTGAAGGCGAAGTCCAGCCAGCCCCAGGTCGGGCCGCCCAGCGCAAGGTCCGGGCAGGCTTCCACCTGGCCCTGGTTGCGGTCGTAGCGGGCCCGGTCGTGGGTCAGGACGTTGGTCTCGAAAGTCGAGGCGATGGGGCTGGCGCCCCTGCCCTGAACGCCCGAGCCGCCACGCCCGGCGCTGGTCAGGGTGGTGGCCAGGGCCTTGCCGATGGGCCGCGGTATGGGGGCGGTCTGCAGCCCCAGCATCGGCGCCGACAACACTGCCCCGACGAACCCCTTCTGGCCCAGGGCCAGGGCCAGCAGGGTCAGGCAGCCGCCCATGGAATGACCCATGGCGATCCAGGGCTCGGGCAGCCGCGCCTCGTAGGCGCTGATCAGGGCCGCATAGTCGGCCACGAAGTCCTTGAAGCCAGCGGCGTGGCCCATCAGCCGGTCGGGCAGCAGGCGATGCGACAGCCCCTGCCCCCGCCAGTCGTGCGCCAGGACGGTGAAACCGCGTGCGCGCAGCTCCTCGATGATCTCGAAATACTTCTCGATCGGCTCGGTCCGCCCGCCGCTCAGCACCACCGACCCGCGGACCGGACCGGACGCCGGAAAGA
>DASVMY010000201.1:0-15686 GCA_036384135.1 Caulobacteraceae bacterium | reverse complement strand
GGATTCCTCTGCGAAACCGCGCCTGGACGCTGGCCCTGGTTTTTGAGGGGTGTTTTTGGCTGGGTGGTTGGCTGGTGTTTTGGGTTTTGGGGCGGGTTGCGGGCTCCTGGGCTTTGGAGGGGGTCAGGCGGCGGTCAGTCTGACGGCGCGCTTGAGGTTGAAGATGGTCAGGATGGCGAAGGCCCGGCTCTGGTTGCGCTGCAGGGTGTGACATCGGGCCCTGGCCAGGCCGTAGAAGCGCTTGGCCTGGCTGAAGACGCCCTCGACGGGGGCTCTGATCCTGGCGATGAGGTCGTTGCGGCGCTTCTTCCAGCGCGTCAGGACCGGCTCGGTCTTGTGGCGGCGGTAGGCGATACGGGGCTTGGCGCCCCTGGCCTTGAGGGCGGCGTTGAGCGCCTTCTTGGAATAGGCCTTGTCGCCGTAGACGGCCGCCTCGTCGCCGATGATCAGCTGGGGCGCCATGGCGATGTCGGCGGTCTTGGCCGGGGTCATCACGGCCGATCGCACCAGGCCCGAGCCCTGGTCCATGCCCACATGCAGCTTATAGCCGAAGTGGGACTTGCCGTTCTTCTTGGTCCAGTTGGCGTCCGGTTCGCCGGCAACGCCCGCGCCGGGGCCGGCCTTCATCTTCGGCGGGTTGTGGCGCGCCGCCACCAGGGTGGCGTCCATCAGTGTGCCGCGCTTGAGGATCAGGCGCTTGGCTTCCAGTTGCCCGTTCACCACCGCGAAGGCCCGCTCCAGCACGCCGGCCCGCGCCGCCTCCTGCCGGAAGCGGCACAGCGTCGTCTCGTCGGGGGTGCGATCCGACAGATCCCAGCCGCAGAACCGCCGGAACGACACCCGGTCCAGCAGCGCCGCCTCCAGACCCGGATCGGACAGATCGTACATCGCCTGCAGGTACAGCGCCTTGAGCATCGACAGCGCCGCGTAGGGCGGCCGCCCGCTCACCCCCGGCCGAACCTCCAGCGCAAGACCCTCAAGCTCCGCCCAGGCCACCAACCCGTCGATCCGCTCCAGCGTCTCGTTCGACCCCAGCCTGGGATCGGCAAACGCATCCGCAAATCCCTTCGAACCGGCCATCAACAACGCTCCATGTCCGCCTACAGCAGGGAATCACCGTTCGACCCCTTCCGCCACCACTTCCGCAGAGGAATCCGCAAGGGGGAGGGGAGTCCCTTACGGTGATCCGCCAGTCTCTCAAGCCTTGCGCGACCCCTCCCGATCGGCCAAAGCCCGGCCATGTCCCTGCGTGATTTCGCCCTGCTGGTGTTCGTCTGCGTCGTCTGGGCATCCAGCAATGTGGTCGGCAAGCTGCTGATCTCGGGGCTGGGGGCGCCGCCGCTGTTCGTGGCAACCGCGCGCTTCGCCGTGGTCGCCCTGGCCACCGCGCCGTGGCTGTTTCCCGCCCCGGCCAAGGTCTGGCGGCTGGTGCTGGTGGGGCTGCTGATGGGGGCGGGCTCGTTCGGCCTGCTGTTCATCGGGCTGAAGACCGCCAGCCCGTCTGGAACGGCCATCGTCGCCCAGCTGGGCGCGCCGATGACCACATTGCTGTCGGTGATCTTCCTGGGTGAGCGCATCCGCTGGCGCCGCGGGGTCGGCATCGCCCTGACCGTGATCGGGGTGCTGATCGTGATGTGGAAGCCCGGCGGGGTGAGCCTGTCGTTCGGCCTGATGATGGTGGCGGCTTCTGCCCTGGCCGGATCGTTCGGGGCGGTGATGTTGAAATACATGGAAGGGGTGAAGCCGCTGCAGTTCCAGGCTTGGGTGGGGTTCGCCTCGTTGTGGCCGATGGCGGCGGCCTCGGCGCTGTTCGAGCACGGCCAGATGCAAGTTCTGCACGCCAGCCCCTGGGGCTTCGTCGCCGGCGTGCTCTATACCGGGCTGGTGGTTTCCGTGGTCGGCCACACCGCCTACTACGGGTTGATCCAACGCTATGAGGCCAATCTGCTGCAACCATTGACCTTGATGACGCCGCTGGGCACCATCGCCATGGGCATATTGATCACCCATGACAGCTTCGACGCGCGCCTGGTCTTAGGCTCGGCGATCGCCCTGGCTGGGGTGCTGGTGATCGCGTTGCGGCCCAACCGCGTCATGCCGTGGCTGCTGGCGATGCGGAACCGCGCACAATGAGCGTCCCCATCGGCCCGATCGAGACCCCGTCGCCCAATTTCGACCAGCGCACGGCGCCGCCGGACATGCTGGTGCTGCACTATACCGGCATGCCCACTGGCGAGGCGGCCCTGGCGCGGATGTGCGACCCTGAAGTCAAGGTTTCGGCCCATTACATGGTCGAGGAGGACGGCCGCGTCTTCCGCCTGGTGGCCGAGGAGCGCCGGGCCTGGCACGCGGGGGTGTCGTACTGGCAGGGCGAGCGGGACATCAACGCCGTCTCCATCGGCGTCGAGATCGTCAATCCGGGCCATGAGTTCGGCTATCGGCCGTTTCCGAAGGCCCAGATCGCGGCGGTGATCGACCTGGTCGGCGATATCCGCTCCCGCTGGACGATCCCGGACGACCGGATCATCGGCCACGCCGATGTGGCGCCGGATCGCAAGGAGGATCCGGGCGAGCTGTTTCCCTGGGCCGCCCTGGCCGCCGCGGGCCATGGCCTGTGGGCGGAGCCGGCGCCGGCCCCCGGCGCGCCGCTGGGGCTGGGGGACGAGGGGCCGGGCGTGTTCGCGATGCAGGCCGGGTTCTCGCGGCTGGGCTTTGACCTGGCGCCCTCGGGGCTGTTCGATCCGCGCACGGCGGCGGTGGTCCAGGCCTTCCAGCGCCACTGGGTGCAGAGCCGTTTCGACGGCGTCGCCGACGGCGCCACGCGCTCGCGCCTGATGGCCCTGCTGCGGCTGGCCAGCCCATGATCCTGCCCTCCGAACTGACCGGCTTCGACACGAGCCGTTTTATCATGCGGCCGCTGACGCCGGAGGATGCGCCTGATCTCTTCGCCCACCTGGCCGACCCCGCTGTCACCGCCTTCATGGACATCGACCCCCTGCAGCGGGTGGAGCAGGCCGAGGCCATCGTCGACTGGGCCGAGGGCCTGCGCCGGGGGGGCGAGGGGGCTCGGTTCTCTATAAGGGTCAAGGCCGGCGGGGAATTCCTGGGCACCTGCGGCTTCAACAGCCTGGTCCTGGAGCGGGGCTGCCGGGGGGAGATCGCCTATGACCTTGCCCGCGCCTGGCAGGGTCGTGGGGTGATGGCCGAGGTGATGCCGGCGCTGATCGATCTGGGCCTTGGCCGGCTGCGCCTGCAGCGGCTGGAGGCCTTCGTCACCCCCGGCAACGAGCCCTCCTGCCGGCTCTTGGAACGGCACGGGTTCGCCTGCGAGGGCACGCTGCGGGACTACGGCTTCTGGAAGGACCGGTTCTGGGACCAGCTTCTGTACGCCAAGACAGCGCGGGCTTAAGGGCGGGGGCTGGTGCGGCGGCCTTCCGCCCCCCCTCGGCCCGCTGCGCGGTCTGCCCCCCCCCCCCGCTTGACGTCGCCGCTTCGAACGTCCACCTGTCGCCCCGATCAGACGGCCGGGCGGTCGCCCTTTCCCGCGAGGGGAGGGGAGGAAAGTCCGGGCTCCACGGCGACAAGGCGGCGGGTAACGCCCGCCGGGGGTGACCCCAGGGATAGCGCCACAGAAAGCAAACCGCCCTGCTCCGCTAAAGCTACGCAGGGCTTCGCCCTTCGAAGCCGAAGGCGAAGTAGGGTAAGGGTGAAAGGGTGGGGTAAGAGCCCACCGCGGACCGGGTGACCGGGACGGCATGGCAAGCCCCGCCTGGAGCAAGACCGAATAGGGACGTCGCGCCGGCTTTCGGGCCGGTAGGGCTGTCGCAGGCCCGAGGCGTCCGGGTAGGTCGCGAGAACCGTTCGGCAACGGACGGTCCAGAGGAATGGCCGCCGCGTCCGCAGCAATGCGGGCGGCACAGAACCCGGCTTACAGGCCGTCTGATCTCACTTTCCCCAAACCGATTCCGGCCTCTCGCCCAGGGAGGGGTCGCGAGCCCATATACTTAACAGTTCTTACTATGTTCTGTGGATAACTTCGATTTGAGGGAGAATCCTCACTGCGACATCTTTGATTTGCCGCGAAAATGGCGCCAAGTGTCATTGTATCCCAGCTAAGCCCATGTTAACCCATTTGCGTCGCGCCGCCTTGATGGGGGCGTCCGTCCTGGGGAGGGCGGATGCGGATCTGGTGACGATGGCAAGGGGATTGGGGCAGGCCGTGTTTCTCTCGACCTTCGAGAAACAACTGGACGCAAAACGGCGCATCGTCGTGCCGCAGGAGTTCCGCGCCTCGGTCGGCAGCTTCTTCGACGGCGTGTTCTGCTTCCCCTCCATCGAGGCCGATTGCGTCGAGGGTGGCGGAAAAGCCTTGTTCGATCGCTACATGGGGGTGATCGACGAGATGCCCTTCGGCGATCCCCTGCGCTCAGCCCTGGAAACCAGCGTCCTGGCCGGCGCCTCGCAGCTTTCCTTCGACACCGCCGGGCGGGTGACCCTGCCAGAAGGCCTGTGCGACATGTTCGGGCTCGGGTCCGGCGACTGGGTCAGCGTCGTGGGCCTGGGCGACCGCTTCCAGATCTGGCCCAAGGCCGCCTTCGAAGCCCACCGCATCCAGCAGCGCCAGATCGCCCGCGACGGCCTGGCCAACCTGCGCGCCCAGCAGCGCACCGCCCGCCTCGGGGCGGCCGCGGGGGCCGCCGAATGAACGACAAGCCCCATGTCCCGGTGCTGATGGCCGAGGTGCTGAACGCCCTGGCCGCCGGTCCGGGCGAGACCATCGTCGACGGGACCTTCGGCGCCGGCGGCTACAGCCGCGCCATCCTGGCGACGGGCGCCACGGTGGTGGCCTTCGACCGCGACCCCAGCGCCGCCCGCTTCGCCAGAGACCTGGGGGGCACGGGGCGGTTCCGGCTGGTGGAGGCTACCTTCTCGCGGATGACCGAATTCCTGGGGGAGGGGAGCGTCGACGGGATCGCCCTGGACCTGGGCGTGTCGTCGATGCAGCTGGACGAGGCCGAGCGCGGCTTCTCCCTGATGCGAGACGGTCCCCTGGACATGAGGATGGGCGCCGAGGGGCCTACCGCCGCCGACCTGGTCAACGGGGCCGAGCCGGGGGAACTGGCCCGCATCTTCCGCGCCTATGGCGAGGAGCGCGAGGCGCGTCGGGTGGTGTCCTTCATCGTCCGCCGCCGGGCCGAGCGGCCCTTCGAGCGCACGCTGGACCTGGCCGAGGTGGTGGAGCGCTCGCTGGGCGGGCGCCGCGGGGCCAAGGTGCATCCCGCCACCCGCGTCTTCCAGGCCCTGCGCATCGCCGTCAACGAGGAGCTGTCGGAGCTGGAAGCGGGCCTGGAAGCGGCTGAGCTGACCCTGAAGGCCGGCGGGCGCCTGGCCGTGGTCACCTTCCACTCCCTGGAAGACCGGATCGTGAAGGCCTTCCTGACCGCCCGCGCCGGGCGCGAGGCGGGCGGTTCGCGGCACCTCCCGCCTAAGGTCGGCGGGCCGCAGCCGAGCTTCCAGCTGCTGCACAACGGTGTCCGAGCCGCCGGCGACATCGAGGTGTTCGAGAACCCCCGCGCCCGGTCGGCGAAGCTGCGCGCCGCAGTGCGCACCGAGGCTCCGGCCTGGAGGGCGGCGGCATGAACCTCTCCGGCGTCTCGGCCCTGTTCACCCAGCGCGTCCGCGGTTTTAGGGTCATCGACCTGGTGGCCCTGATCGTGCTGCTGACCCTGGCGCTGGGCGTCTATGCCTTCAAGACCCTGGCTGGGGCCGAGAGCGCCGACATCGCCGACGTCCAGGGCCAGATCAACATGGAGCAGAAGCGCGTGCGCCTGCTGCACGCCGAGATCGCCCACCTGGAAGACCCCAGCCGAATCGAGCGGCTATCCACCCAGTACCTGGGCTTCAAGCCGGTGGACCCCAAGCGCGAGGCCAGCATCGAGGCCCTGCCGCAGGTGGCCTCACAGGTCGACAAGCCCCAGCCCGCGCAGCCGGCGCCGTCTTCCGCCAATCCGACGCCCGCCAGTCCGACGCCAGACAGTCAAACGGGGGTGAAGCCGTGACCCCGACGACCGCGGTTCCCAATATCCTGATGCCGGCCTGGCGCTGGTTCTCCGCCCGACTGTGGTGGATGGAGCACGCCTTCGAGCGCGCGCGGGCCTCGGGCAAGGTCGAGGACGACGCGCGCATCCGCATCTTCTTCGTCATGGCCCTGTTCGCGGCCGGCTTCATCACCCTGGGCCTGGGCGCCTCCAAGGCGGCCCTGTTCTCCGGCCTGGGCCACGGCGGCGACTTCGCGGCGGCGGAGCCAAACGCCCGCGCCGACCTGGTGGACCGCAACGGCCAGATCCTGGCCATGGACCTGGTCCACTATGGCGTCTACCTCGACCCGCACGACGTCTCGGACCCCAAGGGCACCGAGGCGGCGCTGATGTCGGTGCTGCCGGGCATCGTGCCCGCCCGCCTGGAAAAGACCCTGGCCGGCGACCGCCGCGAGTTCGTCATCGGCGGTCTGACCCCGGAGATGCGCGCTCGGGTGCACGACCTGGCCCTGCCGGGGATCGGCTTCGAGGAGGAGAGCGCGCGGGCCTATCCCCTGGGCGACACCGCCTCCCACCTGATCGGCTTCGCGGGCAAGGACGGCCAGGGCCTGGCCGGGGCCGAGAAGGCCCTGGACGGCGATATCCGGGCCAACGCCGGCAAGGGGCCTGTGGCGCTTTCCATCGACCTGCGCGTCCAGGGCGCCCTGCAGGACGAGCTCAACGCCGCGGCGGCCAAGTTCGGCGCCATCGGCGGGGTCGGCATCGTGGTCAACGTCCGCACCGGCGAGATCCTGGGCATGTCCAGCTATCCCGACTTCGACCCCAACGCTGCCGGGACCGCTGACCCGGCGAGCATGATCAACCACGTGGCCGCCACCGACTATGAGCCAGGCTCGGTGTTCAAGGTCTTCACCCTGGCCATGGGCATCGATTCGGGGGTCGCCAACGTCAACACCATGCTGGACGCCCGCACGCCCCTGGCGCTGGGCGGCCAGACCATCCACGACTACGACAAGGACAACGCCATGTTGCCGTTGTGGGAGGTGTTCACCCACTCCTCCAACATCGGCTCGGCGCGCCTGGGCCTGATGTGCGGCGCCGACCGCATGGACCACTATTTCCGCAGCTTCGGCCTGTTCGCCGCCGCCCCCAGCGAGCTGGCCGAGTCCACCCGGCCGATCGTCAACAGCAAGCTTTCCGACAACGTCGTCGCCTCGATGAGCTTCGGCCATGCGATCTCGGTGACGCCGTTGAGCATCGCCACCGGCATGAGCGCCATCCTCAACGGCGGGGTCTACCGGCCCCTGACCATCCGCAGGCTGCAGCCGGGCCAGGCGCCCGGGGCGGGGCGGCGGGTGATCCAGGCCTCGACCTCGCGCACCATGCTCAACCTGATGCGCCTGAACGTCACCAACGGCACCGGCGGCAAGGCCAACGTCGCCGGCTACCGGGTGGGGGGCAAGACCGGCTCGGCCGAAAAGGCCATCGGCGGCCATTATGAGCGCAAGAAGCTGGTGTCTTCCTTCGCCGCCGTCTTCCCCACCGACGGCCCCTTGGAAGCCGACCGCTACTACGTCCTGATTATGCTCGACCAGCCCAACGCCACCCCCGACACCTTCGGCTTCGCCACCGGCGGCTGGACCGCCGCTCCGGCCGCCGGGCGGGTGATCGAGCGCATCGCGCCGCTGCTGGGCGTGCAGCGGGTGGTGATGGCTGAAGACACCGGTCCCAAGCCGCCGGTGGACCCCAAGATGTTGACCGGAGACGAGCAATGACGGCCGTGCGCCTCTCCGACCTCGTCCGTCGCGACCTGGCGGTCGACCCCGAGATTTCCGGCGTCACCGCCGACAGCCGCAAGGTGAGGCCCGGCTTCCTGTTCGCCGCCCTGCCGGGGGCCAAGGCCGACGGCAAGGCCTTCGCCAACGCCGCCATCGCATCGGGCGCCGCCGCCGTCCTGTCCGCCGTGGACATCCCGGGCCTGGCCGCGCCCCTTGTGCGCGCCTCCGACCCGCGCCGGGCCTACGCCCTGGCCGCCGCCGCCTTCTGGGGCCGCCAGCCGTCCACCTGCGTGGCGGTGACCGGCACCAACGGCAAGACCTCGGTCGCCACCTTCTGCCGCCAGATCTTCGCCTTCGCCGGCCATTCGTCGGCCAGCATGGGCACCCTGGGCGTTCGCGCCGGGGATGAACAGATCACCCCGCCCGGCCTGACCACGCCGGACGCGGCCGACGTTGCCGAACTGCTGGCGGTCCTGGCCGGCAAGGGCGTCACCCACCTGGCGCTGGAGGCTTCCTCGCACGGGGTCGACCAGCGGCGCCTGGATGGGGTGAACATCACCGCCGCCGGCTTCCTGAATCTGACCCAGGATCACCTGGACTACCACGGCACCATGGGCGCCTACCGGGCCGCCAAGCTGCGCCTGTTTGAGACCCTGTTGCCGCGTGGCGGGACCGCGGTGCTCAACGCCGACTCCGACGCCTTCGGCGCCTTCGCCGCGACGTCGGTGACCACCGGCCACACCCTGATGAGCGTCGGCGCCATGGGCCAGGGGATCACCCTCACCGAGCGCATCCTGATGCCCGAGGGCCAGCGCCTGAAGATCGCCGCCTGGGGCGAGGCCTATGACGTGCGTCTGCCGCTGGCCGGCGCCTTCCAGGCCTCCAACGCCCTGGTGGCGGCGGGCGAGAGTCCCGACACTGTCTTCGCCGCCCTGGAACACATCGAGGGGGCGCCGGGCCGCCTGCAGCGGGTCGGGACCGGCCCGCGCGGCGGCGAGGCCTATGTCGACTACGCCCACACGCCGGACGGCCTGGCGACGGTGCTGGCGGCGCTGCGGCCCCACGCCAAGGGTCGGCTGATTGTGGTGTTCGGGGCCGGCGGCGACCGGGACCGGGGCAAGCGGCCGCAGATGGGCGCCATCGCCGCCGACCTGGCCGACATCGCCATCGTCACCGACGACAATCCACGCTCGGAAGATCCAGCGGCGATCCGCGCCGAGATCAAGGCGGGCGCTCCGGGCCTGACCGAAATCGGCGACCGGCATGCGGCGATCCGCGCCGGGGCGGAACTGTTGGAATCAGGCGACGTCCTTGTGGTGGCCGGCAAGGGTCACGAGCAGGGCCAGACCATCGCCGGTGTCGTACATCCCTTCGACGATGTTGAGGAAACCCGCCGCGCGCTGGGGTTGGAGGCGGCCAATGGCTGAGCCTCTCTGGACCTCCGACGCCATTGTGGCGGCTGCCGGCGGGCGTCTCTGCGGCCCCGCGTTCGCCGTCAACGGGATCTCCATCGACAGCCGCGACATCACCGCCGGGGACCTGTTCGTGGCCTTGGCGGGCGAGCGGGACGGGCACGATTTCGTAGCCGGGGCGATGGCGGCGGGGGCGGTGGGCGCCCTGACCAGCCGGGCGCTGCCCGGCTCGTGCGTCGTCGTCGAAGATACGCTCAAGGCCCTAGAAAGATTGGGAGAAGCGGCCCGTATTCGGGCCGACAGCGCACGCCGCGGCGCGGTGACGGGCTCGGTCGGCAAGACCAGCGTCACCCAGGCGATCCGCGCCGGCCTCGAGCGCGCGGGCCGCGCCCACAGCTCGGTGAAGTCCTACAACAACCACATCGGGGTGCCGCTGACCCTGGCCCGGATGCCGGCTGATACTCAGCGCGCGATCTTCGAGATCGGCATGAACCACGCCGACGAAATCACCCCCCTGACGGCGATGGTGCGGCCCCACGCGGTGGCGATCACCACGGTGGGGGCGGTGCACGTTGAGAACTTCCCGGAGGGGGAACTTGGCGTCGCCAAGGCCAAGGCGGAGATCTTCGCCGGTCTGGCGCCGGGGGGCGTGGCGGTGCTGAACGCCGACGGTTCCTGGTTCGATTTCCTGGCCTCCGAAGCGGCGAAAGTCGGGGCGAGCGTGGTCAGTTTCGGGTCAGCGGCGGGCGCTGACGGGCGGCTGACGGGCTTTTCGGTGTCAGAGACGGGCAGCCGTGTGGACGCGGTGGTCGACGGCCAGTCCGTCAGCTTCCCGCTGCTGCAGACCGGCTCGCACTGGGGGACCATGAGCCTCTGCGTGATCCTGATGCTGCGCGCTCTGGACGTGGACCTGCGGACGGCGCTGTCGGCCTTGGCCGAGTTCGCCCCCCTGGCCGGCCGCGGCGCCGAACAGTCGGTGCGCCTGGCGGGCGGCGCCTTCACCCTGGTGGACGACAGCTACAACGCCAATCCGATCTCGGTGGGCGCGGCCTTGCGGACCCTGGGCGCGCGCCCGGTCCGGGGGCGGCGGATCGCGGTGCTGACCGACATGCTGGAGCTTGGCGAGCAATCGCCGGCCTACCACGCCGGGTTGGCGGAACCGATCGAGGCGGCGGGGATCGACCTGGTGTTCGGAGCCGGGCCGCTGATGAAATACCTTTGGGAAGCGCTTCCTCCGACTCGCCGGGGCGGCTACGCCGAGGACGCGGCGGGGCTTGAGCCGCTGGTCGTGCGGGCCGTAGAGCCTGGCGATGTGGTGATGGTGAAGGGGTCGCGGGACTCGAAGGCCAAGGCCTTGGCGCAAGCCTTGGCGGCGCTCGAACCTGTGGCCGGAAGGGGCGCCTGATGCTGTATCTGCTGTACCAGCGCCTGGCCGAGCACCACCACTATGTGCCCGTGCTCAACCTGCTGCGATACCTGACGTTCCGCGGCGGGATGGCGGTGGCCACCTCGCAGCTGGTGGTGGTCCTGATGGGCTCGCGCTTCATCCGCTGGATGCAGTCCAAGCAGGGCAAGGGCCAGCCGATCCGCACCGATGGCATCGAGCGCCATGTGGTGGAGAAGGCCGGCACCCCGACCATGGGCGGGCTGATGTTCCTGGCCGGAATCACGGTCTCCACCCTGCTGTGGGCGGACCTGACCAATGTCTATGTCTGGGTGGTGCTGATGGTCACCCTGGCCTTCGGCGCGCTGGGCTTCATGGACGACTACGCCAAGGTCACCAAACAGACCACCGCCGGGATATCGGGCCGGGTGCGGCTGCTGGTCGAACTGCTGGTCGCCCTCGTGGCGGTGTTGCTGATGATCGAATTCGGCGCCCATTCACCGCTGGCGGAGGACGCCCACCTGTCGACCTCGGTGGCCTTCCCCGTCCTGAAGCGGGCGGTGGTGGACCTCAGCTGGTTCTACATGGCCTTCGGCGCCTTCGTGATCATCGGCGCTTCCAATGCGGTGAACTTCACCGACGGACTGGACGGGCTGGCGACGGTGCCGGTGATGATCGCCGCGGCGACCTTCGGCCTGATCGCCTACCTGGTCGGCAACTACGTCTTCGCCAACTACCTGCAGCTCCACTTCGTGCCGGGCGTGGGCGAGGTGGCGGTGTTCTGCGGGGCCATGGTGGGCTCGGGCCTGGGCTTTCTCTGGTACAACGCCCCGCCGGCCAAGATCTTCATGGGCGACAGCGGCGCCCTGGCGCTGGGCGGCGGCCTGGGGGCCGTGGCCGTGGCCACCAAGCATGAGATCGTCCTGGCCATCGTCGGCGGCCTGTTCGTCCTGGAGACCGTCTCCGTGATGGTCCAGGTCGTGTCGTTCAAGCTGACCGGCAAGCGCGTGTTCCGCATGGCGCCGATCCATCACCACTTCGAGCGCCTCGGCTGGGCCGAGCCCACCGTGGTCATCCGGTTCTGGATCATCGCCGTGATGCTGGCGATGCTCGGCCTGTCCACCCTGAAGCTGCGGTAGGGAGGGCCAGGTCGCATCATGATTCCGGTCCGTGGCTTCGTGGGCAAGACGGTGGCGGTGTTCGGCCTGGGCCGCACCGGGCTGACGGCTGCCCGCGCCCTGCAGGCCGGCGGCGCCAAGGTGGTGCTGTGGGACGACAACGAGGCCAGCCGCGAGGCGGCCAGGGCCGAGGGCTTCACCCTGGTCGATCTGGCCAACGCCGACTGGTATTCCCTGTCGGCCCTGATGCTGTCGCCGGGTGTGCCGCTGAACCACCCCAAACCCCACTGGGTGGTGGAAAAGGCCCGCGACGCCGGGGTCGAGATCATCGGCGACATCGAGCTCTTCGCGCGCACCGTGGCCGCCGCCCCGGCGCACAAGCGGCCCAAGATCGTCGCCATCACCGGCACCAACGGCAAGTCCACCACCACCGCCCTGATCGCCCACGTCCTGGCCCAGGCCGGCCGCGACATCCGCATCGGCGGCAACATCGGCTATGGGGTGCTGGGCCTGGAGGACATGCACGGCGGCGCCGTGTACGTGCTGGAGCTGTCGTCCTACCAGCTGGACCTGACTTCCAGCCTCAAGCCCGACGTCTCGATCATCCTCAACATCTCGCCCGACCACCTGGAGCGGCATGGCGACATGGACGGCTATGTGGCCGCCAAGAAGCGCATCCTGCTGAACCAGGGCAAGGGCGACTTCGCCATCATCGGCGTCGACGATCCGTGGTGCCAGCAGATCTGCACCGAGATCACCGCCGCCAATCGCCGGACCATCTGGCCGGTCAGCGCCCGCCGGGCCATGGGCCGCGGCGTCTACGCCCTGCAGGGCATGCTCTACGACGCCATCGACGGGCGGGTGAACGAGGAAGCGGACCTGACCCGCGCCCGCTCGCTGCCGGGCCGGCACAACTGGCAGAACGCCTCGGCCGCCTATGCCGCCGTGCGCGCGCTGGGCCTGACCGAGCAGGACGCCGTCGACGGGCTGATGAGCTTCCCGGGCCTGGCCCACCGCATGGAGACGGTGGGGACCATCGGCCGCGTGCGGTTCGTCAACGACAGCAAGGCCACCAACGCCGACGCCGCGCGCCAGGCGATGAGCTCCTATCCGAAATTCTACTGGATCGCCGGCGGCCGGGCCAAGAGCGGCGGCATCGACGACCTTACCGACCTCTTCGGCGGCGTGGCCAAGGCCTATCTGATGGGCGAGGCGGCGAAGGAGTTCGCCGGGGTGCTGGACGGCAAGGCGCCCTTCGAGATCAGCGGCGACCTGGAAACCGCCACCCGCGCGGCGTTCGCGGACGCCAGGGCCAGCGGGGAAGACGCCATCGTGCTGCTGTCCCCCGCCTGCGCCTCGTTCGACCAGTTCGCGGACTTCGAGGAGCGCGGCGAGGCGTTCCGGGCGGCGGTGCACGCGCTGGCGGTTCCCGTTCCTAAGGAGGCTCGTCGATGACCGCCCCCGCCCAGCACCACGCCTTCGCCCGCACCGACCGGTCCGCCTTGGGCCTGTGGTGGTGGACCACGGACCGGTGGCTGCTGGGGGCGACGGCCGCGCTCATCGCGCTCGGCGTGCTGCTGCAGTTCGGCACCAGCCCGGCGGCGGCCTCGCGGCTGAACATCGACTGGCCGTTCCATTTCGCGGTGCGCCAGTGCGTGTTCGCGACCGGCGGCACGGCGATCCTGCTGGCCATGTCGATGCTGTCGCCCAAGGGCATCCGGCGGGCGGCGTTCTTCATCTACCTGGCGGCGATCGTCGCCATGGGCGTGCTGCCGTTCCTGGGCCACGCGGCCAAGGGCGCCACCCGCTGGGTGGAGTTCGGCGGCTTTTCGCTGCAGCCGTCGGAATTCATGAAGCCGGCGCTGATCGTGCTGGTGGCCTGGATGTTCTCCGAGGGCCAGAAGGGGCAGGGCGTGCCCGGCGTCTCCATCGCCTTCTGCCTTTACATCCTGGCGGTGGGCCTGCTGCTGATCGAGCCGGACGTGGGCCAGACGGTGCTGATCACCGTCGCCTTCGGGGCGGCCTTCTGGATGGCCGGGGTGCCGATGAGCTGGATCATGGTCCTGGGCGGCGCCGCCATCGCCGGGCTTTCCAGCACCTATTTCCTGTTCGACCACGTGGCCAGCCGGGTGGACCGGTTCTTCAGCCACGAGAAGACCGACACCCACCAGGTGGACCGCGCCGCCGAGGCCATCGCCCACGGCGGCCTGTTCGGCCAGGGCCCGGGCGAGGGCATCATGAAGCGCTCGGTGCCGGACATGCACACCGACTTCGCCTATTCCGCCGCGGCCGAGGAATACGGCCTGTGGTTCTCGCTGATCCTGATCGCGCTGTTCATGCTGCTGGTGGTGCGCGGCCTGTACAAGTCGATGAAGCTGTCGGACCCCTTTGAACAGGTGGCGGCGGCGGGGCTGTTCGTACTGGTGGGCATGCAGGCGTTCATCAATGTGGCGGTGAACTTGAACCTGATCCCCACAAAGGGCATGACCCTGCCGTTCATTTCGTACGGAGGCTCATCGATGCTGGCCATGGGACTGACCATGGGCATGGCGCTGGCGCTGACTCGCAGGCGGCCGGGCGCCTACGCCAACGACGGCCTGAGCCGGCCGGGCAATTTCGGCCGCGCCGACCTCGCATCCGGTAGTCTGGGATCGGGCCCCGTTGGCTGATCAGCCTCACCCTCGGGGACGGGTGGCGGTGCTGGCTGCGGGGGGGACGGGGGGGCATCTGTTTCCCGCCCAGGCCTTGGCCGAAGCCCTCATCGCGCGCGGCTGGCGGATCGTCCTGGCCACCGACGAACGGGTGGCGGGCCATGCCGACAGCTTCCCCTGCGAGCGGAAGATATCCCTGTCCTCGGCGACGGCGTCGATGCGCAAGCCGCTCAGCGTCATCCGCGCGGCGTTCAAGATCCTGGCCGGGGTGCTGCAGGCCCGCAAAGCCTTCCGAGACGTGGAGCCGGCCATCGTCGTGGGGTTCGGCGGCTACCCCTCCCTGCCGGCCCTGATCGCCGGGATCACCCAGGGCCGCCGTACCCTGATCCACGAGCAGAACGCGGTCTCCGGCCGGGCCAACCGGCTGCTGGCCAACTATGTCACCGCTGTCGGCTGCGCCTTCCCGACCCTGCAGAAGGCTTCGCCCAAGGTGCAGGCCCGCGCGGTGGTGGTGGGCAATCCGGTGCGCCCGGAGATCCGGGCCCTGGCCGACAAGCCCTATGAGGCGCCCACCGACGAGATCCGCTTGCTGGTCACCGGCGGCAGCCAGGGCGCGCGGTTGCTGTCCGAACTGCTGCCGGCGGCGGTGCGCAAGCTGCCCGAGGCTATGCGCCTGAAGCTGAAGGTGCAGCAGCAGACGCGGGTGGAGTCGATGGAAAACGCCCGCAAGGTCTATGCCGACGCCATGGTCCAGGCCGAGATCGCCCCCTTCTTCCGCGACATGGCCGGGAGACTTGGGCAGGCGCATCTGGTGGTGGGCCGGGCCGGCGCCTCCACGGTCTGCGAGATCGCCGTGGCCGGCCGGCCCTCGATCCTGATCCCCCTGAAGATCGCGCTCGACGACGACCAGGGCCAGAACGCGCGGCTGCTGTTCGACGCCGGCGCCGCCGAGGTGGCCCGCGAGGACGAACTGACCCAGCCGGCGATGACCGCGGCGCTCAAGGCCCTGCTGGGCAACCCCGCGCGGCTTGCCAAGATGGCGGCGGCGGCGCGCGGCGTGGCCCGGCCCGATGCGGCCGAGCGGCTGGCGGATCTGGTGGAGCGGACGGCGGGGTAGGAGCCCCTCCCCGCGGGCTAGGGGATGCACACATCTCGTCATTAGCAGTCTGCGGGGCCTTGAGCGGTCCTTCTCCCCTTGCGGGAGAAGGTGGCTGCGAAGCAGACGGATGAGGGGTCGCGCCGGCGATTGTGGATTGGCGTCAGCAGCTTAGCCCGATGGGTCTCGTCGACCCCTCATCCGACCCG
>DASVMY010000200.1:0-8382 GCA_036384135.1 Caulobacteraceae bacterium | reverse complement strand
CCTGAAGCCGCCGGTGTTCGTGGCCGGTTTCTGCTGGGGCGGCACGGCCACCTGGCTGGCCGCCTGCCGCGTGCCGGGCGTGGCGGCCGCGTCCAGCTTCTACGGCCGCCGGATCCCGGAGCTGGCGGAGGAGACGCCGCTCTGCCCGATCATCCTGCACTTCGGCCGCAAGGACCCGACGATCCCCATGGAGGTGGTCGAGTCGATCCGCGAAAAGCATCCGGACCTGCCCGCCTTCATCTACGACGCCGGCCACGGCTTCTTCTCCGACCGGCGGGCCGACTACAGCCTCGACGCGGCGCGGCTGGCGCGGCTTCGGACCCTGCAGCTCTTCGCCCAGAACGGCGCCGGGCGCAGCCAGGTCTGAGAGACCCGGCGGGGTCAGCGCTCCTCGATCTGGGAGCGGAACACCGGGTCGCGCTCCAGGCGCCGCACCAGCAGGGCCTGGGCCAGCAACAGACCGATGCCGGCGCCATAGCCGGAGAACACCCCGGCCGGATAGCGCCCGCCGTTGGCGACGCCATGGGTTTGCCAATAGATGAACCCCGCCGCGGCGATCAGCACCGCGATCACCGCCAGCACCGAAATCACGCTCTGGCCAAAGCCGGTGCGGAAGCTGATCCAGACGTGGCGGGTCAGCGGGGCCCGCAACGCCGGGATCAGCACGAAGGCGGCCACGGCGGCGGCGAAGAATAGGGCCGGAAAGACCAGGGTCAGCTGCGCCTTCAGGGCCACCGCGCCGGGCAGGACGCGCCAGGCGTGGGCCACGGCGCCGGCGTAGATCAGGCCGGCGGCGGCGACGGCGCTGTCCTGCATCCGCCGGAACATGCGCCAGGGGCGTGTGAAGGTCATGTCTCTAAGATGGCGGCGCGATGGGGCAAGTGAAGGGCGACGACCATTCTCTTCCCCCTAGCTTCGTTCGGGGGAAGAGAATCCTTCAATGCCCGGCGAAGGCCACCAGGGTGGAGACCGGCACGCCGGCCGCCTTGAGCTTGGCCGCGCCGCCAAGCTCGGGCAGGTCGACCACGAAACAGGCGGCGACGATGTCCGCCCCCGCCCCCCTCAGCAGGTCGACGGCGGCCAGGGCGGTGCCGCCGGTGGCGATCAGATCGTCCACCAGCATCACCCGCTGGCCGGGTTTCACCGCGTCCAGGTGCATCTCCATGGAATCGGTGCCGTATTCCAGGGCGTACTCCACCGCCCGGGTCTTGTGCGGCAGCTTGCCCTTCTTGCGCAGGGGCACGAAGCCGGCCGACAGCTGGTGCGCCACCGCCCCGCCCAGGATGAAGCCGCGGGCCTCGATGCCGGCCACCTTGTCGATCTTCATGCCGGCGAAGGGCTGGACCAGTTCGTCCACCGCCCGCCGAAAGGCGCGGGCGTCGCCCAGCAGGGTGGTGATGTCGCGGAACATGATGCCCGGCTTGGGATAGTCGGGGATGGTGCGGATGATGTCGGCGAGGTTCATGGGGCTCTCGAAGGAGGAGACGTTCGTTGGGGCGAAGGCGTTCATTGGGCGGTCCCCAGAACCCGGCCGACGATGGCGTCCAGGCGTTTGGCCGCCTTGGGGTCGCGGGCGTTGGGGGCGGTGATCAGGGCGGTGTCGAGGCAGGTGTCGATGGGCGAGGGCTCGCGCCGGGCCGGCAGGCCGGCGGCCAGGCGCCGGACCAGGTCGCGGGCCATATCGGCGTTGCCATGCAGCACCTCGAGGATGTGGGTCACCTCGACGTTGTCGTAGTCCTCGCGCCAGCAGTCGTAGTCGGTCACCATGGCCACCGAGGCGTAGGGCAGCTCCGCCTCGCGGGCCAGCTTGGCCTCGGGCATGTTGGTCATGCCGATGACGTCGCAACCCCAGGACCGGTAAAGGGCGCTCTCGGCCTTGGTGGAGAACTGCGGGCCTTCCATGGCCAGGTAGCAGCCGCCATCCACGACCCGAGCCCCGGCCGCGCGTCCGGCCTCGACGGCCATGGCCGAGAGGCGCGGGCAGACCGGCTCGGCCATGGAGACGTGCGCGACCAGGCCCTCGCCGAAGAAACTCTTCTCGCGGGCGAAGGTGCGGTCGATGAACTGGTCCACGACCACGAAGGTCCCCGGGTCCAGGGCCTCGCGCAGGGAGCCCACCGCCGACAGGGAGATCAGGTCGGTGCAGCCGGCCCGCTTGAGCACGTCGATGTTGGCGCGGGCGTTCAGACCCGAGGGCGGGATGCGGTGGCCGCGGCCGTGGCGGGGCAGGAAGACCAGCTTCACATCGCCGAGTGCGCCGGTGAGCAGTTCGTCGGAGGGCGCGCCGAAGGGGCTGTCGATCTTCACCCAGCGAGGATCTTTCAGGCCTTCGATCTCATAGAGACCCGAGCCGCCGATGACCCCCAGAACCCAATCGCCCATTCGTCCTCTCCAAACGCACGCGCCTTATCGCCGAGGCGGCGGCGCTTGGCTATCGTCTGGCGCATGGCTGCGTCGCTTCATTTTGTTTTCGGGCTGACGATCGGCGCTGCCCTGGCCCTGGCGGGCATGGCGAGGGCCGGCGAGACCCAGTGCTGGTACGAAAACGGCGCGGTGGTGGCGCCGGCCTCCTTTGGCGACATGGCCGGGGACTTCATCATCGACGCCTCGGCCCCCAGGAGCCTGCTACTGGAAGACCGTGCCAACGCCGACGGCATAGACGCGCCCACCGCGGTGCGGGACCTGGTCCTGGCCGGCGAGCACGTCACCGCTCTGGAGATGCCGCTGACCAATCTCAACGAGCGCGCGGTCGGCTTTGCCACCACCATCAACGGCGTGCTGGGCTGGGATGTGCTCAGCCGCTTCCGGGTGGAGATCAGCTTCTCGCCCTGCCGCCTGATCCTGACGCGCGCGAAGAACGGACGGCGACGGCGCGATCCCGGTTCGGTCCGCCTGCCCCTGCGCGAGATCGACGGCGCCGCGGCGGTGACGGCCACGGCCGGCGATGGCGCGCGGACACGCAAAGGCTTCTTCGCCGTGGACACCGCGTCGATGGGGACCCGCTTCTCGCCGGCGGAAACCAGCTTCTCCCCGCCCCTGCCCCGGAAGATCGACCCCACCTGGCGATTCAAGCTGCCGGCCAGGATCCGGGTGCTGGAGCTGGACGGCCTGTTGTTCGAACAAACCCCGGCGGGCCTGCTGCCCAAGCCGGCCCAGGCGCTTTCGGGCGCTATCGGCCTAGCGGTTTGGTCGCGCTACCGGCTGCGGATGGATGGCCGCGAGGGCTGGCTGGAGCTGGCCGCGCCCCAGAACGCAAAACCGGCGGAGCCCTGAAGCTCCGCCGGCTGCAATCGTTGTCCTGAGCGCGACCTAGAGCCGGATGGCTTCTCCCGAAGCCTGAATCCGGCTCTAAACTTTTGAAATTAGAGCACGATTCAACGGTCAGGCGATTCCGCCTGAACGCATCGTGCTCTAGTGGTGGTCGATGTTCCGCCACAGGGTGCGGTAGCTGGCGTAGAGGATGCCGGCGAACAGGAACAGGAAGATCATCACCGACAGGCCGGTCTGTTTGCGCTCTTCCATCTTCGGATCGGCGGTCCACATCAGGAAGGCGGCGACATCCTTGGCCTCGTCGTCGAGTTTGGCCGAGTGCTTGTCGTCGAAGCTGACCTTGCCGTCGGCCAGGGGCGGCGGCATGGAGATGAACCCGCCCGGGGGCACCTTGTTCGGGTCGCCCTTCCAGAAGGACGACAGGTCCCCCTGCATATAGGGATTGTAGAACTTGCCCGCCGGCACCGTCAGACCCGCCGGCGGCGTGGTCACATAGCCGGTAACGATGGAATAGATGTAGGCCGGACCGCCTTCGCGGGCGCGGGCCAGCAGCGACATGTCCGGCGGCAGCGCGCCGCCGTTGGAGGCGCGGGCCGCCGCCTCGTTGGCGAAGGGGGACACGAAATGGTCCGCCGGCGTGCCGGGCCGCTTGATCGCATCGCCGGTGTCCCGGTCGATGTCGGGGATCTGGTAGTCCTTGGCGATGGCCTTCACAAAGCCGTTGTCCACCGACGACTTGTACTGCGGATCCCAGAACGGGCCGCCCTTGTCGCCGAGGTTGCGGAAGGCGACCAGGTTCATCGAGTGGCAGGACGAACAGACCTCGCGATAGACCTTGTAGCCGCGTTGCAACTGTTCCTGGTCATAGGAGCCGAAGGGGCCTTCGAACGACCAGTGGACGTCCTTGGGCTCCTCGTGGGTGCTGGCCGCGAAGGCCGGGCCGGCGAGGGCGAGACCGACCAGCGCCGCGAGTACGGATAGCTTGCGCAGCATGGGGCCTAGTCCTTCTTGGCGGCTTCGCCCGCGAGGACGGGCTTGGAGATCGAATCCGGCACCGGCAGCGGCGTTTCGCGCAGGCTCACGAACGGCGTGATGAGCAGGAAGTAGACGAAATAGTAGAGCGTCATGATGCGGCTGAGCCAGACGTAGCTGTTCAGGTCGCTTTCCATCGGGGCTATGCCGGTCTTGCCGAGCGCCGGGATCACCGCGTCGTCCGGCAGCTGCGCGCCGCACCAGCCGAGCACGCAGCAGGCCACCACGAAGAACAGGAAGTACATCCGGCTGGTGGGCCGATAGCGCATCGACTTGACCTTGGACCGGTTCAGCCAGGGCAGGGCGAAGAGCATGGCGATGGCGCCGAACATGGCGATCACGCCCATCAGCTTGTCCGGGATGGCCCGCAGGATGGCGTAGAACGGCAGGAAGTACCATTCGGGCACGATGTGCGAAGGCGTCACCAGCGGGTTGGCCGGGATGAAGTTGTCGGCGTGGCCGAGCGCGTCCGGTTCATAGAACACGAACACCGCGAACAGGATCATGAACACCGCGATCGCGAAGCCGTCCTTGACCGTATAGTACGGGTGGAACGGGATCGTGTCGGCCTTGCTCTTCACCTCGACGCCGATGGGGTTGTTGTTGCCCGGCACGTGCAGGGCCCAGATGTGCAGGCCCACCACCGCCGCGATCAGGAACGGCAGCAGGTAGTGCAGCGAGAAGAAGCGGTTCAGGGTGGGATCGTCCACCGCGAAACCGCCCCACAGCAGGGTGGTGATCGGCTTGCCGACGATCGGGAAGGCGCCCAGCAGGTTGGTGATCACCTTGGCGCCCCAGAAGCTCATCTGGCCCCAGGGCAACACGTAGCCCATGAAGGCGGTGGCCATCATCAACAGGTAGATGACGCAGCCCAGCAGCCACAGCAGCTCGCGCGGGGCCTTGTAGGAGCCGTAGTACATGCCGCGGAACATGTGGATGTAGACGGCGATGAAGAACATTGAGGCGCCGTTGGCGTGGATGCCGCGCAGCAGCCAGCCGTAGTTGACGTCCCGCATGATGCCCTGCTCCACCGACAGGAAGGCGCTGGCGCCCCCCGCCTGGTAGTGCATGGCCAGGACGATGCCGGTGATGATCTGGGTGGCCAGGCAGAAGGTCAGGATGCCGCCGAAGGTCCACCAGTAGTTCAGGTTCTTCGGAGTCGGGAACTCCAGCACCTCGACGCCGAGGCGGATGATCGGCAGACGGGTGTCGAGCCAGCGCTCGATGGCCGTCTTGGGCTCATAGGTCGTGTGTGCGGTCATGGCCCCTAGCCGATCTTCACAGTCTTGTCGTTGAGGAACGAGTAGTCCGGCACCGCCAGGTTCAACGGCGCGGGACCCTTACGGATGCGGCCGGAGGTGTCGTACACCGAGCCGTGGCAGGGGCAGAACCAGCCGCCGTACTCGCCCTGGCCGAACAGGGGCACACAGCCGAGGTGCGTGCAGCTGCCCAGCAGGATCAGCCATTCGGCGTGCCCGGCCTTGACCCGCTCGGCGTCCGTCTGCGGATCCTTGAGGCCGGCGTGGTCGTCCGCCACCGCCTTGGCGATCTCCGCCGGCGTCCGGTGGCGGATGAACAGCGGCTGTTTGCGCCAGGCGATGGTCACCTCCTGGCCCAGCTCGACCTTGGACAGGTCGAACTCGACCGACGCCAGCGCCAGCGTGTCCGCCGCCGGGTTCATCTGGTCGATCAGCGGCCAGGCGACCGCGGCCGCCCCGCCCGCCGCGGCCGCGACCGCGACGATGTGAATAAAATCGCGCCGGCTGGGATCATCCCCGCCATGGCTCGGATCGGAAGCAGAGTCCGCTAGGCTTTCAGCCACCTTCAGCTCACCCTCGATGCGCCCCGCCCGACGATTGGCGAAGCTCGACTTGCGCCCAACGGCGCCCAGTATCTCGACCCGATCCAGTGCTTGGGATACGGGCCATACGCAATAACAAGCTGCGGCGAGGGTCGCCGGCGCCCTGCGGCGCATCGCCGCAAAACGGACACCGTCGAGTCATCCCGCCCCAGCAGGCTCTTGTGGTGGGTTCGCTTAGAATGCGGCTAGCGCTTTTTCAACCGGACATTCCGCAAAACTTGGGGGCGGCGATCCGTCTTTGCGCTTGTTTGGGCGTTACGCTGGACGTGATTGAACCCTGCGCGTTCCCGATTGACGACCGCACGTTGAGGCGCGCGGCCCTTGACTACCAGCCGCTGGTGGCCGTCCAGCGCCATGACGGCTGGCGCGCGTTCGAGGCTCACGAGGCCCGGCGCGAGGGCCGCCTGGTGCTGTTCACCACCGCCGGAGCCCAGCCCTACAACGGTTTTCACTTCGAGAGCGGCGATACGCTGCTCTTTGGCCGCGAGAGCGCCGGGGTCCCCCGGGAAGTGCATGACCGGGCGCAGGCGCGGCTGTTCATTCCCATGGCGCCGGCCGCGCGCTCCATGAACGTGGTCACCGCCGGGGCCATGGCGCTTGGCGAGGCGCTTGGACAAACAAACGGCTTCCCGATCGCTTCGCAGAACATTTCCCCCGGCCCCTGAACGCGGTATCGGGCGGGTCATGACGCAAGCGACCGACCTGACAGCCCTGGCGGAAGACCGCCGCGAGCGGACCCGGCAGTGGTTCGAATCCCTCCGCGACCGGATCTGCGCCGAGTTGGAGCGAATCGAGGACGAGGCGCCGGCTGATCTGTATCCGGGCGCCGCCGGGCGCTTTGAGAAAAAACCGTGGACCCGGGAAACCGGTGTCGGCGGCGGCGTCGGCGGCTTCCTGCATGGGCGGGTGTTCGAGAAGGCCGGGGTCCACACCTCCGCCGCCAATGGCCGCTTCACCCCGGAGATGGCCCAGACCATGCCCGGCGCGGATCAGGACCCGAACTATGTCTCCGCCAGCATCAGCCTGATCATCCATCCCGTCTCACCGCGGGTGCCGGCGGTGCACATGAACACCCGCTTCCTGTCGACCCGGCAGGGCTGGTTCGGCGGCGGGGCCGACCTGACGCCGGTGCTGGGCGACCAGCGCAGCCAGGACGCCCCCGACGCCGTTGAATTCCACGCCGCCATGAAGGCCGCCTGCGACGCGCACCATCCCGACTGGCACGCCAAGTACAAACAATGGTGCGACGAATATTTCTTCCTGCCCCATCGGGGTGAGCCCCGCGGCGTCGGCGGAATCTTCTACGACCGTCATGACAGCGGCGATTTCGAGCGCGACTTCGCCTTCACCCGCGACGTCGGCGAGGCTTTCCTGGACATCTACGCCAGGATCGCCCGGCGGCGGATGACCGAGGCCTGGACGCCGGAAGAACGCCAGGAGCAGCTCTGGCGGCGCGGTCGGTATGTGGAGTTCAACCTGCTCTACGACCGCGGCACCATGTTCGGCCTGAAGGTGGGCGGCAATATCGAGACGATACTGTCTTCCATGCCGCCGGCGGTGACCTGGCCTTAAGCGCCCACAACGGGACCGCAATTCAAGCGTCCCCTTACGGCCCATCGGCCAGAAGGCTTGGCATCGGCGCGCGGACGGTGGAAAACTGTTGGGCGCGGGTGATGGAGAAGATGGGCGCCTCGAATCTCACCGATCTGATCCGTAAGGCCCAGACCCTGGCCGGGTCCGACCGCGCCCGAAACGGCCCTCAAAACGCCTCCCTCAGCGCCTCCGCGGCCGGTTTGCGGGCGCAAGGCGGTGGCGAGACGGCGCCACCGCCCCGCTGATGGCCACGGCCCCCAACCCAGCAGCGTCCGAGCCAGTAGTGTCCGGGCCAGTGGTGTCCGGGCCGGTTCCGCCCGCCCCCAACGGCCTCACTTCCCGGCGGGCGGTCGCCCAGCGCGATCTGCGGAAGATGGCGGCGTGGGCGGCGTTCCTGATCGTCTATTGGTTCCTGGACCGTGCTGACGCCGCACTGTCCGCCGGTCCCCTGCAGCCGGCCCCGTGGGACCTGTCGGGCGGCCTGGCCTTCGCCTTCCTCGTGCTTGAAGGGCCGTGGCTGGCGCCGCTGGCGGCCGTGGCGGAATTCATCTCCGCGCGGGCGGCCCCCGGTAGCCACGCGCCCTTGGCGGCCGACGTCGCCAGCGCGGCCGTCCTGGCGGCGACCT
>DASVMY010000199.1:0-2021 GCA_036384135.1 Caulobacteraceae bacterium | reverse complement strand
GGCGGCGGCGCGGGCGGCAATCGGGGAGCTGGTGGCGCGCGAGGCCCTGACCGGCGCCTTCCAGGACGTCTTCCGCCTGTGCGCCTACGCCTTCATCGTCGCCCTGGTCGCGGTGCCGTTCTGCCAGGGCGGTTCGATGATGCCGAACCAGAACCATCATCACCACTAGGCTGCGCGGGGCCGAGGCGCTTAAAGGGATCGAAGACCGTCGGCACAGGCGGACACAATAGGCTGACCTGGGGGTGGACGAGGATGGACGAGGCGCTCAGCTGGGTGCGGGGGGCGGACCAGCCGCCATTGCTGGAAGAGACCATCGGCGCGGCCCTGGACCGCGCCGCGCGGACCTGGGGCGACGAGCTGGCGCTGATCAGCGTCCACCAGGGGGTGCGGTGGACCTATGCCGAGCTGGCCCGCAGGGCGCAAAGCCTGGCGGCCGGGCTGCTGGCGCTGGGGCTGGAACCCGGTGACCGGGTCGGCGTCTGGTCGCCCAACTGCGCCGAATGGACTCTGACCCAGTTCGCCGCCGCCAAGGCCGGGCTGATCCTGGTGACCATCAACCCCGCCTATCGCTTGGCCGAGGTGGAATACACGCTCAACAAGGTGGGGGTGAAGGCGCTGGTGGCCGCCGAGCGGTTCAAGACCAGCGAATACGCCGCCATGATCGAGACCCTGGCGCCGGAAATCGCCGTCTCCCTGGCCGGCGACCTGGCGGCCGAGCGGCTGCCCTCGCTGCGGGCGGTGATCCAGATCGGCGGCGAGACGCGCCCCGGCTGGCTGGCCTTCGAGGATGTGGCCGAGCCGGCGTCGGACGAGGATCGCGCCCGCGTGGCGGCGATCGGCGAGACGCTGAACCCCCACGACGCCATCAATATCCAGTTCACCAGCGGCACCACCGGCTCGCCCAAGGGCGCGACCCTGAGCCACCGCAACATCCTCAACAACGGCCTCTTCGTGGGCCGCGCCATCGGGCTGAGGGCTGGCGACAAGCTGTGCATCCCCGTGCCGCTGTACCACTGCTTCGGTATGGTGATGGGCAACCTCGGCTGCCTGACCCACGGCGCGGCCATGGTCTACCCCTCGGAGGCCTTCGATCCCCTGGCGGTGCTGAAGGCGGTGGCTCTGGAGCGCTGCACGGGCCTCTACGGCGTGCCGACCATGTTCATCGGCATCCTGGGCTGCCCGCAGTTGGACCAGTTCGACGTCTCGAGCCTGCGCACCGGCTGCATGGCCGGCTCTCCCTGCCCGGTGGAGGTGATGAAGCAGGTCATCGGGCGCCTGGGGATGGAGGACGTCACCATCGCCTATGGCATGACCGAAACCAGCCCGGTCAGCTTCCAGACCGGCTTTGGCGATAGCCTGGAGCGGCGGGTCTCCACCATCGGCCGGGTGCAGCCGCACCTTGAGGTAAGGATCATGGGCGAGGATGGCGAGGTGACCCCGCGCGGCGCGCCGGGCGAGATTTGCACCCGCGGCTATTCGGTGATGCTGGGCTATTGGGACGACCCCGAAAAGACCGCCGAAGCCATCGATCCCGAGGGCTGGATGCACACCGGCGACATCGGGGTGATCGACGACGAGGGCTACGGCAACGTGGTCGGGCGGATCAAGGACATGGTCATCCGCGGCGGCGAGAACCTCTATCCCCGCGAGATCGAGGAGTTCCTCTACCGCCACCCCAAAATCGCCGACGTCCAGGTGGTCGGGGTGCCGGACGAGCGCTTCGGCGAGGAGCTGTGCGCCTGGATCCGCCTGCATCCCGGCGAGACGGCGGACGAGTCCGAGGTGCGCACCTTCTGCCAGGGCCAGATCGCCCACTACAAGATCCCGCGCTACGTCCGCTTCGTGGACGAGTTCCCGATGACGGTCACCGGCAAGGTGCAGAAGTTCCTGATCCGCCAGGCGATGATCGCGGAGCTGGGGCTGGTGGCGGCGAAGACGGCTTGAGGTAGTGCGGTGGTTAATTCGGCGACAGTTTACTTTTTAGCGTAGCTAAGAAAGTAAACTGTCGCCGAATTAACCAC
>DASVMY010000198.1:0-16641 GCA_036384135.1 Caulobacteraceae bacterium | reverse complement strand
TCGCAAAGAACGCCCAGCGCCGGCTGCTTGACCCTGAGGAGGTCGCGCAGATGGCGGCCTATCTGGCCTCCGACGCGGCGAGGGGGGTGACCGGCCAGGCGATGAACGTCTGCGGCGGCCTCGTGCTGCACTGATCGGGCCGTGGCCTCAGTCGGCCGGGATGATCCGGAACCGGGTGCGCCCATCGAGGCGTGGCGCGAGCGAGGCGCGGCCCTCGCCATCAGCCCGGAACTCGGCCGTAACGTCGCCGATGGTGCGATAGGCCCGGCCGGGGCGGAGGCGCTCCAGGCCGATGGTCTGAGGCCCGGGCGCGGCGCCGTTGTAGAGCACGAGGTCGAGATCCTCGCCGGTGCTGAACGCCTTGGCGACAAGCACTTCGGGATAGGCCGCCTCGCTCAGCAATGGGCCGGTGAAGACCGAGGCCGGCGGCCCTTCGGTGACGGCCGTGCGGAAGTCGCCGCGGCGGCGGAAACGCCCGAAGGCCGCGGAGACGTTGGAGAGGTTGGACATGTGCTCGAACCGCAGCACGCCGCCGTCCTCGGCCCGTCCACCAAACCGATCCAGGCTCCCACGGCAGGCCTCGGCGAGGGCGTCGTCGCCGAACTCGTTGGCGATCGCCAGGATCGACGCGGCCGCGCCGCCACGGCCCCTCCTATAGTTCCCGAAGTCGAAGGCGGGCGCACCCATGGCAAGATACGGGCCTTCCTCATCCTTGAGCACCGCCGGCGCCAGGGCGCTACGGCCGACGGCCCACATGCGCCAGGCGCGCTCGGGAGCGAACGTGTTCATGAAGTTGGCGAAACCGAGTTCCCCGCCGGGGAACGGGAAACGCAGCCCGGTCAGGCTCGACCGCAGTCCGATGATGCTGCCGCTCTCGTCGGTGAACTCCGTATCCAGGCTCTCCAGCCACCGCTCCTGGACCTGGGCCACCTTGTCCGTCCCGAACAGGCGATCGCTGACGGCGAGGCTGGCGAGGCCGTAGTGGTTGCAGATCGGGTAGACCCAGTTCGGCTCGCAGGGGTAGAGGCAGAACGCCCCGGCTTCGAAGTTGTCCTCGACTGAGCGGTTCAGGCTGCGGATGTCATGTTCATAGGCGACGCGGTCGTTCAGCCTGAAGGTTAAGCTGCCGGGTTCGGCGTAGCGCCGATCGCCGCTCGCCAGCATGTACATGCCGGCGTGCAGGCCCAGCCAGCCGGTCAGCATGATGTTGTCCCTCGCCGCCGGATCGAAGTTGGTGAGGTTCAGGTGGCCCCAGGCGGTCTCGTAGAGCCAGTAGGTCCAGACGCGGCGGTCGAGGTACTTCTCGATCATGTTGCGCTGGGCTTGCGACAGGTAGCCGTGGAAGCTCGGCGTGACGTTGCACTGCAACTCCGCCAGGCCGAAGCCGATGTGGTTGATCTGATAGCGGAGGGCGGCGGTCTGGAACTGGTCGACGATGTCGAACCCCTCAAAGCCGTCCACCGGCTGGAGCGCCCGATCGAGCAGGTAGCGCGCGGCGGCCAGTTCCTCCACGCTGAGTTCTCGCGCGCCGGCGGCGGGCCGAGGGGTGGCGGCCGACAGGGCGGCGGCGACGGCGGCTGGCATGGCGGACTCTCGCGCCTTCCGGACGCCCACGGCGGCACGGCGCGACTTCGAGCTGCGCCACGACGCCCAGGCCCCGAAGGTGATCACCAGACCCGGCGCGACGAATGCCGAGTAGGGCGTGGGGGCGGCGGCGGCCATGGCGCCGGCGAGGGCGGCTGAACCCAGCCAGACGATGA
Source organism: Caulobacteraceae bacterium (assembly GCA_036384135.1). Lineage (GTDB taxonomy): Bacteria > Pseudomonadota > Alphaproteobacteria > Caulobacterales > Caulobacteraceae > Acaudatibacter. The sequence continues at coordinate 14,881 of DASVMY010000198.1, read as the reverse complement.
CGGGCGCGATGACCATTCCGGATCCGAACCAGGCGAACAGGGCCAGGGCGAAGAGCGCTAAGGCCACGGGGATCAGGAGCAGCGCCCAGCCGCCGACGGCGAGGAAGCCCGCGCCCGGAAACAGCAGGCCAAGCCCGGCCGCCTGCCAGGTCGCCGAGAGGTTCAGCAGGGCCGGCGCGAGCCCAAGCGTGCAGAGGGCGATGTAGACGATCGCTATCCGGCGTTGTTTCGCCGCCGTGACCGGGCCGATCGTCCGTCCGGCCTTCGACAGGGGCGAGCGGCGAGCCCAGCCATCCGCGGTGATATCCTGGATCGTGAAGGTCATATCCTGGGTTTCCCTGTTCCTGGCCCGTGTCAGCGCACGGAACTTGAGGCTGCTTGCTGAAGCCCGAGCGCGGTGCAGATCGGGCCGAGGTCGAGCGTGGGCATGGCCGGCCGGAGGGCGAGCGTCGCCCCGGCCAGCACGACAAAGGCCGCGCCGGCGCCGAAGGCCGCCAATCCGACGCGGCGGCTGAAGCGCCGGTCCAGCGGTCGATGCGGGGCTGCTGACGCCCCTAGCCGCCAGCCGACCACCGCGCTAGGCGTCGGCGCGGGTGGCGCGCCAAGGCCCAGACGCTCCCGCGCCCAGTCCAGGCCGAAGATGATCTGGCCGATGAGGAAGGCCGCCAAGGCGCAGCAGGCCATGAGTTCTCCCTCGCCTTGTTTTCCTCAGTCTTCCGCCTGGCCCGGGGGCGGGTCCAATACGGCTTCTTTGCGCTACTGATAGGACTTGCCTATAGATCGGGGCTGGAGCTTGCCTTTGGATCTTGACGCCAAACCCCTGCAGTACTTCGCGGCCGTGGCGCAGCAGAACTCGTTCAGCCGGGCCGCGGCCAAACTGCACGTCTCGCAGCCGTCACTGTCCGCCCAGATCCGCGAACTCGAGCGCCGGCTGGGGTTCGCACTGTTCCACCGATCCAGCCGCCGCATCGAACTGACCCGGGAAGGCCGGTTCTTCCTGCCTCAGGCGCTGCAGATGATCGCCGAGGCGGCTCGGATGAACCGCGCGGCGCGGGAAATCCGGGACAATGCGCTCTACATCGGCGCGGCGATCTACACGGTGCTGATTCCCGAGCGGGTGGCGCTGATCGAGGCCTTCGCCCGGGCCCACCCGCAGATCGCGTTGATGGTGACCAATTTCGACCAGGGTCGCGCCTTCGTCGAACTTCGCAGGGGCGACATCGACCTGGCTGTGGTCATCGGGCTTGCCGAAGGCCCTGACGCGCACGGCGCGCTCTCTTCGGGCGCGCCTTCAGAGATCGTCCTGCCGCCGGATGTCGAGCGGTTGAGCCTACTCAGGAAGCCGGTGGAACTGCTGGTGCCCCACGAGAGCCCGCTGGCGACCTTCGACCGTATCCCGCAGTCCGCACTGCGGGGCGTGCGGGTCGCCAGCCTGGGCGACTATCACGGCACGCCCCTCATCGACGCGGTGGCCGGGCCGCTGGAGGCAGCGGGGGCGGAACTGGTCGTGCCGCCGGAGGGGAACGCCATCGCGGTGGAACGCTATGGTCAGGCGATGCGGTGTCCCGCGGTGAGCATCGGCTGGTTCCAATACGGCGACCAGCCAGGCCTCCCGGATATGGTCCGACGCCCGGTGGAGGGCCTGGACGTCGATATCGAGCTTGCCGTCATCCGTCCCCGCTCCGGCGCGCACCGGCCCGCGGCGGACCTCTTCTGGGCATGGGCTGGCGCAGGCGGCCCGGGTCGTTGACCGATCATAATATCGTCATCCTGTTCGGCAACATTTCCGGATGTCCCGTCAGCAATCTAAGCAGTGTGCGAGCAACAAGATTGGGCGCGTCGAACCAAGGCGAGAACACCTTGAGCGAGTAGCGAAGATAGATTCATCGTCGCGGGGCAGGGAACGCCGCTGCGCCACTGAAGCCGCCACATCATCGGAGGAACCATGTCAAAGACCATCGTCGTTGTAGGCTTCGGGCCGGGAATCTCGACCGCCGTCGCCGAGAGGTTCGGCGCGGAGGGTTTCTCCGTCGCGCTGGTCGCACGCAACGAGGAGCGTCTCGCGGGGGGGCTCGCGGCACTGAAAGCAAAAGGGATCGCCGCGGTCGCATGCCAGGCGGACGCCGGAGATCCAGCGGCCACTCGGGCGGCCATCGAAAAGGCGCGCACCGAGCTCGGGCCTATCACCGTCATCCATTGGAACGCCTTCGGCGGGGAAGCGGCGGGAGATCTTATGACCACCGACCCGGCCGCCGTGCGGGGCGTCTTCGACATCGCCGTGGTCGGCCTCCTCAGCGCCGTCCAGGAAGCGCTCCCCGATTTGAGGAGCACGCCGGAGGGCGCCGTTCTCGTCACGAACGGCGCGTTCGGCGAGATAAGTCCGCAGATCGACGAATACGCCATCGGGTTGAAGGTGATGGGCGTGGCGCTCGCCAACGGGGCCAAGCACAAGCTTGTCGGCTTGCTCGCGCAGCGGCTGAAGGGTGACGGTGTCTATGTCGGCGAGGTCATGGTCGCCGGGGCTGTCAAGGGCACGCCCTGGGCTAGCGGCGACGGCATCGAACCCTCGGCGATCGCCAACACGTTCTGGGCGCTCTACCAAACTCGCGGCGAGGTTCGCGCGCGGGTCTCGTGAGATCCGAGGCTCCCAGGCCCGGCCAGGCGAGCTGTCGCCCATCGAAGACGACGAACTCCGCCATCCGGGCGCCGAAGGTGTAGATCAACAAGTTAGTGTTGACTAATTGATTAGTGATGGCTAAAGTATGGTCCATGACCCAAGCCGCCGCCATCGACACCGTTCTTCGCACGCTCGCCGATCCCACGCGGCGCGCCGTGTACGAGCGGGTGGTCAATTCCGACGAGATTACCGTTGGCGAGCTGACGCGCGGGAGCGGTGTTACCCAGGGCGCCATCTCCCAGCACCTCAAGTCCTTGAGGCTGGCCGGCCTGGTGGCCGAGCGCCCCGAGGGCCGCAACGTCTACTACCGCGCCCAGCCCGAAGGCCTGACCCCGCTAGTCGATTGGATGAGCCACTACGGCGTCTTCTGGCGCGAGCGGTTCGCCAACCTCAGAACCCTTCTCAAGGAGATTGATCCATGAACGACGCCGCGATCATGACCGACAGCCAGGAGATCGTCGTCGACGAGGTGTTTCCCCACACGCTTGAGGTGGTGTGGAGGACCTTGACCACGCCGGCAATGATGGGCCGCTGGCTGAAGATGCAGCCGACGGGCTTTGAGCCCAAGGTGGGCGCGCGCTTCACCTACCAGACCACGCCGGCGGGCGAATGGGACGGCGTCATTCATTGCCAGGTGCTGGAGGTGATACCGAATGAACGCTTTGCCTATGCCTGGAAAGGCGGACACGAGAAGAACGTCGGATACGGCTCGCGGTTGGACACCGTCGTGACATTCGTCCTCTCCGCGGTAGAGGCCGGAACCCGCCTTCGCCTCGTCCACTCCGGCTTCGTCCTTCCGAAGAACGATACCGCCTTCCGCAACATGAGCGACGGCTGGAAGAGGGTTGTCCAAACTATCGACGCCATCTCCGCCGAACAGGACTGACGCGAACGACGCGGGTTCCACCGGACGGCATGGCTGCTCGACCCGAATTGGTCGTCCCCATCCAACACGTATCTCAGCAAAAGGGAGGTCAATCATGCAGGCATCACCCGAGAATGCCCGAACAGGCGGACAGCGCGCTATGAGCACACCACCGATCGTGTCGCCGCAGGCCTGGGTGGCCGCGCGCGAACAGCTGCTGGTGAAGGAGAAGGCCTTGACCCGCGCCCGTGACGCGCTGGCCGCCGAGCGTCGGCGGATGCCTTGGGTGGCCGTCGAGAAGGGCTACGAGTTCGATGGACCCGAGGGCAAGACCAGCCTGCTCGGCCTATTCGAGGGCCGGCGTCAGCTGATCGTCTACCGCGCCTTTTTCGAGCCCGGGGTGTTCGGGTGGCCCGAGCATGCCTGCCGTGGCTGCTCCTTGGGGGCCGACCAAGTCGCCAACCTCGCCCATTTGAACGCCCGTGACACCACTCTGGCGTACGTCTCGCGCGCGCCACAGACGGACATCGCGCGCCTGAAGGCGCGGATGGGCTGGCAAATGCCGTGGTACACCCTGACAGACAGCTTTGACGCCGACTTCGGCGTGGACGAATGGCACGGCCACAACGTGTTCATCCGCGACGGCGACAGGGTGTTCCGCACCTACTTCATCAACGTCCGCGGCGACGAGGCGATGGGGAGCACCTGGAGCTACCTCGATGCGACTCCGCTCGGGCGCCAGGAAGCGTGGGAAGATTCCCCCGCGGGCTACCCACAGACACCGCCGTACAAGTGGTGGAACTGGCACGACAACTACGCCGCCGACGCAGCGCCCGACGCGAAGTGGGTCGAGGTGTCGGACGCCGGAGAGGCGGCGTTCCGAGACGACGCAAGCCCAAAGCCATGAGCGGGGCCTGCTCCCCCGAATCTTTCGGTGGTCCGTTGCGTCGGACCACCGCCACGCTCCGCTCGGCGGAGTGGCTTGGCCTCGCGGCCGCGCCGACCTTCGCCATCATGGCGCTGCTGACCGGCGCTTTTGGTGGCGGGAAGATGGCGACGATCTGCGGGGTCGCGTCGCCGCTGGGCGGAATGGTCCCGATGTACCTGCTGATGAGCGCCTTCCACACGGCGCCCTGGCTGAAGCTGATCTTCACCCGACGAAGCGCCGACCACCGGCCCTGATCCGGCGTTCGCCGAGGGCTTGTTCGCCACCTGCGCACCCGCTTCGCGCCGATGTCGTGTCGAAACGGCCCCACGGCAGCGCGGTAGATCATTGCGCGTGAATCTCCTAGCTTGGCGGCGACGTACCCAATCCTCCTGACGCCGGCAGTACAGACAACGTGGAGCCATCGAACGAACCCAGCCCGCCGCTGATGGCGCGGCGCACTCAAGCCGAGCGGCGAGACAAGTCCGGGCGTGGGTTGGTGGAGGCTGCTGTCGCCGTGGTGGCCGAGGACGGCGTCAGCGCCGCCACATTCGAGGCGATCAGCCGGCGCGCCGGCTACAGCCGTGGCCTGGCTACCCAAAGGTTCGGGTCCAAACAGGGCCTGATCGAAGCGGTGATCGCCTGCCTTCATGAGCGCCAGGAAGACGCCCTGGCCGAACAGGGCATCGACGACATGTCCGGCTTCGAAGCGTTGTTGGCCTATGTCGACCTGTTCCTGCGGGGCCTCGAGGCGCGGGACGACAGCCGCGCCTATTTCATGCTTCTGGCGTCGGCGGTCGCCGACCTGGCCGCCATCCGCAGCGCCTTCGCCGAGGAACACGTCCGAATCAAGCATCGGTTGGAGGGCTTCGTGCGGCGGGGCCAGGCCGAGGGCGATATCCGCCTGGAGGTCGATCCGGCCGCGGCCGCGCTGATGGTCGGCGGGCTGCTGATGGGCTTGAACATGCAGGTCATGGTCGATCCCTCCACCGACGTCGCGCCCCTGCGCCAAATGAGCTTGGCTACGCTGCGGCTGAGCTTTGAAGCGTCTCACCCTTCTCCCCCAGAGCCTGTCCTGTTTTGATGGAACCATCAAAACAGGACAGGCTCGGTTCTTGAGTTTGCGAGCACGATTCAGAGTTTTGTCGGTTCCGACAAAACTCATCGTGCTCTAGGACGGGGCTGATCCGAGTGGGGGCTTGCAAGGCGCGAGAAAGCGGGGACCTCTGCCGTGTCACTGTCCGCGCCGCAGCGGCGCGCCGACGTTCTGACCTGACGCTCCGAACCGGCGCCGTTCTAAAAGTGGGATAGCGGTGGTCGGCGCCGATGGGCGCCATGCCGGTTTCAGTCAAGTCGGAGACAGTCCAGTGCGCTATGTTCGGATGCCCATCGAAGTGGAATCCCCCGAGGAATACGGCTACGCGCGTATCCGTAACAACCTCTCGGAAAGCTCGATCGCCGACCGGAAGATCTCTGACCTGGGGCTGACTATCCCCGATCTGACGCTGCTGTACGGCGAGCACCGGGGTGGTGAGGCCGTGCGGGCCCTGATCGCGGCGGACGGCGAGGGGTTGAACGCCGATGACGTGCTGGTGACGACGGGGGCGGCGGGCGCCCTGTTCATCATCGCCACATCGCAGCTTGGTCCTCAGGACCACCTGGTGGTGATCAGGCCCAACTACGCCACCAACATCGAAACGCCGCGGGCGATCGGCTGCGCGACCACCCACGTAGACCTGTCGTTCGAAGATGGTTTCCGGGTCGACTTCGACAAGGTAGCGGCGGCGGTCAGGCCGAACACCCGCATCATCAGCGTCACCTGTCCGCACAATCCCACCGGTGTCATGCTCAGCGAAGGCGAACTGCGCCAACTGGTCGACCTCGCGGAGCGCAGCGGCTGTCGGCTTCTGGTCGACGAAACCTATCGCGACCTGTCCTTGGATGGCCTTCTGCCGCTGGCGGCGTCGCTGGGCGATCACGTGATCAGCGTCTCGTCCCTCTCCAAGGCCTACGGGGTTCCCGGCATCCGGCTGGGATGGGTGATCACCAGGGACAAGGCGCTGCAGGAGACTTTCCTGGCCGCGAAGGAGCAGATCAGCATCTGCGGCAGCGTCATCGACGAGTACGTGGCCCTGCACGTCCTCGAAAACCGGGCCGCCATTCTCGGACCGACCTTGGCGGAGATGCGCCGCCGCCGCGACCTGGTCGGCGCCTGGATGGCGCGGGAAGATCTGCTGGAATGGACGCCTCCCAGCGGCGGTGTCGTCTGCTTTCCACGTATGAAGGCCGAGCCTCCGGGCGGAGTGGACTCCTTCTACAGCCGCCTTCTGGAGGCGCATGGGACCTATGTCGGGCCCGGCCACTGGTTTGAGATGCCGGACACCTATTTCCGGCTGGGCTACGGCTGGCCGACGGCCGAGGCGCTGGAAGCCGGTCTGGCCGGGATCTCGGCGGCGTTGCGCAGATAGGCCTCAGCGAGTCGGCGCCATCAGCTTGAACTGGACAAGGGCCGCTTCCAGCCCCGGTCAGATCAGCCGGTGACTCCGGGGCGGCCGGTATGGTCGACAAGGCTGCGCGTGGGGACTACGCCCGGCGCGTCGACGTTCCGGCATCTTCCAGAGATATCGTCCGATGCGCATCATCGTTCTGCCCGGCGACGGGATCGGCCCGGAGATCACCGAGGCGACGCTGGCCGTCCTGCGGCAGGCCGATGCGGTGCTCGGCCTTGGCCTCTCCTTCGAGCAGCATGAGATCGGCCTGGCCAGTCTGAAGACCCGCGGCTCGACGCTGCCGTCCCACGTGATCGCCAGCATCCCGGAGGCGGACGGGGTGATCCTGGGACCGGTCTCCCACTACGACTATCCGGTGCGCGCCGAGGGCGGGATCAATCCGTCCGCCGAGCTGCGGGTGGTGTTTGACCTCTACGCCAACATCCGGCCCTGCCGCTCCAGGCCCGACCTGACCATTCTGCGCAAGCCGATGGACCTGGTGATCGTCCGCGAGAACACCGAGGGCTTCTATGCCGACCGCAATATGTTCGCCGGCGGCGGCGAGTTTATGCCGGATCCGGACAGCGCCTTCGCCATCCGCAAGATCACCGCCAAGGCATCGTCACGTGTGGCCCGCGCCGCCTTCGACCTGGCCCGCGAGCGCCGGCGCAAGGTCACCGCCGTGCACAAGGCCAATGTGCTCAAGCTCACCGACGGACTGTTCCTGCGCGAGGTCCGCAAGGTCGCGCAACAGTACCCGGACGTGGCGCTGGAGGAGGTCATCGTCGACGCCGCGGCGGCCTTGCTGATCCGCAGCCCGGACCGCTTCGACGTCATCGTCACCACCAACATGTTCGGCGATATCCTGTCGGACGAGGCCTCGGAATTGACGGGAAGCCTGGGCCTCGGCGGATCGATCAACGCCGGCGACGCGGTGTGCGTGGCCCAGGCGCAGCACGGTTCAGCGCCGGATATCGCCGGGCGCGGCGTCGCCAACCCCGTCTCGTTGATCCTGTCAGCGGCGATGCTGCTCGACTGGCGCGGCCAGCGGGATGCGAATCCGAAGCTGGCCGCCGCCGCCGCCCGCATCCAGGCCGCGGTCGAGAAGGCGCTGGACACGCCGGCCGCGCGCACCCGCGATATCGGCGGCGGCGCGGGAACGGCCGACTTCGCCAGATCGGTCGCTCAGGCGATTGCGGCCCAATGAGCGTCGTGAAGACCATTGCTCCCGTCATGCCGTCGCCCACCGACCAGCCGGTCTCGCCGTCCGCGGGCGCGCCGACCGATCGGGGCTGACCTCGCCCCAGCGGCTGGGTATGAGGAGGCGAGCGATCCGCAATCAGCCATCGAGGGGAGGGGCGTCGGCCATGTCCAAGGGCGTGACGATTTACGGCATCAAGGCCTGCGACACGATGAAGAAGGCCCGCGCCTGGCTTGAGGGCCGCGGCGTGGCCTACGCCTTCCACGACTACAAGGCCCAGGGGGTCGACAAGACCACCCTCGAGGGCTGGGCCGGGTTGGTGGGCTGGGAGGTTCTGCTGAACCGCTCGGGAACGACCTTCCGCAAGCTGCCGGATGCGGACCGCCAGGACCTGACCCAGGCCAAGGCCGTCGCCCTGATGCTGGCCCAGCCCTCGATGATCAAGCGCCCCGTGCTGGAGACCGGCGAGGGCGCCCCGCTGGTGGGGTTCAGGCCCGACGCCTACGCGGCCCGGTTCGGCTAGCGACCTTCCAGGCCGCGTCTAGGAGGAATCCGTCCACTCACTTTCTCTGAACCACTCAATTTCCGACGCCGGCCATTCAGCGCGGCTGGGGCGCCGTCGAGAACGGTGGTAGCGAAGTGTGCGGGCTGAGCGGTGTCGCCTGATCGAGGGGAAGCGCGATGATTCTCGGAATGTCGGTTGAAGCCTTCACGATCCTCCACGTCATCATCAGCCTGGTCGGCATCGCCACCGGCGTCGTCGCCCTGGCGGCGATGATCGGCAATCGGCAGCTAGGCGAGTGGACGGCGGCCTTCCTGGCCACGACGGTGGCCACCAGCGCGACGGGGTTCCTGTTCCATTCCAAGGCCATCGGCCCGCCTCACATCGTCGGCGCCATTTCGCTGGTCGTCCTGCTGGTCGCCCTGGTGGCGCTGTACAGCCGCCATCTCAACGGCGTCTGGCGGCCCGCTTATGTCATCACCGCAGTGTTCGCCCTGTACCTGAACATGTTCGTGGGGGTGGTGCAGGCGTTCCAGAAGCTGCCACCCCTCAACGCCCTGGCGCCCAAGGGGACGGAACCGCCGTTCGTGGCGGCCCAGGCGGTGCTGCTGCTGGCGATGATCGGCCTGGGCTACTTGGCGGTGCGGCGGTTCCATCCGGGGCCCACCACCACGGCTTAGACAGGCCGATACTCGGTGGGCGGCGCGGGCTCCGCCCCCGACCAGTGACGAGCCTGGAGTATTGAATGTCCGATCTTTCCGCCTTTCCGATCACCCGGCGCTGGCCGGCGCGGCATCCCGATCGCTTGCAGCTCTATTCGCTGCCGACGCCCAACGGGGTGAAGGTGTCGATCATGCTGGAGGAGATCGGCCTAGCGTACGAGCCGCACCTGATCGACATCGGCGCCAACGAGAGCTGGACGCCGGAATATCTGTCGCTGAATCCTAACGGCAAGATCCCGGCGATCATCGATCCGGACGGCCCGGGGGAGAAACCCATCGGCCTGTTCGAGTCCGGCGCCATCCTGCTCTATCTGGCCGAGAAGACCGGCAAGCTGCTGCCCGCCGATCCGGCCCGGCGGCTGGAGACTATCGAGTGGCTGTTCTGGCAGATGGCCTCGGTGGGGCCGATGTTTGGCCAGCTGGGCTATTTCCACAAGTTCGCGGGCCGGGAGATCGAGGACAAGCGGCCTCTGGAACGCTATCGCGTCGAGTCCAAACGCCTGCTGGACATGCTGGATGCCCGGCTGGACGGCCGGCAATGGGTCATGGGCGACGACTACACCATCGCCGATATCTCGCTGCTGGGCTGGGTGCGTAACCTGATCGGCTTCTACGGCGCCGGCGAGCTGGTGGCGTACGAAACCCTGAATCGGGTTCCCGCCTGGCTGGAACGGGCCCTGGCGCGGCCGGCGGTGCGGCGGGGCCTCGAGATTCCCGGGAGGCCCGGCTAGCCCAACGCCACAATTGACCTGTTGCATTGGCCAAGGTTTCGGAACAAAGTGGGAACAATTGGTAGCGGGCGGGAGCTGGAAATGCAGCGAAGCCTGGACTGGCGGGATAGCCCTCAGCGGCCGCCGGCGGCGGGCGATTTGTTCTTCGGCCTGCTGCTGGACGCGGAACCAGCCGATCAAGCCCTGGCGCGTGGCCGGCTGATCGCCGAAGGGATGGGCTTCGGAGGCCGGTTTATGCATGGCCGACGCCTGCACATCAGCCTGCAATCGGTTCCGCCGTCGCGGTGGGACGGGGAGAGCGCGGTGGCGGCTGCGTGTCGGGCTGGGGCCCGGGTCGCCATGGCGCCGTTCTGGGTCTCCCTGGATGGCGTGGCGACGTTCAATTCGGGCAAGGAAGAAAACGCCCTGGTCCTGACCACCAGCAGCCCCGAGGTGCGGGAACTTTATGGCCGCCTGCGCGAAGCCCTCATCCAGGAGCGGTTGCCTCCCGGCAGGCCGGACTTCAACCCGCATGTCACCCTGAAGCGAGGCCCAGGATTCGTCGCCGAGATGCCGGCTGTCGGCCTGGGCTGGACGGCGAGGGAGTTCGTGCTGATCAGGAGTTTTCGGGGCCAAGGGCGGTACGAAATTCCAGGACGGTGGCGGCTGCAGGGGAGGGCGACGCCTAGGCCGGGAAGTTGAGCTCCACCGTCACCCCCGATGGATCGGTCAGGAACACCTGGCGCAGGCCCTGCGCCGGGACCGTACGCTCGATATAGGCCGCACCGGTGGCGTCGCAGCGCGCGCGCACCGCAGGCCAGTCGTCGGCCAGGAAGGCGATGTGGTCGAGGTCGCCCGTATGGATCCCAGGTTCGCTCGTGCGAACGCCCAGATAGTCGCCCAGGGCCTCCGGCGCACCGTCACCGATCAGGTGGACGACGCCCAACTCGGTCTCGTCATCGCCGAGATAGAGCCAGACACCGGGGAAGGCGAAAGGCGGGCGGAAGCCGGCGCGGAGCTGGAGGAGCTCTTCGTAGAAGCGACGGGAAGCCTCCAGGTCGCGGGCGCGGACGGCGTAGTGGGCCAGCTTGCGGACGGTCATGCGTCCGCCTCTAGGCGCAGACCGCGACAGGAGCGCGATGCTCCAGCAGGCGGGCGAAAATGCCGGCTTCCAGGGGGCCGAAAGCCGCGGCGGCAGCCTCGCCGGCGAGGGTCAGGTCAGGCTCCAGGCCATCGGCCAAGCGCTCCAGCTGCATGTTAAACCACGGCAGGATGTGGAAGAGGCCGACGCGGTCCTCGGCCGCGAAGGCCCGGTCGACTTCGCCCGACAGCAGCTTGGCGGCCACCTGCGGATCGACGATGAACGGCCGGCCGATGCCGATGAGGTCCAGTTCGCCGCCCTCCAGCGCCTCGATCATGCCCGCGGCGGTGCGGAAGCCGCCGGTGACCATCACGGGCATCGCGGCGGCCGCGCGCACCGCGCCGGCGAAGGCCACGAAGTAGGCTTCCCGCGCCACGGTGCTGGGCCGCGGCGCATCCTCGCCCTCGTCCTTGATGGAGAAGCCGACGATCTTGGGCTGCTCCAGCGAACCGCCGGAGAGCTCCAGCAGGTCGAGGCTGGAGGTGTTGAGCCACTTCACCAGTTCCAGACATTCGGCGTTGGTGAAGCCGCCCTTCTGGAAGTCGGAGGCGTTGAGCTTGATGCCGATCGGGAAGTCGGGACCAACCGCGGCGCGGACGGCGGCGATGGTTTCCAGCAGGAAACGGGCGCGGTTTTCCAGCGGGCCGCCCCAGCGGTCGGCGCGGTGATTGGCCAGAGGGTTCAGGAATTGGCTGAACAGATAGCCGTGCGCCGCGTGCAACTGGACGCCGGTGAAGCCGACGTCGCGGGCGCGGCGGGCGGCGGCGGCGAACTGGCCGATGGTGCGCTCGATCTGCGCTTCGGTCATGGCGCGGGGCTTGGCGAAGGAAAAGCCGGCGCCGCGCATGACGTCGATCTCGACTTCGGACGGCGACAGCGGCGCATCGTTGACGAGATCGGAAACCTGGCGGCCGGTGTGGGCCAGCTGGGCCCAGAAGGCGGCCCCGCTGGCCTTGCCGGCCTGGGCCATGGCGGCTAGCGCCGTCAAGCCGCTGTCGTCCTCCAGGACGACGTTGCCGGGGCGCTCCAGGTGCCATTTGTCGACCTGGATGTTGCCCGACAGGAGCATGCCGGCGCCTGAGCCGGCCCAGCGGCGGTAGAGGGTGTTGAGGCGCGGGGTGGCGTGGTTGTTGGCGTCGGCCATGCCCTCGCTCATGGCTGCCTTGACGATGCGGTTGGACAGGACGGCGCCGGAGGGCAGGCGCAGGGGTTGGGCCAGGGTGCTGGTGCTGGTCACGGGTCGGCTCCGTCGGGATGGCGCGCGGAGGGGACCGGCGCTCTGACGACGGGAAGATGATCCCTTGCCAACCTGTGGGGAATGAGGTGATCAGTAGATGTATTGTTGAATTAGGGTTGAGAATATGCTGGACGATCTCAACGAACTGCGCACCTTCCAGCGGATCCTGGCGCTGGGCAGCCTGTCGGCGGCGGGACGGGACCTGGGCGTCGGTCTGGCGGTGGTCAGCAAGCGATTGGGGGCGCTGGAGCGGCGGGTCGGCGCGCGGCTGGTGAACCGCACCACGCGCCGGCTCTCCGCCACCGGGGAAGGCCAGGCTCTGCTGGTCCACGTTGAGCGGATGCTGGAGGAACTTGGCGAGGCCGAGGCGCGGCTTTCCAGCGGGCAGGAGGCGCCACGCGGGGTGCTGCGCATCAGCGCGCCGATCGCCTTTGGCCGTATCCATGTGGCGCCGGTGGTGGCGGATCTGGTGGCGCGGTACGACGGGCTGGAGGCGGACCTGAAGCTGGACGACCGGCTGATCGACCTGATCGAGGCGCGGATCGATGTAGCGGTGCGGATCGGCGCGCCGCGGGACTCGACGGCGGTGATGCGGAAACTGGCCGACAACCGCCGCATCCTGGCGGCCTCGCCGGCCTATCTGGACAGGGCGGGGCGGCCGCGGATGCCGGAGGAAACCGCCGGCCACGCCTTTCTGCGCTACGACTCCGGCGACGCGCCCTGGCGGCTGGAGAGGCCGGGCGGGGTGGTGGCGGAGATCGAGGCGCCGTGCCGGCTGCGGGCCGACAGTGGCAATGTGGTCAACGACTGGGCTCTGGCGGGGCATGGGATCATGCTGCGCTCCCAGGCCGACGTGGCGGCGGAGCTGACGGATGGGCGGCTGGAGCAGGTGTTGCCGGATTGGCAGAGCGGGCCGGCGCCGATCTACGCCCTGTTTCCCTCTGCTCGGCACGTGGCGACCAAGGTGCGGGTGTTCCTGGACGCCCTGGCGGCGCGCCTGGCGGAAATTTGAACGAGATCGGCGCGGGCCTGCATCCAATCGGCGGCGTGGCGGCGACTAAGTCACGGAGAGGGCGCGCTGACGCGAACCTGGGGTTTTGGGAGCCGATCGATGGACCAGTCGTTTTTCGAACATCACTGGTGGCTGGTGTTTGCCCTGGCGGCGCTGATCATTCCGGTGGGCGGCATCTTCGCCAGCACCTTCACCACCTATCTGCACTTCCGCCATCGGCGCGATGCGCTGGACACGCTGAAGGCCTTCGCGGCCAGTGGGCAGACGCCGCCGCCGGAGCTGATGGAGGCGTTGAAGGCGCAGGCGTCGGACGAGGTCCCGCCTTGGAACGGGATGGGCGCGGACGCCATGTGGGGCGGCGACCGTTATACGCGGCGGGCGGCGCGGCAGGCGATGCGGGCGGCGCGGTGGCAGTACCGCGCGCCCTATCGGCGGTGGAGCGGGGCGGTGTGGCTGGCGGCCCTGACAGTGGGTTTCGGCTACGCCTCGCAGCATGCCGATCCCAACACCGCCAGCGCCTTCATGCTGACAGCAATCATCCTGGGCGCCGCTACAGTGGGCAGCATCATCACCGCCCTGCTGGCCACGTTCATGCGGCCCTGAGGGCGAGGGGAGGCTTCGAAGCGTGACGATCGTGGCCAAAACCCCGGGCCTGGCCGGATCTGCCGGTTTGCTGAGCCGGGCGTTGAGCGTGGCGCTGGGGTCGGAGGGCGGCGCCGAACCCGCATGGAGCCCGGCTGACGCCGACGCCGAACTGGCAGCGGCGGCGGCGCGCGGGTCGAAGGGGGCTTTCGACAAGATCGTTTCGCGCCACCAGCAGGCGGTGCGCAGCTTCCTGCGCCGGCTTTGCGGGGATGCGGCGGCGGCGGACGACTTGGCGCAGGAGACCTTCGTGGCCGCCTGGACTGGCCTCTGGCGGTTCCGGGGCGGCTCTTCGCTGCGCTCGTGGCTGTGCGCCATCGCTTGGCGCAAGCACCAGGACGCCGCGCGCTCGTGGCGGCGGACGGCGCGACGGGAGGCGCAGGCCGTTGTTCCGGAGGCTGTGACGGCCGACCAGCCGGAGGCGCGTCTGGACCTGGCGGCGGCCCTGGCTAGCTTGCCTGACGAGCAAAGAGCGGCAGTGGCGCTGTGCCTGGGCGCGGACTTTTCCCACGCCGAGGCGGCGGTGGCCCTGGGGCTGCCAGTGGGGACGATCAAATCGCATGTGACGCGCGGCCGCGAGCGCCTGGTAGCGCGGCTGGCGGCGCCGGATGGAGGACGTCATGACCGGTGATCATGAGACGCGCGATCCGCGTGAGGTCGACCCTTTGGCGGACCTGTGGCGCGAGACGCAGGCGCCGGCGCGCGACCTGCACTTCGAACTGTCGGTGGACCAGCGCATCGCGCGGCGGCTGATGCTG
>DASVMY010000197.1:0-2124 GCA_036384135.1 Caulobacteraceae bacterium | reverse complement strand
CGCAGCATGTGCGCGCGATGGGGCGCGGGCCTGGCCTTGGGCCCCGCCGCCGCGATGGGGACACGGCTCATATGATCGAAGCAATTCACACCCTGCGCCCCCGCCGCGCCGGGCAGAGCGATGAGCCCTAGGGTGGAGATCAGCAGCGCAGCGTTACGCCCCCGTCCGAATGCTGATTCAACTAAATAAATCTGTGCCATGTCGGCAAAGACAATGAAGCTCTGCCACACAAGTTCCGCTCGTACTCAAGCTTAGCTAAATAAACTTATTTCGATGAAACTTAACTGTCGGATAGGGTGTTACGCCCATTCTGAACGTACGCAACGACATCCTATGTGTCGGGTATCCGACTATAATTATGTTCTCGGGTTACGTCGGTATTTACTGTTCAGCTACAGCACGCAGCTGGTCAGGCCGTCGCGGCGCACGATGGTGGCGTTGCGATTGATGGCGCCTGAGCGGCGCTGCACGTAGCGGCCCGGTTTGGCCGCCTTCCACGCCAGCGGCTTGGGCACGATCGCGGCCAGACGCGCGGCCTGCGCCGGGGTCAGCTGGCTGGCGTGCACGTGGAAGTTCGCTTGAGCCGCCGCCTCGGCGCCGTAGACGCCCGGACCCCATTCGATGGAGTTCAGATAGACCTCCATGATCCGTTCCTTACCCCAGCCCACCTCGATCAGGACGGTGAACCAGGCCTCCAGGCCCTTTCGGACCCAGTCGCGGCTGGGCCACAGGAAGACGTTCTTGGCGGTCTGCTGGCTGATGGTGGAGCCGCCGCGCAGTTTCTTGCCCCGTTCATTGGCGGCCATGGCCTTCTGGATGGCGTTGAGGTCGAAGCCGTGGTGCTCGCAGAACCGGGCGTCCTCGGCGGCGATCACCGCGCGCACCAGGGCCGGCGAGATCTCGCGTATCGGCACCCAGTGGCGCTCGAAACCGCGGCCCTCGAACGCCCGCTGCACCATCAGGAAGGTCACCGGCGGGGGCACGAAGCGATAGACCGCCACGACCACGATCGGGCCGATCACGAAGATCACCAGCGCGGCCACGACGATGGCGCTGACCAGCCGCCAGAAGGGGTGGCCCTTCTTCGCCTTGCCGGCCTTCGCCTTGGGAGCTCTGCCCGCTTTCGCCACTGCCGCTTGCCCTGACCTTGGGGCTAGATGCTAGGCGCGATTCTACCGTCCGCGGTCAATGGGAACCCTATGAACGTATCCGACGCCATCGCCGGCCGCTTCTCGGTCCGCGCCTTCAAGCCGGACCCGGTGCCGCGCGCCCTGGTGGCCGAGATCCTGGAGCTGGCCTGCCGCGCGCCCAGCGGCGGGAACTTGCAGCCGTGGCGGGTATACGGCCTGTCGGGCGCGCCGTTGGCCGAGCTGAAAGCCAAGGTGGCGGCCAATCCATTCGGCGAGACGCCGGAATACGACGTCTACCCGCCCAACCTCTGGGATCCCTTGCGCACGCGCCGCTATGAGAACGCCGAGCAGCTCTACGCGGCCATCGGCATCCCGCGCGAGGAAAAGCCCGCGCGCCTGCGCCAGCTGGCCAAGAACGGCGAACTGTTCGGCGCGCCGGTCGGCCTGTTCTTCGCCATCGACCGCAAGGTCGGGCCGCCGCAGTGGGCGGACGTCGGCATGCTGATGCAGAACGTGATGCTGCTGGCGGTGGAGCGCGGCCTGGACACCTGCCCGCAGGAATACTGGGCGCGCTATCCGCAGACCGTCGCCGCCCAGGTGGGCATGCCGGACGACCACATGCTGTTCTCCGGCATGGCGCTGGGCTACCGCGACCCCGAGCACCCGATCAACACCTGGCGCTCGACCCGCGACCCGCAGCACGTGTGGTGCGACCTGCAGGGTTTCGAATGAAGGTGGCGCAGGGCGTCCTGATCGCGGCCATCGCGGCGGGCTTCACCTACATCGGCTCGTGGTTCCTGCCGCTGCCGGCGGCCGCGGCCATCGCCTGGAAGGGCGCGGGCGTGGCGCTGCTGGCGGTCTATGCGGCGCTGCACGCCCGCAGCCTGGACGGCTGGTTGCTGACCGCGGTGATGGCGTTCGGCGCCTTGGGCGACGTGCTGCTGGAGACGAACGGCTTCGTCACGGGCGGCGGGGCGTTCCTGGTCGGTCACCT
>DASVMY010000196.1:0-8569 GCA_036384135.1 Caulobacteraceae bacterium | reverse complement strand
CAGCCGCGCCACCCTGCACCGCAAGATGAGCCGCCTGGGCGTGGGGCGCTCTTCGCGCTGATATCGCTCGTGAACTGTCGCATCCTTGCGACAGATTCCGCCGGCGGCGTGTTCCAGCCCATGGACGGCATGGTGGGAGAGGCGTTTGCTCCCTTCACCGAAAGCGCCGGCAATCCAGGGCGCGAAGGAAGGAAACCATGACCAAGCCCGAATTCATCAACCCCCTCGCGCGGTCCCCGTTCAAGGCCCGCTACGATAACTTCATCGGCGGCCGCTGGGTCGCCGCGGTCTCGGGCCGCACCTTCGACAACCACTCGCCGATCAATGGCGCCAAGGTCTGCGAAGTGGCCCGCTCGGAGGCGCCGGACATCGAGCTGGCCCTGGACGCCGCTCATGCCGCCAAGGACGCCTGGGGCGCCGCCAGCGCCGGCGAGCGGGCCAATGTGCTCAACCGCATCGCCGACCGCATGGAGGCGAACCTGGAGACCCTGGCCGCCGCCGAAACCTGGGACAACGGCAAGCCGATCCGCGAGACCATGGCCGCGGACATCCCCCTGGCCATCGACCACTTCCGCTATTTCGCCGGCTGCATCCGGGCCCAGGAAGGCTCCATCGCCCAGATCGACAGCGACACGGTCGCCTATCACTTCCACGAACCCCTGGGCGTGGTGGGCCAGATCATCCCCTGGAACTTCCCGATCCTGATGGCGACCTGGAAGCTGGCCCCGGCCCTTGCGGCGGGCAACTGTGTGGTGCTCAAGCCGGCCGAACAGACCCCCGCCTCGATCCTGGTCTGGGCCGAGCTGATCGCCGACCTGCTGCCGCCCGGCGTGCTCAACATCGTCAACGGCTACGGCCTGGAGGCGGGCAAGCCCCTGGCCTCTTCCAAGCGTATCGCCAAGATCGCCTTCACCGGCGAGACCTCCACCGGCCGGCTGATCATGCAGTACGCGGCGGAGAACCTGATCCCGGTGACCCTGGAGCTGGGCGGCAAGTCGCCGAACATCTTCTTCGACGACGTCATGCGCGAGGATGACGACTATCTGGATAAGGCCCTGGAGGGCTTCACCATGTTCGCCCTCAACCAGGGCGAGGTCTGCACCTGCCCCAGCCGGGCCCTGGTGCAGGAGTCGATCTACGAGAAGTTCATGGAAAAGGCCCTCAAGCGCGTCGAAGGCGTGCGCCAGGGCAGCCCGCTGGACGCGGCCACCATGATCGGCGCCCAGGCCTCCGAGGAGCAGATGGGCAAGATCCTGGACTACATCCAGATCGGCAAGGACGAGGGCGCGCAGCTGCTGATCGGCGGCGCCCGCAACGTCCTGGGCGGCGAGCTGGCGGACGGCTGGTACGTGCAGCCCACGGTCTTCCGGGGCCACAACCAGATGCGCATCTTCCAGGAGGAGATCTTCGGCCCGGTGCTGGCGGTGACCACCTTCAAGACCGACGAGGAGGCCCTGGCCATCGCCAACGATACCAAATACGGCCTGGGCGCCGGGGTGTGGAGCCGCGACGCCAACCGCTGCTACCGCTTCGGGCGGGGGCTGCAGGCGGGCCGGGTGTGGACCAACTGCTACCACGCCTATCCAGCGCACGCGGCCTTCGGCGGCTACAAGCAGTCCGGGGTCGGGCGCGAGACCCACAAGATGATGCTCGACCACTACCAGCAGACCAAGAACATGCTGGTCAGCTACAGCTCCAAGGCCCTGGGCTTCTTCTAAGGGCTGCTCCCCAGGCCCCGCCGCCTGACGGCGGGGCCGTTCCCCACAACGCGGTGACCCCGCCCGCCTGAGGGCGGGGCCGCCCCCTCCAACATCGAAAAGAGACCATCATGACGACGCGTGTCTTCGCGGCGAGCGCCGCCGCCTTGCTTGCCGCCAGCCTGGCCACCGGCCTTGCTACTGGGGCCTGCGCCGAAGCCTCAGCCGAAACGCCCAAGCTGTCGGTCACCGCCGGTGCGGCCACCGACTACATCTGGCGCGGCATCAGCCAGACCGGCAACAAGCCCTTCGTGTTCGGCACGGCCGGCATCTCCGCCGGCAATGTCTACGCCGGGGTCGGGGCCGAGAACGTGAACTTCGGCAACTCCATCAACATGGAATACGACCTCTACGGCGGTTGGAAGCCCAAGCTGGGCGCCGCTACCCTGGACCTGGGGTTCGTCCGCTACGGCTACGCCAACCAGCCCCCCGGCACGCCCATCGACACCTTCGAATGGAAGGCCGGCGCCAGCGTTCCGGTGGGCAAGGCCGCCGTCGGCGGGATGGTGATGTACACGGCCAACTATTTCGGCTCGCACAGCCACGCCACCTATGTGCAGCTGAACGCCAACGCCCCCGTGGCCGGCTGGACGGTGTCCGGCGCGGTGGCCCGCCAGCAGGTCTCCGCCGGCGGCGACTATTCCACCTGGAACCTGGGGGCCAGCCACCCCATCGGCCCGCTGACCTTCGACCTGCGCTACCACGACACCGACGTCCATGGCCGGGGCAAGGTCTATCACGCCCACCTGGTGGCCACCCTCAAGGCGACGTTCTAAGGGGGGCGGACGGTGGCTGGGATGATCTTGTCACAAACCCTCGCTTGCGCCCCCTCCGATGCTCCGCATATTCAGCCGCAAGACTCGAATGGGGAGATCGACGTGAGCGAAGGCCAGGTGTTTCCGGTTCCCGAGGCGTGGGCCAAGCGCGCGCACATGGACGCCGCGGGCTATGACGCCGCCGTGGCGCGGGTCGAGGCCGACCCCGAGGGCTACTGGCGGGACGTGGCCGCGCGGCTGGACTGGATCGAGCCCTTCAGCGTGGTCAAGGACGTATCCTTCGATCGCGACGATTTCCGCATCCGCTGGTACGCCGACGGGGTGCTGAACGTCTCGGCCAACTGCCTGGACCGGCATCTGCCGCACAAGGCCAATGATGTGGCGATCATCTGGGAAGGCGACGATCCCAAGGACAGCAGAAAAATTAGCTACGCCGAGGCCCACGCCGAGGTCTGCCGCATGGCCAATGTGCTCAAGGCCAATGGGGTCAAGAAGGGCGACCGGGTGACCATCTACCTGCCGATGATCCCGCAGGCGGCCTTCGCCATGCTGGCCTGCAGCCGCATCGGGGCCGTGCATTCGGTGATCTTCGGCGGCTTTTCGCCCGACAGCATCGCCGGGCGCATCCAGGACTGCGACAGCCGGGTGGTGATCACCGCCGACGAGGGCCTGCGCGGGGGCAAGGTGGTGCCGCTGAAGCGCAATGTCGACGTGGCGTTGACCGCCTGTCCGGACGTCACCCGGGTGATCATGGTCACCCACACCGGCGCCAAGTGCCTGATGCACGAAGGCCGCGACGTGCGCTACGAGGACGAGGCCGCCAAGGTCTCCGCCGACTGCCCGCCCGAACCCATGGGCGCCGAAGAGCCGCTGTTCATCCTCTACACCTCCGGCTCGACGGGTAAGCCCAAGGGCGTGCTGCACACCACCGGCGGCTATCTGACCTGGGCGGCGCACACCCATGAGCTGATCTTCGACTACCGGCCCGGCGAAGTGTTCTGGTGCACCGCAGACGTGGGCTGGGTGACCGGGCACAGCTATATCGTCTATGGCCCCCTGGCCAACGGCGCCACCACCCTGATCTTCGAGGGCGTGCCCAACTATCCCACCGTCTCCCGCTTCTGGGAGGTGATCGACAAGCACCAGGTGGAGATCTTCTACACCGCCCCCACCGCGCTTAGGGCCCTGATGCGCGAGGGCGACGAGCCGGTGAAGAAGACCTCGCGCAAGTCCCTGCGCCTGCTGGGCACCGTCGGCGAGCCGATCAATCCGGAGGCCTGGATGTGGTACCACCGGGTGGTGGGCGAGGAGCGCTGCCCCATCGTCGACACCTGGTGGCAGACCGAGACCGGCGCGGCCCTGGTCTCGCCGCTGCCCGGCGCCACGGCGCTGAAGCCGGGGTCGGCCTCCAGGCCCCTGCCGGGGGTGAAGCTGCAGCTGGTGGACGCCGAGGGCCTGGTGCTCACCGGCGCCACGTCGGGCAACCTCTGCATCACCGACAGCTGGCCGGGCCAGATGCGCACGGTCTACGGCGACCACGAGCGGTTCATCACCACCTATTTCACCACCTATCCCGGCAAGTACTTCACCGGCGACGGCTGCCGCCGCGACGAGGACGGCTACTACTGGATCACCGGGCGGGTGGACGACGTGATCAACGTCTCCGGCCACCGGCTGGGCACCGCCGAGATCGAGAGCGCCCTGGTGGCGCACAGCGACGTGGCCGAGGCCGCGGTGGTCGGCTATCCGCACGACATCAAGGGCCAGGGCATCTACGCCTATGTCACCCTCAACGCTGATGCTCCGCCTACGGAGGAGTTGCGCAAGGCCCTGGTCCTGTGGGTGCGCCAGGAGATCGGCCCCTTCGCCGCGCCGGACGTGATCCAATGGGCGCCGGGCCTGCCCAAGACCCGCTCGGGCAAGATCATGCGCCGCATCCTGCGCAAGGTAGCCGAGAACGACGTCACCAACCTGGGTGACACCAGCACCTTGGCCGACCCGGCGGTGGTGGACGACCTGGTGAAGAACCGGGCGGGGGCGTGAGCGGCCGGGCCGATCACCGTAAATCACCGTAAAATACGGTGACGCCTTCGTGGGTGGCGGGACGGGTGCGCGAGGTGGAGCAGGGGGAGGTGCATTCGGTCGCGGCGTCAAGGGTCGGTTTTCCAGCCCCTCCCGAGCATCTCGGTCTCAACTCTGATCCGTCAGTAACTTCTTGTCTGCCCTGACCTGACTTTCGGCGCTGACGCGGTCGACGCCTTCTATGGTGATCGCAAACATGCCCTCTTCAGTTCTGGCTATCCATCGTTTTTCCTTCATGTACCAAAGATTGAATTCGAGATGTTCAATCGGACAGCCCAGCAAGTGTTCCAGCTCAGCATCGCCGATGCCGGGATCTTTGAGGTTTTTTCGGCGTTTGGTGTAAAAGACCGACAACAGCTTGTTCTGAATGTCCACGTCCCGGTCGACGCCTCCGCCGTCGCTGGCTTCCTGGGTCAATTCCGAGCGGAAGCTCGAATGCTTCTCATACTCGATATCGTACTGCACGCGTTTGACCGGATCTCTCAGCGCATTGTGGGCCTGCAAGATTAAGTCAAAGCGGGCGCGATCGGCGGTGGCTTGATTGTCGGGATGGCAGCGCCTGGCAAGATAACGAAACATGCGCTCTATAGTATCGGAATTGGCGTGCGGACTGATTTCCAGTATCTCGTAGTAATCTATAAAACCAGATGCTTCCATTACATTCCGCCGTTCAGTCCGTAGAGGAAAACTGACAAGTCAACTCGATCCGACCGCCGCTTGCGAAGGGCGCAACTCACCACCGCCATTGGCAGCGGCGGGGCCAAGACAATCACCACCGACATCAAACCGTCGACTCGCGCGGTTAGGTTGTCAATTGCTTCGGGTGTCGCGGCCAGAGCAAATCCGCCGAAGCCTGGCCCACAGTCGCCGTTCGCCCGGCTCGACCGCCGACCGCCTGGTGTTCTCCTGCCTGACGCGGAGCGTCTACGCACGGCAACCCTTCCCCCGCTCGCTCCGCCCCGGGGGAAGGGTTGGAACTAGCCCCCCAGGTCCAATGGCGGGGCGGGCAGGCGGTCGACCAGGGCGGTGAGGCCTTGGCTGTAGTCCTGGCGCAGGGCCCGCCAATAGGGGTCATCTTCCTCAAGGGTGGCGAAGTTGTCGGCGCGGAAGCTGTCGGTCTGGTATTGCAGCAGGTCGATGGGCGGGCCCACCGAGATGTTGCTGCGCAGGGTGGCGTCGAAGGACAGCAGGGCCAGCTTGGCGGCGTGGGCCAGGTCGCTCTGATAGGTCAGGGCGCGGTCCAGGATCGGCTTGCCGTACTTGGTCTCGCCGATCTGCAGGAAGCAGGAGCGGGGCGTGGCCTCGATGAAGTTGCCGGCCGAATAGACCTCGAACAGGCGCGGCGCCTCGCCGGCGATCTGGCCGCCGACCAGGAAGCTGGCGCTGGGGTCGCCGTAGGGCTGAACATATTTGCCGTCGTGGTCCAGCACCCGGCGCAGCTTGGCGCCGACCATCTGCGCCGCCTCGAACAGGGTGCGGGCGCCGTGCAGGTCTTCCCCAGCCTGGCCGGAGCCGGCCGCTTCCTTGAGCTGGGTCACCACCGACTGGGAGGTGGCGCGGTTGCCGGCCGACAGTATGGCGATGACGCGCTCGCCGGGGCGGCTGACGATGGCCAGCTTGCACACCTGGATCACCTGATCGACGCCGGCGTTGGAGCGGGAGTCGGAGGCCAGGACCAGGCCCGTGGGAAGCAGGATGCCGAGACAATAGGTCATGGCCGATTCCGTCCTCCGCGCGGGTTTGCTTGTCCAGCCCTAGTTGGACATGGCCGGCGAGCCGGGCTGACATTCGCCCCCCTGGCTGTGTATGGCCTATCGCACGGTGGTGATGAGCCTGGAGGGCCGATGAGCCGTTACTGGAGCGACCTGACCGGGACGCTGTCGCCCTATGTGCCGGGCGAGCAGCCGCGCATCGCCGACCTGGTGAAGCTGAACACCAACGAGAGCCCCACCGGGCCCTCGCCCCTGGCGATGGCGGCGGTGGCGCGGGAGGCGGCCGACACGCTGCGGCTCTATCCGGATCCGGAGGCGAGCGCGCTGCGGCGGGCGTTGGCGGACTATCATGGGGTGAGCCCGGCGCAGGTGTTCGTGGGCAATGGTTCGGACGAGGTGCTGGCGCACGCCTTCGCGGCGCTGCTGAAGCACGAGGCGCCGCTGCTGTTCCCGGACATCACCTACAGCTTCTACCCAGTCTATTGCCGCCTCTTCGGGATCACCGGCGTGGCCGTGCCGCTGGACGGGCAGATGCGGGTGCGGGTGGCCGACTATCGGCGACAGGCCGGGGCGATCATCCTGGCCAACCCCAATGCGCCTACCGGGATCGCCCTGCCGCTGGACCAAGTCGAGGCGCTGCTGGCGGAGCATGCGGACATCCCGGTGGTGATCGACGAAGCCTATGTGGACTTCGGCGGCGAGAGCGCCGTCCCGCTGGTGGGGCGATACCCCAACCTGCTGGTGGTGCAGACCATGTCCAAGTCGCGGGCCCTGGCGGGGCTGCGGGTGGGCTACGCCATCGGCGACGCGGGCCTGATCGAAGCCCTCACGCGGGTGAAGGACAGCTTCAACTCCTATCCCCTGGGGCGTCCGGCGCAGGCCGGCGCGATCGCTTCCGTGGAGGACGAGGCTTTCTTCCAGGCCAGCCGCGCGGCGGTGATCGCCGGGCGGGGGCGGATGACGGCGGGGCTGGAGGGGCTGGGGTTCGACGTGCTGCCCTCCTCGGCCAACTTCGTCTTCGTGCGGCGGCCGGGATATGAGGGGGCGGCGCTGGCGGCGGCCCTGCGCGCGCGGGCGGTGATCGTCCGCCATTTCGGCGCGGCGCGGATCGCCGACTACCTGCGCGTCACCGTGGGGACGGATGAGCAGATCGACCGGCTGCTGGCGGCGCTGGCGGAGATATTGGGGGGGTAGCTACCCCTTCTTCCGGTTCAGCCGCGCCATCATCGCCATGGCGTCGTCGCGGGCCTTGGCGTTGAGGGCGGGGAAGTCGCTGAAGACGCCGTCGATGCCGGTCATGTAGAGGGCCATCAACAGGCCGTGGATGTCGCCGGGGCTGCGGGCGAAGTCGGGGCGCTTGGGATCGCCGCGCTGCAGGCGGCGCGGCAGGAAACTGTTCTCGCGCCGGGCGGTCCAGCTGTGCACCAGCAGATTGGCGTCGTGCGCCGCCTTGACCAGGCCGGTGTCGGAAGGGAAGGGCTCGGCGTCCAGGTCCAGGACCATGCCCTGGTAGGGGCCGATGGCGTCGGCGAAGGCATGCACCGCCTTCAGACCATCGGGGGTGACCATGTCGGCATAGCGGACGCTGGGCTGGTCGGCGGGGCCGCCCTCCCTGTCCAGCAGCATCACCCGGCGGGCGTGGGACAGGCGGCCGAAGGTCTTCAGGGCCCCGATCTCGAAGCACTGCACGAAGATCGCCGCGGCGGGGCTGTCGTAGCCGTTGGTGCGGATCATGTCGGCCAGGCGCTCCTCCAGCGGCAGACCGATCGACGCGAAGTAGGTGGGGTGCTTCATCTCCGGATAGACGCCGATGACCCGGCCGGTCTTGATCGAGCCGGCGCGGGCGATGTCGATCACCTCCTGGAAGGTCAGGATCGGCGCCTGGCCGTCGAACTTGGCGCTGGCGGGGCGCAGGTCGGGCAGGCGCTCGCGGCAGAAGAGGGTCTTCAGCTCCGCCAGGGTGAAGTCCTCGGTGAACCAGCCGGTGACCTGGTTCGCGTCGATGGTCTTGGTGGTTTTGCGCGAAGCGAACTCGGGGCGCGAGGCGACGTCGGTGGTGGCGGAGATCTCGTTCTCGTGCCGGGCCACCAATATGCCGTCGGAGGTGGCCACGAGATCCGGCTCGATGAAGTCGGCCCCCTCGTCGATGGCCAGTTCATAGGCCAGGCGGCTCTCCTCCGGCCGCTCGCCGCTTGCGCCGCGGTGGGCGATGACGATCGCGCGGCGGGACGCCGCGAGGGCG
>DASVMY010000195.1:0-2714 GCA_036384135.1 Caulobacteraceae bacterium | reverse complement strand
AGGCCGTCGCCGCGCTGGCCTACGGCGCGGGGCCCATCGCGCCAGTGGACAAGATCGTCGGCCCCGGCAACGCCTTCGTCACCGCCGCCAAGCGCCGGCTCTACGGGGTGGTGGGCATCGACGCCCTGGCCGGGCCGTCCGAGATCGTGGTGGTGGCCGACGGCAAGAACGATCCGGACTGGATCGCCGCGGACCTGCTCAGCCAGGCCGAGCACGACCCCGACGCCCAATCGATCCTGATCACCGACGACGCGGTGTTCGCCGACGCCGTTGTGGGCGCGATCCAGCGGCAATTGAAGACCCTGGCCACGGGCGAAGACGCCGCGGCGTCCTGGCGCGACCACGGGGCGGTGGTGATCGCGGCCCTCGACGCCTCGCCGGGCCTAGTGGATCGTATCGCACCGGAACACGTGGAGTTCGCCGTGGATGACCCCCAGGCCCTGGCCGACCGGGTGCGCCACGCCGGGGCGATCTTCCTTGGCCGCTATGCGCCCGAGGCCATCGGCGACTATGTGGCCGGCTCCAATCACGTCCTGCCCACCAGCCGCGCGGCCCGGTTCTCCTCGGGACTGTCGCTCTATGACTTCATCAAGCGCACCTCGATCGTGAAGTGCGACGCCGCGGCGTTCGGGGCCTTGGCCGACGCCACCGTCGCCCTGGCGGAGATCGAAGGCCTGCCCGCCCATGCCCGCTCGGCCGCCATCCGGCGAAACTGAGCTTGACTGTGGTTCTGGCGCCCTTCGCCCCGGCGGCGGGATTGGCTAAGGAAGGGGCATGAGCGCCCACCGCCTTCAGACCGTCGAGCTGGACGAGGATTCCCTCGCCGCCGCCTCGCGCGATCAGGAGCAGGAGCGCCAGATTGCCATCTTCGATCTGCTGGAAGACAACCACTTCGCCCCGGAGGGGGCGCAGGGCGGGCCCTACGACCTGCGCATTTCCCTGATCGAGAACCGCCTGGCGCTGGACATCACCGGACCCGACTACCAGAAGCGCCACCTGCTTTCGCTGTCGCCCCTGCGCGGGGTGATCCGCGACTACTACATGATCTGCGAGAGCTATTATGAGGCCATCCGCCACGCCACGCCGCAGAAGATCGAGGCCTTGGACATGGGCCGGCGGGGGTTGCACAACGAGGGATCGGCCCTGCTGCAGTCGCGCCTGGCCGGCAAGGTCGAGACCGATCTGGACACCGCCCGGCGGCTGTTCACCCTGATCTGCGCCCTGCACTGGCGGGGCTGAACGCGTGGCGGACCTCCCAGTGTGGCTTGGTTCGGGAGGTTCGTTATGACGGACCTCCCAGTGTGGCCTGGTTCGGGAGGTCCGTCATGACGGACCTCCCCATCTGGCTTGGCTCGGGAGGTCCGTCGTGACGGACCTCCCGGGGGCGGTATTGTTCGCCTGCAACCACAACCGCGTCCGCTCGCCGATGGCGCACGGGCTGATGAAGCTGATGCTCGGCGACCGGGTGTTCGTGGACAGCTGCGGCCTGCGGGCAGAGCAGAGGGATGATCCCGACCCGTTCGTCGTGGCGGTGATGGACGAGTTGGGCGCCGACCTGAAGACCCACCGGCCCAAAGCCTTTGGTCACCTGGAGGACGACAGCTTCGACGTGGTCGTGTCCCTGACGCCCGAGGCGCAACACAGGGCGGTGGAGCTGGCGCGGGGCAGGGCGGTAGAGCTGGAATATTGGCCCACCCACGACCCGACCCTGGTCATCGGCTCGCGCGAGACCATGCTGGAGGCCTATCGCGCCGTGCGCGACACCCTGGAGGCGAAGATCCGCGAGCGGTTCCCGATCCCGGCCCGGACAGTGGGCGGGTAGCTTACGGTCCCGTCGGCGCATAGCCCTCGATGCGGACGAAGCTGTAGCCGCCGCCCTGCGCCTCGGCCTCGCCTTCCGGCGAGCCGGTCAGGAAGTAGTCGTGCTTGTCGGCGTTGAAGTAGAGTTTCAGCGGGGTCGTCCCCGGCCGTGCGCTGGGGAAGACGAAGCCCTGGCCGCCGGCGAACTCGTAGCCCGCCTGCTGCACGTCGCGCTCGCCCTCCGGCGTGGCGACGGTGGCGTAGTCGCCGGTGCTTTCCTTGAAATAGAGCTTCAGCGTCACGGCGCCGGGGGGGTGCTGGCTATAGACGAACCCTTCCTGCCGGGTGGCCTGGTAGAAGTCGGTCAGCGCCGCGGGCAGGCCGGTGGAGGTGGTCATGTGGTCGCCGCTGGCGGCGTCGACATAGAGCCCCAGCGGAACCTTGGCCGCCTGGTCCAGGGCCACGTCGTGGGCGCCGACCGGCGGGGGCGCAGGCGCGCCGCGGGTGGCGCTGCAGCTGCGGTCGGCGCGCTGGTAGGCGATCAGACCGCCCTCGAAGGCCTGGGTCTGGCCGTCGGGGTTGTTGGCCGGCTCGCCGATGGGCAGGCCCAGCCAGCCGCGCGGCCCGCCGTACTGGACGTAGAGCCGGTAGTTGCAGCCGGTGACGACATAGGTCTGGCCGGCGTGGTCGCCGGACTCATGCCACAGGATGGCGGACCCGCCGTTGGCGGCGAAATCGACCTCGTGGCCGACGGAGCCGCCCTGGGTCTTGACGCTGGTGCTCTCGCGGGCGGTGGGGCAGCCCAGGCGTCCGGTCTCGCCGCCGGCCTCGATCCACTTCTGATAGATCGCCGGGCTGAGCGCGATATTGCAGGCCGAGCCGGCCACGGGCGCTGCGGGAGCGGGGGGCGTCTG
>DASVMY010000194.1:0-16476 GCA_036384135.1 Caulobacteraceae bacterium | reverse complement strand
GGGCTAAGCTGCTGACGCCAATCCACAATCGCCGGCGCGACCCCTCATCCGTCTGCTTCGCAGCCACCTTCTCCCGCAAGGGGAGAAGGACCGCTCAAGGCCCCGCAGACAGCTAATGACGAGATGTGTGCATCCCCTAGCGCGAAAGCGGGGATCCAGGTTTTTTTCTGAAACCCCGAGCCAAGCGATAAAACACCTGGGCCCCCGCTTTCGCGGGGGTGAGCGGGATGGGGGTGGTGTTCTACGCGTCGACCAAATTCCGCTCGCTGGCCGCGGCGCGCATGGCCTTTTGCAGCTTTTCGAAGCCACGGACCTCGATCTGGCGGACCCGTTCGCGGCTGACGCCGTATTGCGAGGCCAGTTCTTCGAGGGTGGTGGGGTCGTCCTTCAGCCGGCGCTCGGTCAGGATGTGGCGTTCGCGGTCGGTGAGTTCGGTCATGGCCTCTTCCAGGAGGCTCATGCGGATGGCCTTCTCCTCGGTCTCGGCCAGCACGGTTTCCTGGCTGAGCGCGTCCTTGTCCTCCAGCCAGTCCTGCCACTCGTTCTCGCTGTCGCTGCGCAGGGGCGCGTTCAGCGAGGCGTCGGGGCCCGACAGCCGGCGGTTCATGGAGATCACTTCCTCGTCCAGCACGCCCAGCTTGGTGGCGATCTGGCGGACGTGGTCGGGGTGCAGGTCACCCTCTTCCAGGGCGCTGATCTCGCTCTTGGCCTTGCGCAGATTGAAGAACAGCTTCTTCTGCGCCGCGGTCGTGCCCATCTTCACCAGCGACCAGGAGCGCAGGATGTATTCCTGGATCGAGGCGCGGATCCACCACATGGCGTAGGTGGCCAGGCGGAAGCCCTTGTCCGGCTCGAACTTCTTCACCGCCTGCATCAGGCCGACATTGCCTTCGGAGATCACTTCGCCGATCGGCAGGCCGTAGCCGCGGTAGCCCATGGCGATCTTGGCCACCAGGCGCAGGTGGCTGGTGACGAGGCGATGGGCGGCTTGCGGATCCTGATGCTCCTTCCACGCCTTGGCGAGCATGAACTCCTCGTCCTTGGCCAGCATCGGAAACTTGCGGATCTCGGTCAGATAGCGCGAGAGGCCGCCGTCCGGCGACATGACGGCGAGCGAAGTGGCGTTGGCCATGGATCATCCCCTTGTACTGCGGAGTGTCGTCGCAAAGCGCGCACGCGCCGGCGCCACCCCCTTCAACGTCACGAGATAGGTATTCGTTGCCCTGGATTTAAGGCGCCCACACATGAAGCTTTCTTAAGCTGACTGTCAGTTCAGCTATTGTACCATATTGCCGCCGCTGACCGCTGAACCGGGTCAAGATCGCACTCACAGGGCGCTCAGCGCCGATTCCAGCGCGCGCATGTCGTCGGGCGGCGGCGTCTCGAACCGCAGGTTTTCTCCGGTGATCGGATGGCGGAAGCCCAGCACCGCGGCGTGCAGCGCCTGGCGGGCGAGGCCGGCCTCGAGCATCGCAGCCTTCACTGGCGCGGCCGGAGCGCCGGCGCCATAGACCGGGTCGCCGAGCACGGGGGAACCCTTGGAGGCCAAGTGTACACGGATCTGGTGCGTGCGGCCGGTTTCCAGGGTGCAGCGGACCTCCGAAGCCAGCGGTTTGGCGGCACGCCCGAAGGTCTGGGCGGTCAGATAGTGGGTGATCGCCTCGCGCCCGCCGGTCTTCAGCACCGCCATCTTCTTGCGGTCATGGGCGGAGCGGCCGAGCCTGGTCTCGATGGTCCCCCTGGCCGGCGAGAGCGCGCCGCGGACCAGGGCGATGTAGGTGCGCCCGATGTCGTGGGCGGCGAACAGGGCCGACAGGCCCTGGTGGGCGGCGTCGGTCTTGGCGGCGACCATCACCCCCGAGGTGTCCTTGTCCAGGCGGTGCACGATCCCCGGCCGCGCCACCCCGCCGATCCCCGACAGGCTGGCGCCGCAGTGGCGCAGCAGGGCGTTGACCAGGGTGCCGCTCTGCGTCCCTGGAGCCGGGTGGGCGGCCATGCCGGCGGGCTTGTCGATGACGATCAGGTGCTGGTCTTCGTAGAGCACGTTCAAGGGGATCGCTTCGGGCTGGGGCTCGGCGACGACCACCGCCGGGACCAGCAGGCGGTAGAGGCCGGCCTGGGTCCTGGCCGAGGCGTCGGTGACGGCGACGCCGTCCCGGCTGACGGCGCCGGCGGCCAGCAGGGCCTGCACCCGCGAGCGCGACAGTTCCGGCAGGTGGTCCGCCAGGGCCTTGTCCAACCGCCCGCCGGCTTCGAGCTCGACGGTCAGCGCGCTGGGCTCCAGGGCCTCGTCGTCATCGGCATCGATGTCGGGGTCTGGATCCATGCGGGTAAGGTTCGCTCCAGGAGGCTTGCTTGACCGTGTTCGAGCGCCTGTCATGCGCCCGATACATACGAATGGGTTCATATGGCATGGGCGGCGGGGCGCCGCGAGGTGGGAGCAAGGCATGGACATCGATCGGCGCAGGGCCCTCGCCCTCCTGGGTCTTGGCGCGGCCACGCCGGCGGCGGCGGACGTCAGCCCCCTGGCAAGCGGCGACGCACGCTTCTTGCACGGGGTGGCCAGCGGCGACCCCCTGGCCGACCGGCTGATCCTCTGGACCCGCGTCACCGCCGCCGGCGCGGCGCCGATCCCGGTCCGCTGGGAGGTTTCCGAGACCGCCGATTTCGCCCGGCCCGTGGCGCGCGGCGTGACCCAGGCGACGGCGCAACGGGACTTCACGGTCAAGGCGGACGTCGGCGGGCTGAAGCCGGGGCGGGAGTATTGGTACCGATTCCTGGCCGGCAACCGCACCGGCGGGGCGACCTCGCCGGTGGGCCGGGGCAAGACCCTGCCGGTGGGGCCGACCAAGGACGTGGTGTTCGCGGTGGTGACCTGCGCCCTCTACCCCCAGGGCTATTTCAACGCCTATGACCACATCGCCCGGCTGGAGCGGGTGGACGCGGTGGTGGAGCTGGGCGACTACATCTACGAATATGGCGGCGCCGGCTCCTATGGTATGGAGATGGGCGAGACGCTTGGGCGCGCGCACGAGCCGGACCACGACTGCGTCACCCTGGACGACTACCGCACCCGCCACGCCCAGTACAAACGCGACCCCGACCTGCAGGCGGCGCACGCGCGCTGTCCGTGGATCTGCGTCTGGGACGACCACGAGGTGGCCAACGACGACTGGACCGGCGGGGCCGAAAACCACCAAGACAAGACGCAGGGCGACTGGCGCGAGCGCGAACGGGCCGCCGTCCAGGCCTATTACGAGTGGATGCCGATCCGCGAGCCGGAGGCGGGCAAGGCCTTCGAGGCCATCAACCGCAGCTTCCAGTACGGCGACCTGGCCAGCCTGATCATGGTCGAGACCCGCCTGCTGGCCCGCTCCTACCAGCTGGAATACGACCGCAAGACCGACATGGGCGAGGGGGTGTTCGACACCAGCGGCCCGAGCCGGCCCCGCCAGGTCACCGACCCGGCCGTGGTCAAGACCGTGCGCGAGGTGATGGCTGCATCGCCGGACGGCAAGCCGCCCGCCCCCTACGCCATCGGCCCCGACATCGCCGCGGTGAAGGCCTATGTGGAGAACCCAGCCCGCCAGATGATGGGTCCGGCCCAGGAGGCCTGGCTGGGCGGTGAGCTGCGCGCCTCGGTCAAGGCCGGGCGGCCCTGGCAGGTGCTGGGCAATGAGGTGGTGATGGCGCGGCTGATCAACCCCGACGCCCGCGGGTTCCTGGGCGAAGAGGGCTACCGGAAGCTGCTGGCGGCCAAGCCCAAGGACCGCGCCTATATCGAACGCGTGTTCAGGGCTCTGAGCTTCCCCGCTCCCTACGACCTGGACGGCTGGAACGGTTATCCGGCGGCGCGCGAGCGGGTCTATGACGCCATCAAGTCGGCGCCGGGGGCCAACCCCATCGTCGTCTCCGGCGACAGCCACGCCTTCTGGGTCAATGAGCTTGGCGATGCGGCCGGAACGCGGGTGGCGGTGGAGTACGGGACCAGCGCCGTCACCAGCCCCGGCATGGGCGACGCCTTCGGCTTCGAGGCCGGCGAGGTGTTCATGGCCCAGAACCGCGAGGTGAAGTTCTGCGACCAGACCACGCGCGGCTACATCCGCCTGACCCTGACCCATGGCGAGGCTCGGGCCGAGCTTGTCGGGGTGGAGACGGCGGCGAAGCCCTATGCGGCCGGGGTGGTCTCCACCTGGACCCTGGCGCCGACCAAAGGTCCGGGGGTCGCGGCGCCGCGGAAGGTCTGAGCGTCGTTCTCTTCCCCCGAACGAAGTGGTGGGGGAAGTACCCCGTGGGAGGGATGGGCTCCAGCCTGACGCAAGCGCTGGCTATCCGCTGGAGCCCCCATCGTCTCGCGCTGCTAGAGCACGATGACTTTTGTCGGAACCGACAAAAGTCTGAATCGTGCTCGCAAACTAAAGACTTGAGCCTGTTTTTCCCGTTTTGATGATTCCATCAAAACGGAACAGGCTCTAGCGCGATCCACTTCCCCCACGCTTCGCTAGGGGGAAGAGAAATCGGTTAGCGCCGATCCAGCGCCAGCTTCAGCCCGAAGGCGAGGAAGACGCCGCCGGTGACCCGGTCCAGCCAGCGCACCACCGCGCCGCGCGATAGCCAGCGCTTCAGCGGCGCCGTGGCTCCGATCAGGCCGGCGAACCAGATCAGGCCCAGGACCACGTGGATCGCCGCCAGCAGGACGATGAACGGCGCCGTAGCCACCCCCGCCGGTACGAACTGGGGCAGGAAGGAAACGTAGAACACGCCCACCTTGGGGTTCAGGACGTTGGTGATCAGGCCACGGACGAACCAGTTGCGGCTCTGCTGGGCGGCCGGCGAGGCCGGGGCGGCGAGGTCGAAGGCCTTGCGGGGCTTCAGGATCAGCCCAGCGCCCATCCAGACCAGATAGGCGGCGCCGGCCCACTTGATCACCGTGTAGGCGGTCTTTGAGGCCGTCAGCAGGACGCCGAGACCCAGCGCCACGGCGATGCCCCAGGCCAGGCAGCCCATGCCGATCCCCAGCGCCGCAAGGGCCGCGCGCCTTGGGCCCTCCACGGCCGCGGTCCGCAGCACCATGGCGGTGTCGAGGCCAGGGGTGATGGTCAGCAGGGCGGCCGCGACGACGAAGGCCGCCAGGTCCTGGGCGAGGGTGAGGCTCATGATCAGGGATCCTCCTTCAGCTTGCCGTCCTCGACCACCCGATAGAAGCACGAGCGGAAGCCCACGTGGCAGGCGCCGCCGTCGCCGCCGGGGATGATCTTGATCAGCACCGCGTCCTGGTCGCAGTCGATGCGAATCTCGCGCACCGCCTGCAGCTGGCCGCTGGTTTCGCCCTTCTTCCACAGCTCGCCTCGCGAGCGGCTCCAATAGTGCGCGAAGCCGGTGTCCAGGGTCAGCCTCAGGGCCTCGGGGCTCATCCAGCCGACCATCAGCACCTCGCCGGTCTCGGCATGCTGGGCGATGGCCGCGATCAGGCCGTCGGCCCCGAAGCGGGGCGCCAGGGTCTCGCCGCGCTCCAGGGCGTGGTGATCGGGGGCGGTGGGGAAGATCGGCTGGCTCATGGGCAGCATATGGCGCCGGAGGGCCCGCCCCGCCAAGCCTTCCTACTTTCGGTTACACAGGTCCATGAACCGGCGCTGCATCTCCATGTCGGTCTTGAAGGCGCCGGTGAACTGGGTGGTGATGGTGGAGACGTGGCGGTGGCGCACGCCGCGGGTGGTCATGCACTGGTGTTCTGCGTCGATCAGCACCGCCACCCCGGCGGGATGCAGGTTGTCGCTGATCGCCTCGATGACCTGCTGGGTGAGGGTTTCCTGGGTCTGCAGGCGCTTGGCGAAAATCTCCACCACCCGCGCCAGCTTGGAGAGACCCACCACCCGGTTGGTCGGCAGATAGGCCACGCAGGCCTTGCCGATGAAGGGGGCCATGTGGTGCTCGCAGTGGCTCTCCACCTCGATGTCGCGCAGGAAGACGATGTTGTCGTAGCCCTGGACGTCCTCGAAGGTGCGTTCCAGTTCCTGGGCGGGATCCTCGTGATAGCCGGAAAAC
This sequence comes from Caulobacteraceae bacterium, assembly GCA_036384135.1. Classification (GTDB taxonomy): domain Bacteria; phylum Pseudomonadota; class Alphaproteobacteria; order Caulobacterales; family Caulobacteraceae; genus Acaudatibacter. The sequence continues at coordinate 10,431 of DASVMY010000194.1, read as the reverse complement.
CATTCCCCAAAGGCGTCCACCACCCGGGCGGGGGTGTCGAGCACGCCCTCGCGGCGCGGATCGTCGCCGGACCAGGCGATCAGGGTGCGCACCGCGTCCATGGCCTCCTCGCGGGTGGGCTTCTTCACGGCGTCAAGGTCGACGTCGGACACACCGACGAGGGTTCGGTCGCGGGAAATCGCATCCATGGGCGAGGGAAAGTCTTTCCAGGGCCGAGTTGCGCCGAGGCGAGGGCCCCGGAAATGACGCGTGCCACCCTTTCACAGCGGTGGAAAACGAGGTCAAAGCCCCATTGGTTTCCCGACCGGCCAACTTGTATATGGGCGAAAGCCTCGATCCGGCAACCGTCACCCAACGTTAGTGCGCAAAATGAACCTTCGCCTCTACGACACCATGGCACGCGAGAAACGGGACTTCGTTCCGATCAATCCAGAGCGGGTGACGATGTATGTGTGCGGACCGACGGTCTACAACTACGCCCACATCGGCAACGCCCGGCCGGTGGCCGCCTTCGACCTGCTGTTCCGCCTCCTGCGCCACCTCTATGGCGAGGACCATGTGATCTATGCGGCCAACGTCACCGACGTGGACGACAAGATCAACCAGAAGGCCGCCGACGAGGGCGTGCCCATCGACACGATCACGGCCCGCTACCTGGACGCCTACCACTCGGACATGTCGGCGCTGGGCGCCCTGCCGGTGAGTTTCGAGCCGCGGGCCACGCGGACCATGGACGCGATCATCGCCATGATCGGCCGCTTGGTGCGCAACAACGCCGCCTATGAGGCGCAGGGGCATGTGCTGTTCAACACACAGACCTATTCCGAATACGGCAAGCTGTCGGGCCGGTCCCTGGACGACATGATCGCCGGCGCCCGGGTGGACGTGGCCCCCTACAAGCAGAACCCGGCCGACTTCGTGTTGTGGAAGCCCTCGAAGCCCGGTGAGCCGGTGTGGGACAGCCCCTTTGGCCCGGGCCGTCCCGGCTGGCACATCGAGTGCACGGCGATGATCGAACAGACCCTGGGCATGCCCATCGACATCCATGGCGGCGGCAACGACCTGATCTTCCCGCACCATGAGAACGAACTGGCCCAGGGGGTTTGCGCCTCGGGCCACGCGCATGACGCCAAAGGGGGTTACGCCAACTACTGGCTGCACAACGGCTTCCTGAACATGCCGAGCATGGAGGGGGGTTCGGAGAAAATGTCCAAGTCCCTGGGCAATGTGCAGCTGGTGCATGACCTGATCACCCGCTGGCCCGGGGAGGCGCTGCGCTGGGCCCTGCTGTCGGCGCACTACCGCCAGCCTCTGACCTGGACGGATGAGGTGATCGAGCAGTCTCGCAAGGCGCTGGACCGGCTCTACGGCGCCCTGCAGGAAGCCGACCGGGTGATGAAGGGGACGAACTTCAACCCCGGCGGCTATCAGCGTGAGCAGATCGATCCCGAGGTCGACCGGGTGAAGGAAGCGCTGTTCGATGACCTGAACACGCCCAAGGCGTTCTCGGAACTCTACGCCATGGCCGACAAGCTGTGGGCGGACATCCCCACCGCGGTCGAACGCGGCGAGGGCGAGTTGATCGGCATCTGGGCGGCGGCGCTGCGCCAGGCCGCCGGCCTGATGGGGTTCCTGAAGGCCGATCCGGACGCCTGGTTCCAGGGCGGGCTGGACGTGTCGCTGAAGGAGCGCGTGGACGGCCTGATCGCCCAGCGCGTGGCCGCCCGCAACGCCAAGGACTGGGCCACCGCCGACCGCATCCGCGCCGAACTGACCGATCTTAACATCGAGGTGATGGACAACCCCACGGGAGCCACCTGGAAGCTGAAGGGGGCGCTCTGATGGCCAAGCTGAAGATCGAGCACCGGATCGGGATCGCCGCTCCGGCCCATGAGGTTTGGAAGCTGGTGGGCGACCTGCCCGGCTGGAAGGAGTGGAACCCGCTCTACACCAATGCAGAAGGCGCCTTGGGCTTTGGCGCGCCGCTGAAGCTCACCCTGGCGCTGCCCGGCCGCAAGCCGCAGGTGATCACCCCCATCGTCGAAAGCTGGACGCCGGACGAGCTGATCCACTGGCGTCTGAAGCTGCTGGGCGGGCTGGTGCGCTCGGTGCGGTACATCGAGATCGAGAAGCTCACCGACACCGGCTGCATCTTCTCCAACGGCGAGATCTTCGACGGCCTGCTGGGCCCCACCGTGGCGGGCTCCATGCGCGGCGCCATCCGCTCTGGCTTCGCGGCTATGGGCGATGCGGTGAAGGCGAAGGTGGAAGCGGCATGGCGTCAGAGCCAGGGCGAGCCTACCTAAGAGCCATGATCGACGACCTCTACTCCGCCAAGCTGCTGTCCCTGGCCGCGAACATGCCGCGGACCGGGCGGCTGGCCGCGCCGGACGGCACCTCGGAGAAGGTCTCCAAGCTGTGCGGCAGCCGGGTGATCGTGGACGTGGCGGTCAAGGACGGCGTCGTCACCGACTTCGCCCAGGACGTGAAGGCCTGCGCGCTGGGCCAGGCGGCCGCCGCGGTGCTGGGCGAGCACGTGGTCGGGGCCTCCGTTCAGGAAATCGAAATGGCCCGGGATGCATTCCGTGCTATGTTGAAAGCGGGCGGACCTGCGCCCGCGGGACGTTTTTCGGACCTGAAGATGCTGGAGCCGGTGAAGGACTATCCGCCTCGTCACACCTCGACGCTGCTGGCGTTCGAGGCGACGGTGGAGGCTTGCCGCCAGGCGCTCGCCGCTCAGACGACACGAACTAGCCGCGCCGGCGCGGCTTGATCGGCCAAGCGGGCGGGTGCGATAAGCCCCGCTTCGCCTGACCCACAAGAACCCCGGCATGACCCCCTACGAACGCAGCGTTCGGCTCGCACACCGGGCCTACAAGCTGTCGCTTTCGCCCTGGTTCGGGCGCCAATGCCGGTTCCTTCCGACCTGTTCGGACTACACGGCCGAGGCCCTTATCCAGCACGGGCCCGTCAAGGGCGGCTATCTGGCCGTCCGGCGCCTGTGTCGATGCCATCCCTGGGGCGGGTCCGGATACGACCCCGTTCCCCCAAGCGCCCGCAATAGGCGCAGGACATGTGAGACATGATCGATCTGAAGTTCCCCGACGGCTCCGTCCGTCAATTCGAAGACGGGGTCACGGGCCGCGATGTCGCCGCCTCGATCTCCAAATCCCTGGAAAAGAAGGCCCTGCTGATCAAGCTGGAGGGCCAGCTGCTGGACCTCGACCGCGCCCTGGAAAGCGGTGGCGCCATCGAGATCGTCACGCGCGATGCGCCCGAGGCCCTGGACACCATCCGGCACGACACGGCCCACGTCCTGGCCGAGGCGGTGCAGGAGCTGTTCCCCGGCACCCAGGTAACCATCGGCCCCAATGTCGAGGACGGCTTCTACTACGACTTCGCCCGCGACGAGCCGTTCAGCCTGGACGACCTGGCGACGATCGAAAAGCGGATGAAGGACATTGTCGACCGCGACGAGCGGATCACGCGCGAGGTCTGGGACCGCCAGGAAGCGATCAAGCACTTCCGCGACATCGGCGAGGCCTACAAGGCCGAGATCATCGAGGGCATCCCCGGCGCCGAGCCGATCACGGTCTATCGACAGGGGGCCTGGAAGGACCTCTGCCGCGGCCCGCACCTGCCGTCGACGCGCCACATCGGCAAGGCCTTCAAGCTGACCAAGCTGGCCGGCGCCTACTGGCGGGGCGACCAGGCCAACGCCCAGTTGCAGCGTATCTATGGCACCGCCTGGGCCAGCGAAGCGGACCTGGAAGCCTATCTGAAGCGCATCGAGGAGGCGGAGAAGCGGGACCACCGCAAGCTGGGCGCGGCCATGAACCTTTTCCATATCCAGGAAGAGGGCAAGGGCATGGTGTTCTGGCACCCCAAGGGCTGGACCCTGTACCGGACGCTGCAGAACTATGTGCGCCGCGTCACCGAGGCCGAGGGCTATGAGGAGGTGCAGACGCCGCAGATCCTCGACCGCTCGTTCTGGGAGAAGTCGGGCCACTGGGACAAGTTCCACGCCAGCATGTTCGTCTGTGAGACGGACGAGGGCGAGGTGCTGGCGGTCAAGCCGATGAACTGCCCCGGCCACGTGCAGATCTTCAAGCACGGCCAGCGGTCCTACCGCGAACTGCCGATCCGGTTCTCGGAGTTCGAGGGCCTGCACCGCTATGAGAGCTCAGGCTCGGTGATGGGCCTGCTGCGGGTGCGCCGCATGCAGCAGGACGACGCCCACATCTTCTGCACCGACGACCAGATCGAGGCGGAGTCCGAGGCCTTCATCGCCCTCTTGAAGCGAGTCTATGACGACCTGGGGGTGGAGCTGCATTCGGTGAAGCTGGCCCTGCGGCCGGACCTGCGCTTCGGCACGGACGAGGGCTGGGACGCGGCGGAGCGCAAGCTGGAGAACGCCGCCCTGGCGTCCGGCATCACGGTGGAGATGCTGCCCGGCGAAGGCGCCTTCTACGGCCCCAAGCTGGAGTTCCACCTGCGCGACGCCATCGGCCGCACCTGGCAGTGCGGAACCCTGCAACTGGACTATGTGCTGCCCGAGCGGCTGGACGCGTCGTACATCGGCGAGGACGGTCAGAAGCACCGGCCGGTGATGCTGCACCGGGCGATCCTGGGCTCCATGGAGCGGTTCCTGGGGGTGTTGATCGAGCACCACGCCGGAGCGTTCCCGCTGTGGCTGGCGCCGGTGCAGGCGGTGGTGGCGACGATCACCTCCGACGCCGACGGCTATGCCGCGGAGGTCGCCGCCGCGTTCCGGAAGGCCGGGCTGCGGGTGGAGACCGACCTGCGCAACGAAAAGGTCGGCTACAAGATCCGCGAACACTCCCTGACCAAGACCCCGGTAATCGCCGTGGTCGGCCGCCGGGAGGCCGAGGAACGCAAGGTCGCCCTGCGCCGCTTCGGATCGGACGCCCAGGAGGTGATGAGCCTGGACGAGGCGATCGCGGTGCTGACGAAGCAGGCGCTGGCGCCGGATCAGGTGCGGTAGGAATAGCATCTCTGATTGGTCGCTCTGATCCTCCCCTCACGCAGGTGAGGGGAGGTGCGGCGCGCGGAGCCCGCGAAGCAGGCGACGGGCCGCGGAGGGGAGACACCCACCGGCCGGGGTGAGATAGGGACGGCGCTGACCTATGGGCTTGCCTGCGTACTTCTCCCCCTCGGCGGGTTTCGGTCGCCTTCGCTCCCTTACCCTCGCCACTCCCCCTCGCTTCGCGAGGGGGAGATCAACTACTCCGTCTCCACCGGCCGCACAGCCGTCAGCCAGCCCTCGGCTAGGTTGACGTCCGGGACGGCGGCCAGGGTGAAGGGCAGCCACCAGCTGGCGCCGCCGTCGGCGGGCTGGATTTCCAACAGGTCGCCGGCCCCGAAGTCCTGGGCGGCCCTGACGCGGCCGATGACGGCGCCGGCGGGGTCGCGGACCTCCAGGCCGATCAGGTCGGCGATGTAATATTCGTCCTCGTCCGGCGGCGGCAGGGCGTCGCGGGCGATGAACAGCTTCATGCCCTTCAGCGCCTCGGCCTGTTCCCGGGTCTCGATCTCCCTGGCCCGGCCCACGATCCCGCCCTTGGCGGCGCGGGCGGCGGTGAGGGTGAGCGCCGGCGAGCCGTCTTCATGCTTGAGGTCGCGATAGACCAGCAGGGACAGCGGGTCCTCGGTGAAGGCGGTGATCCGGATCTCCCCGTGCACGCCGAAGGCGCCGGCGAGCCGGGCGACCTGGATGAGGCGGGGCTCAGTCATGATGAGGGGACATTCGCGAACGCAGCAAGCGACCCTCAACCCCCTCCCCCTCGCGGGGAGGGGGCAGGGGGTGGGGGCGCCCGCTGGTTGTCAGACGATAGGGCGCAATAGCGCCAGGACGGCGGGCGGTGGCGATGACACCCCCACCCCCGACCCCTCCCCGCAAGGGGAGGGGAGCAGGTTGGCGACGTTCAGCCTCAGCCTTCGGAGGCTTCTTCGGCCGGGGCTTCGGCGGCGGGTTCTTCAGCGGCGGCTTCCACCGGCGCGGCTTCTTCGGCGGCAGCTTCAACCGGAGCGGCTTCCTCGGCGGCGGCTTCGACAGCGGCCGGAGCTTCCTCGACAACTTCCGGCTCGGGCGGCGGCGGCGGGTTGGCGGCGGCTTCGGCGGCGGCGGCGGCCGCGGCGGCTTCACGCTCGGCGCGTTCAGTGGCCCGTTCCTTGGCCTTGGTCCCCGGCTGGCCCTTGTTGGGGTTGTTGCCGTGTTCCCACTTGGTCAGGCCCTGGACGGACAGGAAGCGGGCCACGCGGTCGGTGGGCTGGGCGCCCTTGCCGAGCCATTCGGTGATGCGCTCGCCCTTCAGGGTGATCCGGTTGGGATCGTCCTTCTTCAGCAGCGGGTTGTAGGCGCCCACCTTTTCGATGAAACGGCCGTCGCGGGGCGAGTGGCTGTCGGCGACGACGATCGAGTAGTAGGGGCGCTTCTTGGCGCCGCCACGGGCGAGACGGATCTTCAGCATATCAGGTAGGGTCCTAGGGTTGGTCTTCAGGGTTTCTTGAAGGGATTGAAGCTGGACGGAAGGCCGCCCAAGCCGGGAAGTCCGCCGCCCGAAGGGTTCGGAGGCGTGTTGGAATCGGGTGAGCCGGTGAGGCCGGACAGGTTTGGCGCCGCCGGCTCGGGCAGTCGCCCGCCGCCGAGGGCCTTCATCCGGTCCATGCCGCCGCTGCCCATCATGCCGGCCATGCGGGCAAAGCCCTTGCCGCCGTCCTTGGCCATCATCTTGAAGGCGTCCTGCATCTGGCGATGCTGCTTGAGCAGGCGGTTGACCTCGGCCACATCGACCCCGGCGCCGGCCGCGATGCGGCGCTTGCGCGAGGCGGCCAGGATGTCGGGCTTGCGCCGCTCCAGCTTGGTCATCGAGCCGATGATCGCCCGCTGGCGGCGGATCGACTTGTCGTTCATGCCGCTCTCGGCGATCTGCTTCTTGACCTTCTGGACCCCGGGCAGCAGGCCCATCAGGCCTTCCATGCCGCCCATCTTCTCCATCTGGGCCAGCTGGTCGCTGAGCATGTCGAGGTCGAACTGACCCTTGGCCAGCTTCTTGGCCATGACCTCGGCCTTGGCCTGGTCGAAGTCCTGGGCGGCCTTTTCCACCAGGGCGACGACGTCGCCTTGGCCCAGGATGCGGCCGGCCACGCGGCGGGCGTCGAACACGTCGAGCGCGTCGATCTTCTCGCCCGTGCCCAGGAACTTGATCGGCAGGCCGGTGACGGCGCGCATGGAAAGCGCCGCGCCGCCGCGGCTGTCGCCGTCGGTGCGGGTGAGGACCAGGCCGGTGAGCGGCAGGCGCTCGTGGAAGGCCGTGGCCGTGCGCACGGCGTCCTGGCCGGTGAGGCTGTCGGCCACCAGCAGGGTTTCGGCCGGTTGGGCGATGCGGGCCACCTCGGCGGCCTCGCTCATCATCGCCTCATCCAGGGTGATGCGGCCGGCGGTGTCGAGGATCAGGACGTCGAAGCCGCCTAGCTTGGCGGCCGACACGGCGCGGCGGGCAATGTCGGCGGGCGCCTGGCCGGGCATGATCGGCAGGGTGTCGACCCCCGCTTCCTTGCCCAGGATCGCCAGCTGCTCCATGGCGGCGGGACGGCGCACGTCCAGCGAGGCCATCAGCACCCGCTTGCGCTCCATCTTGAAGAGCCGCAGGGCCAGCTTGGCCGACATGGTGGTCTTGCCCGAGCCCTGCAGGCCGGCCATCATGATGATCGTGGGCGGGTTCAGCGCCAGGCGCAGGGGCTCGGGGTTGTCGCCCCCCAGCATCTCCACCAGGCCGTCGTAGACGATCTTGATGACCTGGTCGGCGGGCTTGACCGAGCGGATCACCGCCTCGCCGTTCGCCGCTTCCTTGGCCTTGTCGATGAACTCGCGGACCACCGGCAGGGCGACGTCGGCCTCAAGCAGGGCGACGCGCACCTCGCGCATGGCCTCGTCGATATCCTTGGCCGACAGCACGCCGCGGCCGGAAAGCCGGTCGAAGACGCCTGAGAGCCGTTCAGATAAGCCGTCGAACATTCAAGACCTCATCACGCAAACGCAGCCAGCCCCCGTGCGCGATCACGCGGACGGGGGTCCTCGCCGCCCTCGTCCTGTCAGATAAGGCCTGAAAGGGGTCGTGGCGGTGGAGGCGCTGGCTGATGCTGGCGCCGGAAGGCCGGGCTTATGCGCCCAAAAGGTCAAAAAGGTCAAGGACAGGCGGCCCAGATCACAGCGGCCTTGGCTTGAACCAAGCCAAGGCCGCTGTGATCGGTTCTAGAAAAAGTCTAGAGCGGGATGCGGGCGGAAAACTGGTATCCACTTTTTCGCTCGCATCCCGCTCTGGGACCCGCGTTATGTCGGACAATCGACGCGACTCATCACGGCTTCGTGCAACCTGATATGCCTCAGCTTCGTTGTGGCCCTATCCCAAATGGAGATCAGCCCATGTCCAGCTTCCTTCGTGGCGGCGCAGCCCTCGCCGTCGTCCTCCTCGCCGGCGCCATCGCCGCGCCAGCCCAGGCCGCGCACGGGCCGGACGCCCGCATCCGCTTCCACGGCGGCTCGTTCGCCTTCCTCGCCGGCGTGAACTGGGGCGATGGCTCCCTGACCTACAAGGGCCATAACTATCGCATCAAGGTCGGCGGCCTGTCCGTCGGCGCCGTTGGAGCCAACAAATACTCCGGCTCCGGCGAGGTCTATCACCTGCGCCGTCTGCGTGACATCGAAGGCACCTACACCGCCATCGACGCCAGCATGACCGCCGGCGCCGGCGCCGGCGAGGTGGACATGAAGAACGGCAATGGGGTCGAGATCCACATCCACTCGTCCTCCGCCGGCCTGAAGCTGTCGTTCGCCCCCTCGGGCGTCAGCATCAAGCTGAAGTAGCCTGCCGGCTCCGGCCCGCGCTTCGGAGGGAGGGCGGGGCGGGCCAGTACGGGGTGGATCTGGATAGGCTGGTGCGGTGAGGTTGGAATAGCGGCCCTGCGCCCTCAGGCGCTCATCACCGCCTGGTCCAATCCCATGCGGATGCGCAGGGCGGCGATCGGTTCGGGCTTGGCGAACAGGTAGCCTTGCATGGCGTGCACGCCAGCCACCTTGAGGAACTCGCGCTGTTCCTCGGTCTCCACCCCCTCGGCCACCACCTTCATACCCAGCGAGCAGCCGATGGCGACCACGGCGTGGACCAGGGTGGCGGACTGGACGTTGTCGGCGCAGCCGGTGACGAAGGCGCGGTCGATCTTGAGCTTGTCGAAGGGGAACAGCCGCAGGTGGCTGAGCGAAGAATAGCCGACCCCGAAATCGTCCAGGGCGATCTTCAGGCCGAGGTCGTGCAACCGGGCCATGTTGCGGCGGACCTCGTCCTCCTCGGCCAGGACCGCGGTCTCGGTGACCTCGATCTCCAGCCGCCGCGGGTCGAACCGCCGCCGCGCGATCAGCACCGCCAGCTCGTCCACGAACGAGGGGTCGGCGAACTCCACCGCCGAGGCGTTGAAGCTGATGACGATATCGCCCAACCCTTCGGTCTCGGTCATGGCCCGGTTCAGGACCCACTGTGTGATCGGGCCGATCAAGCCGTGCCGTTCGGCCAGAGGGATGAACATGGCCGGGCTGACGAAGCCGCGCACCGGATGGTTCCAGCGCAGCAGGGTCTCGACCCCGGTGATCTGCTCGCCGTCATGGTCGTACTGGGGCTGGTAGACCAGCGACAGTTCGTTGCGCGCGATGGCGTTGGCCATGTCGTCCAACAGGGCCTGCTCCTCGGTGTCGGCGCTGCTGGAGCGCTGCGACGAGCCCTGGGTGGGGGGATAGCCGTCCAGGACGTCCAGGGTGGCCAGTAGCTGGCGGTGCAGGATCTGGGCCTGGTCGACATTGACCACCCCAAGGTCGCGGGCCTGGATCTCGATGCGGCCAGCCGATTCCGCCACCACCCGGGCGCCCATGTTCAGGCTCATGGACTTCAGGGCGTGGGCGGCGCTGGCCACCGCGTCCGCGTCACGGTCCACCGAGCCCTCGATCACCGCCCGCACCGCGTCCGGGGCGTTCTCGCGGTAGAGCCGGCGGACGCGATCGACGAAGTCGGCCTTGCCCATGGCGGCCATGCGGGCCAGCTCGCCGGCGATCTGGGGATCCAGCAGTTCCGAGGTCACCAGCGGACCGGCGGGCGCGGGGGCCTTGGTCAGGGCCGTGGCGGGGGCTTCGGACTGGGTCTCGCCGATAGACTGGCCGGCCGCGGCGCGGCGCAGGGCCGCCGCCAACTCGACCTGGCGCAGGGGCTGGAACAGCACCAGGTCTGCATCACCTTCACGCTGCAGAAGCGTCGCGATGGAGTCGCCGTATTCGGCGATGCAGATCCTCGGGACGGCTGGCCAGTCGCGGCCGTTGAGGCAGCCGGCCCCGCCGATGGCCAGCCGCACCGCCGCGCCGGAGGC
>DASVMY010000193.1:0-1516 GCA_036384135.1 Caulobacteraceae bacterium | reverse complement strand
GCTGAGGGCCAGGCCGGCCAGGTGGGCTTCGTCGATGGGCAGATTCGCCTGCAGCACCAGGGCCTGGCCCCGTCGGCCGAGGCTGACCGGTCCGCCCGGCGTCGACAGCGCCAGGGCGCCGCCCCGGACCAGGCGCGCGGGGTCGATATGGCCCTCGAACGCCTTCAGCGTCCCCTCGTCGATCAACGCGTCGCCGGCGGCGGTGACCGCGCCCCAGGGGGTGGCCAGGTGCGCGGTCCCGCCCTCGATGATCACCCGCGGCGGCGGGTGGGCGGGGTTGAAGGGGCGTTTCTCGAAGTCCTCCACCATCCGGGTGAGGGCGCCGTAAGTCAGGCGGCGGCCGTCCCAGTGGACCACCACATCCGGCCGCACCAGGCGCAGCGAGCGGGTGACGACGCCGAGGTCCTGGCCGCTCCAGGGCCCGGTGAGGGCGTAGCGGACCTCCATCTGGTCCACCGTCAGGTCGGGGGCGGCCGGGTCGCCCAGCTTCAGCCGCGCCGTCAGCCCGGTGAGCGACAGGCCGCGCACCTCCAGGGCCGAAGCGACGCCCTGGTTCTTCAGCCAGGCCCGGGCCAGGGCCCTGGCGATCAGGTTGCGGCTGGCCAGCAGGATCAGGGCGAGGGCGGCGACCACCGCCAGGATGACGGTCAAGATCAGCCATCGCCGGGAGGGCCCGGCCACTGGGGTGGAAGGCGGGGGGGTCGAGGTTGCGCTCACCCGCGACTCTGGGTCTGCGGCGGATGGGTCAGGTCAGGGGATACAGGGCGAAATAGCCCAGGAACCCGGTGGCGAAGAACACCGCCCAGATCCAGACGAACGGGCGGAGGATATCGATGGGGCTGTCCAGGCGCGCCTGTCTCACGGCGGTCATCCTTCTTGCGAGGAGGGTCGCTGTACTGAACGCCCGCCGGCTCCGTAGGTTGCTGGCGCGAAGGACCGTGCCATGATTCGATCATGGTTCGTCCTATACGCGAGCGCCGGCGGGGTGAGCGCCAGTGGCTGGGCGCCAGCGGTAGTGGGCGACCGCCACGTGCGGGGCGAAGAAGGCCAGGGGCCAGCGCTCCACCCCAGCGCCGATGTTGTGGATCACCACGGGGGCGACCCCCGCGCGCTCGACCACCGCCACATGCGGCAGCCGCCCGTTCAGGCGCCAGGTGAGCAGGTCGCCCGGCTCCAGCGGCCCCTCGAATACGAAGCCGGCGGCGTGGCGCACGCTCGGCCAAACCTGGGCCCCGCAGCGGCGCCAATAGGCTTCCAGGTTCAGCACCCGGCGGTGGTCGATGTTGGCGTCCGGCCGGGTCAGGCCCCAGACCCGGCGCGAGGGATAGTCGGCGAAGGCGGCGGCCATGTCCTCGTGCACCAGTTTCTGCAGGTCGGCGCCCCAGGCGTCGCGCGCGGCGCGCACCACCACGTCGGCGCACACCCCGGTGGCGCGCGGGCCGTCGCCGCCCGGATAGGCGATGCGGCGGTAGTTCGGATCATAGCTGGTGGTGACGCCCAGCTGCGCCGCCGCGGC
>DASVMY010000192.1:0-21471 GCA_036384135.1 Caulobacteraceae bacterium | reverse complement strand
GATGGACGCAGAGACGCCGGCCCCGGACTCCACCGTCACCGAAACACCCAGCCCGATCAGCTTCTTGGCCGCATCGGGCGTCACCGCGACGCGGGTCTCGCCGGCCTGGCGTTCCTTGGTGACGGCGACGACAGCCATGATACCCCCCTGGAGGACCGGTCAGGCCCCCACGGACCCGACGTTAGGGAGCGACTCAGAGCCTTGTCCAGCGCAGGACGCCCGGGAAGCTCGATGGCCGCGCCGTGACGGGCGGCCCGGACGGGACCACCCATGCGGCGCCGTGCGGGCGCCGCGACAGAAGCTCTAGTGTGCGTCCGCCGGCTTGTCGCGCAGGAAGATCACGCCGAGGCCGAACAGGACGGCGCCGGAGATCGCACCGGCCAGGAAGCCCGTGCCGACACAGAACCACAGGGTCAGCATCGTCAGCAGGGTGGCGACGGTGAGCGAACCCCACTTGGTCAGACCGTTGAACAGATCAAACGTCCGCTCCTGCTCGGAGATGTTCATGGCGCCGTGCTGGTAGTCGGAAGCGGACTCGGACATAGGCTCGGGATCTCCTGGTCGGTTAAGGCGGGATTTTGGGGGGTGCTACACCAGCGGCCGCCAGTTCTCAAGCCGGCCAGGTTGGGAGCAATGCGCGCAGGGCGGCCATTGGATGCGGCGCCACCGAAATCCCGACGCTAGAGCCTGTCCCGTTTTGATGGAATCCATCAAAACGGGAAGAACAGGCTCGGCTCTTTAGTTTGCGAGCACGATTCAGAGTTTTGTCGGTTCCGACAAAACTCATCGTGCTCTACGCGCCCGTCAGCCTGACCCGCACCGGGTCCAGGGGCGTGCTGGGCAGGTAGTGGTCGCCCAGCACCTGCCAACCTTCATTCGACATCGAGGCCGGGATGACCAGTTCACCGTCGTCCGCCGTGCTCATGGCCGCCAGGTCCAGCTTGGCCAGGGGCAGGCGACGGGTGCGGTCGGGGCTGTCGGCGACGGTCAGGAACGCGCCGGACGGGGCGATCTCCAGGGCGGGGTCGGCGAGGAACACCGAGAGCATGCCGCCGTGGGCTTGGAACCGGACCTCGCCGGTGAATTCCCCCCGACCTTGTGGCCGGCCATCGGCGCCCAACGTCAGGCCCTGGCCCGGGGCGGCGGGGAAGGTGAAACCGCCGTCTTCGGTGCGCGCGGCGCCCAGGCCCGCGTCGATGGCGCCGCCGGAGCCTTCCACATAGTTGCGGAAACTTTCCTTCACACCCCAGTTGAGGGTCGCGGCCATGATTGCCATCCTATGTTGCTACTTCCCCGCGGGCGCCGGCGGCCAAGTCGCCAGGAGCGTGCGAAGGGCCGCCACCAGGGCCAGGGGCTGGTCTACCATGATGTGGTGCTCGGAATCCGGGATGACCACGTGCGGTGCCGACTTTGGGACCGGGCTGTTGTACGCCTCGCCGTTCCAGTTGCGCTTCATGATGTTGGACTTGTCACCGTAGATATGGGCCAGGGGCGCGGCGCCCTCGACGCTGGGCTGGTTAAAGTCACCGCGGTTCAGCTTGCCCCATAGGAAGGGGTCGAACATCCACGTCCAGCCTTCGCCGGAACCATCGGGCATTTGAGCGCGCTTGAGCGAGCGGCGGGCGATGAAGTCGGCGATGTAGAGGTTGCCGGGAACCTGCGGCGGCATGAAGCGGAACCGGGTCAAGGCCTCTTCCAGGGTGGCGTAGACGCGGTTGGGCTGGGTGCGCTGAGGCGGACCGCCCATGCGGCGAGCCTCCTCGTGCCGGCCCTCGCGGATGGCGTCCTCGCGCATCTTCTTGAGCTGTTCAGGGGTGGGCGGGCCGCCGAAGCCGGTGTCCACCAGGATGCAGGCGCTCATGCGCTCCGGATATTTGGTGGCGGAGTAGAACACCTGGGAGCCGCCGAAGGAGTGGCCGATATAGACCGGCTTCACCGCCGCCTCGTAGAGGCCCGCGGCCTTGGCGCATTCGAAGATTTCGCTGGCGAAGCTTTCGAAGGAATAGACCTCGCGCCATTCGGAGGCGCCCATGCCCGACAGGGACAGGGCCGCGACGCGGTAGTCGTCGGCGAAGAAGGGGGCGATGAAGCTCCACCAGTCGGCGTGGGCGCTGTTGCCGTGCACGAAGATCAGGCCGGGCTTGCCGATCTCGCCCCAGGTGAGCAGCTCGATGTTGGCGCCGTCCACCGGCACGAGGCTGCGCTGCGGTTCACGGGCCAGGGCGGCCTTGAACCAGGCGGGGCTGTCGGGTACGCCACCCTTGAAGGGGGCCAGCGGCGAGGCGATCTCCGGCGGCAGGCTGGGCTCCAGCCGTACCGGTTCGTCGTCGTCCAGTTTCTCGTCCAGTTTCCCGTTGCCGGGAACGCTCAGTCCCTTGTCGTCGGCCATACCACCCTCGAAATCACCAAATCGGCCGGACCATCGCCCCGCCATGCTGCAATGCGGACCTGACTAACAACCGTTTGAAAAATGGCAAGGTGAGAAGCGCGGGCGCCGCTATGCGCCACGGCTCTAGAGAGCTCAAGCGCCCGGAGGAGCCTGCGGCGCCATGGTGGTCAGCAGCAGGCTCTCCAACACCCGTCGCTCGTAGGGTTTGGACAGCACCGGCACGTGGATGAAGTCGGGGGCGATGCCGGCCTGGCCATAGCCGGTGGAAAACACGAACGGGACACGTCTGGCCGCCAGGGCCTGGGCGACGGGATAGACCTTCTCACCGCCCAGATTGACATCGAGGATCGCCCCGTCGAGCGCCAGGTCCGCATCCCCCGCCAGGGCCAGGCCCCGAGACACCGTGCCGGCCACGTCGACCACGACGCAGCCCATCTCCATCAGCATGTCCTCGACCATCATCGCCACCATGGCCTCGTCTTCGACGACCAGGAGCCGCAGGCCCAGAAGCGATGGTTTGTCGGACATCAGGCGGCCAATTGAAGCTTGGGGGACAGAGGCAAACGCATGTGGCACTGCAAACCCTCCGGACGGAAGATCAGTTCGCAGGCGCCGTCAAACTCTCGGGCCAGAGCCTTTTCCACGAACCGCGAGCCAAAGCCCCGGCGCGCGGGCGGCGTCACCGCCGGGCCGCCCGATTCCCGCCATTCGATCTCCAGGGCCACCGGTTCACCCAAGAGGGCCAGTGGGAGGGCTTGGCCCGCGCCGGGGCGGTCGACCGTCCAGGCGACCTCCAGTTCACCCGCCGCCGTGGACAGGGCGCCGTATTTCGCCGCGTTGGTGGCCAGTTCGTGGAACGCCATGGCGAGGCTGACGGCGGCGTTGGGTCCCAAGCGGACGTCAGGGCCGGCCATTCGCAGGCGGTCGATCTGTCCCTCGGCCGCGTAGGGCGCCAGGATCCGCCGGATGACATCGCCCAGCGAGGCCCCTTCCCAGGCGACGGCGGTGAGCAGGTCGTGGGCCTGGGCCAGTGCGCTGATCCGGGCCAGAAACGCGTGCTCGAAGGCGTCGGCGTCGCCGGCGGTGCGGCTGGTCTGCATGGCGATCGACTGGACTGTGGCGAGGGTGTTCTTGACGCGATGGTTGAGCTCATCGAGCAGGGACTGCTGGCGCTGTTCGGCCAGCTTGCGATCGGTGATGTCGAGCGACAGCCCGGCAATCTTCACCGCCGCGCCCTCTTCGTCATAGGCCGCCCGGCCGCGCATCAGCAGCCAGCGCGTCTCATCCAAAGGGGTCAGGGTGCGGTATTCGATCTCAAGGTCGGCGCCGTCGGCGATCGCCCGGGACAGGGCGTTCTGCAGGCGCGGGCGGTCGGCGAGATCGACATGGGCGAGGAGGCTCCGGAGGCTGTCCAGGGCGTCATCCGGCCCCAGGCCGAAAGCGGCGCGGAAGAATTCCGAGGCGGCCACGGCGTCGGTCCGCAGGTCCAGTTCCCAGCTTCCGAGGCGGCCGGCGTCCAAGGCGAACTCCAACTGCTGTTCGGATTGGCGCAGGGCGGCGCGGCCGCGCTCCGTGGCCAGGGTCAGCTGGGTCGCGGCCTCCAGCTCCTGGCTGCGGCGCAGGTCCCGCTCCGCCTTGGCCCGCCGTCGCATCTCGCCCTGAACCCGGTGGTGGGCCCGCGACAGGGACCGGTTCGAGGCGCCCAGCACGGTGACCACCAGCGAGGCCATGACGATCAGCAGGCCGATGCCGCTGTAGCCGGCGGCGCGGCGGACCAGAGGCTCGCGCGTGGACCGCAGGTAGACCGAGCCCAACCGGGTCCGGCCCTGGGTGACCGGGGCGGTGACCACCAGATGATCGCCGTCGCTGAGCGGCGCGCGCACGGCGCTGGTCGGGGGCAGATAGCCGCCGCCGGCATATCCGGCCACCAGGCTGCCCTGGGAGTCGTAAACCCCCACGGTCTCGATGTCGGGGTTGGCCTGCAGGGCGTCGATATACTCCCGCACCGTGAGGCGGTCGTCGAAGGCGAGGGCGGCGGCGATACTGCCCGACAGAATCTGCGCCTGGACCATCACCGCGCGCTGCTTCTGAGCGGCGCCCTGCCGTTCGTTGTAGAGCGCCAGGCTCAGGCCCGCGAGGATGAGTCCGACGGCCGCGACCACGGTCATCCACGGCGGTAGCCGGCGGCCCCTCCAGCCCCTAAGCAAGGCGCCTCGAAGCCACCCTGGCGCCCTCATCGGCCGCCCTCCGTCGTCACGGCCAAGCTCAGCAGCTTGGAGCTGATGGTCACATGGCTGGCGGCGGCCAGGCCGGTGTCAATGCTGAAGCGCACGTGGCCCTCCTTGACCACGAACTGGATGATCGTTCCGTCACCGCGGCCCTGGTCGGACACCGTCAGCACCGGCGCCCCGCGCACGCCCCGCAGGGCGCTGGCGAGGGCCGGCCGACGCGCGTCCTGGACGTAGAGGATCTGGCACCCGGTGGCGACTTCGGCCGCCCGCAACCGGCGCACCACCACCGGATGGTCCCCGACGCTCTGACCGCGGACCGCCTGGTCCAGGGCCGCGCCGAAGGGATCGTCGCCCAGGACGCACAGGTTGAAGGGGCTGGCGGCGGAGGCGAAAGCGTCCGGCGGCCATTGGACGAAGGGGGCGAACCGGTAGAGGTAAGCGGCCTTAACTGCATACTCCATGGAACCGCCCTGGGCGCATGCCGGCGACGCGCTGGCGGCAGCGAGGCCCAGGCCCGCGAGGCTCAAGACACGGCAGACCGCGTGGACAACGCCAATGCGGCGGTGCGCGGTGAGACCGGCCACGCTCAGAACCTCAGCCGCGCCTCCGCGAAGACACTTCGCGGTACGGCGTTGGCTTGGGGACCCGGATATTCCTGGTGGTGGTCGTGGATCAGGTTGAACCCTGACAGGGAAAGCTGCACCCGTTGTGAGACATTCCAGGCGATACGGGTGTCGAGTTCGACGTAAGACGGGAGTTGTGGGTTGGGTAGAGCGCCGACATAGCGCAGGTCCCAGTCAAGGGTGACGGCGCCGCCAAGGTTCATCGAGGACCTCAGCGAGGCTTGATGCGCCGGATCGTCGCCTTCCTGCTCCACCCCCACCAGGGCAAGGTCGCCCGGCTTGAACGACAGGCTCTCGCTGAGCAGATTGAAGGCGGCGGACAGCTTCCACCATGACGTTACGCTGTAGTCCGCCCAGGCTTCGACGCCGGCGGTATGGCCCCGGATGCGGTTGCCCCAGGTAAGCGGCAGGAAGGTGACCGGGTTCGGCTCGATGCTGCGCAGGTCGTCGTAGACGTTGTAGAAGCCCGAGACCGAGAACGACAGCCGCGGCGAGGGCTGCACCCGCACGCCGACCTCGTAGGCGATGAGTTTTTCGGGCTGGAAGTTTCCCCCTCCGACTAGGAACAGCAGGCTGCCCAGCTTCTCCGCTACGTCGCGATCGAAGGGCGTGGGCGAGCGGATCGCCCGTGAGATCGCGGCCCACAACAGGGTGGTGTCGTTGGCCTTCCAGGACAGGCGCACGCTGGGGAGGGGCGTCACCCCGGAATAGGGATCGTCTTCCAGTTTCAGCCCAAGGACCAGGGTGGTGGCGCCATTCAGTGACAGGCTGTCCTGAACGAAGACATTGCCAAGCGTCAGGGTGCGGCGGGTCGGCACGAAGAAGAACGTATCGGTGCCGGTGATCGTGTACCGGCTGACGCGCAGGCCGCCGCCCCAGACGATCTTGTTGCGGCGGCCCAGGGCGAAGCTGTTCTGGACGTCCAGATCGTAGGCATCAAGGACGAAACCGCCGCCATGGGCGCGGTCGTAGTAGGTCTGGACCTGCGAAGTCGCGCCGCCGCGCCAGTTGTGGTTCCAGCGGGCGAGCAGGTTGCCGCCGGCGACCGTCGCGCCCGATTCGTCGCCCTGGTAGACGTCGCCTTGCAACGTGACTCTGTCGCCGGCGCCGGGCGTCCAGTCGAGTCGGAAGCCGCCCTGGGGCTTTGACCAGCTGTCATGCGCCTTGGCGCCGCTGGAGGTCACGGTGTCGGTGTCATAGAAGCCCTTGGCATACAGCCGATAAGCCAGGTCGGCGCCGATCTTGCCGCCGTAGCGCAGGCTGGCGCTGCGCTCCACGTTGCCCCCACCCACCGCCAGCATCCCGCCCTGGGTCTCGCTGGCCTTGCGCGTGATGATGTTGACCACGCCGTTGACGGCGTTGGCGCCCCAGAGGGTCGCGCCCGGCCCGCTGATCACCTCGATACGGTCGATGTCCTCGGGCAGGACGTCCTGCATGTCCCAGTAGACGCCCGAAAACAGGGGCGAATAGACGCTTCGCCCGTCGATGAGGACCAGCAGCTTGTCGGAGAAGTTCTGGTCGGCGGCGTTACCGTTGAAGCCGCGGGCAGTGATGACGTAGCTGCTGGCGCTGGTCTGGGCGACATAGAGGTTGGGCGCCAGGCGCAGCATCTGGGGGATGCTGGAGGCGCCCGAGCGGAGAATGTCGTCGTGGGTGATGACATAGATCGCCGCCGGCGCGTCGCTGAGCGGCTGGGCGCTCTTGGACACGGAAGACACGTCGATCCGGGCCAGGTCCTCGATGGACAGGCCGGCCAGATCGCTGGCCGAATTGACCTGCAGGGAGGCCTCGGCCCGCGCCGTCGATCCCAGGCCTGCGGCGACGGTCAGCCCAAGCGCGAGGCCGAAGGTGAGCGCCAGGCCACCCCCGCGGCGCCAGTCCGGACAAAATCGACGCGTCACCATGCCCACCCGCATGAGGAGAGTATGCGCTCAGCCGGCCCTCGCGCACAAGCTGCGCCCGCGCTCGCTTCTCGCCTTACACGGCATGAATCTTGCTAGGCGTTCACCCCAGCCCCACGGCCGCCAGGGCCGCCGCCTGGCGCTCCGCCAGGGCTTCCTCCGAGAACCCCTCCAGGGAGGCCTCGAACAGGGCCCGCCAGTTCTGCTCGGCCGACAGGTGCAGGAAGGCGGCGCCCAGGCCGATGGCGGCGCGGTCCATGAACACAAACTCCCGGGGGATGGTCACCGGGCCCTTTTCGTCCAGGGCCCGCTTGACCTGGAAAGCTTCGCGGCGGCCGTATTCACCCGGCGCCACGCCATCGGCAACGGTGCGCACGCGGTCGTCCAGCAGCGGGCCGTAGATGAACTTGGCCCAGATGTGCAGCACGTCCATCAGGTCGTCGGTGAGCCCTTTGAAGCCCCAGGCGCGGTAGGCGGCCGCCTCCCCTTCCCGGTCGTTCGCGGTCATGGCGTGGAACAGCTTCACCACCCCGCCGACGAAAGAGGGGGGGAAGATGCGGATACAGCCGAAGTCCAGCAAGTTCAGCCGCCCCGCCCCGTCATGGCTGAAGTCGGCGGTGAAGCTGTAGTTGCCCAGGTGTGGGTCGCCATGGATGACCCCCAGCTTGATCAGCGGCGTCCACCAGGCCTCGAACAGGGTCTTGGCGATGCGGTTGCGGGTCTCCTGGTCCTCGCCCTTGAAGGCGGCCAGGCCGCCGCCGTCCAGCCAGTCCATGGTCAACAGGCGGCTGGAGGACAGGTCCTCGTGCGGCGAGGGCACGGCGATGTCGTCGCGGCCGGCGAAGAAGTCACGGTAGAGGCGCATGGCCTTCGCCTCGCGCTCGTAGTCCAGCTCCTCGCGGATGCGTTCGGAGATCTCGACGATGATCTCGCTGGTGTCGATGGCGCCGAACATCTGGCGGCCGATGGCCAGGACCGTGCGCAGTTGGCCAAGGTCACTTTCCACGGCGCTCTGCATGTCCGGGTACTGCAGCTTCACCGCCAGGGGGCGGCCGTCGAGGGCCACGGCGCGGTGGACCTGGCCGAGGGAGGCGGCCGCCGCGGGGGTCAGGTCGAAACTCCCGAAGCGGGCCTGCCAGTTTGGACCCAATTCGGCCGCCATCCGCCGGCGGACGAAGGCGCCGGTCATGGCCGGGGCGTTGGTCTGCAGTTCGGTCAGTTCCGCGGCGAATTCGGGGGGCAGCAGGTCCGGCACGGTGGCGAACATCTGCGCCACCTTCATGAGCGGGCCTTTCAGCCGGCCCAGGGTCTCCTTCAGGGCCTTGGCGTTGCGGGCCTGGGCGTCGCCGCCGGCGAAGAGGGCGTTGGCCCCGAAAGTGGCCGCCGCCCCGCCAAGGCCGGCGCCCACCTTGGCGAACCGGGCCACGCGGCCCGACAGCCGATCACGCTCGCGATCTTGCGCCATCCGTTCAGACCAGGGCCTCGAACTCATCCACCAGCCGCTCCAGGCTCTTGCAGCCCGAGGCCCAGAACGCCTTCTGGCGCGGGTCAAGGCCGAAGGGGGCCAGCGCCTCGACATAGGTGTTCACTCCCCCGGCCGACAGCAGGGCCTCATAGAGCGGGGTGAAGCCCGCCGGGTCCTTGCGCCGGGCCTCCATCAGCCCCTCCACCAACAGGTTCCCGAAGGCGTAGGCGTAGACGTAGAAGGGAGCGTGCACGAAGTGGCTGACATAGGCCCAATAGTGCTCGTAGCCGCGGTTCAGCCGGATGGCGGGGCCGAGGCTCTCGCCCATCACCTCCAGCCACAGGGCGCCGATCTGCTGCGGGTCCAGTTCGCCGTGGGCCCGCTGGCCGTGGAAGCGGGTCTCGAAGCGGTGGAAGGCGATCTGGCGCACGACGGTGTTGAGCCCGTCCTCGATCTTGCCCGCCAGCAGCGCCTTGCGCTCCTCACCTTTCGCCTCGGCCAGCAACCGTTCGAAGACTAGGCCCTCGCCGAAGATCGAGGCGGTCTCGGCCAGGGTCAGCGGGGTGTCGGCCAGCAGGGTGCCCTTGGGCGCGGCCAGGGTCTGGTGCACGGCGTGGCCCAGCTCGTGGGCCAGGGTCAGGACGTCGCGCCGCTCGCCCATATAGTTGAGGAAGACGTAGGGGTGCCGCTCGGACGTCACCGGGTGGGAATAGGCGCCCGACTGCTTGCCGGGGCGGGGGCGAGCGTCGATCCAGGGCCGGGCGAAGAACACCTGCGCCGCCTCCGCGAACTTCGGCGCCAGGCTGGCGTAGCTCTCCAGCACGATGGCCTTGGCCTCGTCCCAGCCGTAGCGGCGGGGCTGGGCGCTTGTCAGCGGGGCGTTGCGGTCCCAGTGGTCGAGAACCTTGCGGCCCATGACCTTGGCCTTGAGCCGATAGTAGCGGTGGCTGATCGAGGGATAGGCGTCCACCACCGCCGATTCCAGGGCCGCGACAGACTCGGCGTGGACCTCGTTGGCCATGTGGCGGGAGGCGGCGGGGGTGGGGTATTTTCGCCAGCGGTCCTCCACCGCCTTTTCGAAGGCGATGGTGTTGAGGCTGAGCGCCAGGGCAGGCTCCCGCTCCGCCAGGGCCTTGGCCAGGGCGTTCGCCGCCTGTTTGCGGCAGGCGGCGTCGGCGTCGGAGAGGCGGTTGAGAATCTCCGGCAGGGTCAGGCTCTCGGCCCCGACCTTGGCGGTCAGCCGGGCCAGGGTCTCGTCGTAAAGCCGGCTCCAGTTGGCCACGGCGGGGCCGCGGTCGATCAGCATCCGCTCCAGGTCGGGGGTCAGTTCATGCGGGCGACCCAGGCGCACGCGGCGCAGCCAGGGGCGCCAGCGGGCGGCGGGAGGGAAAGCCTCCAGCGCCGCCTCGATCTCCGCGTCCTCCAGCTGGTTCAGCTCCAGGGTGAAGAACAGGCTGTCGGCGGCGATCTGGGAGGAGCGGGCGCGCAAGTCGCCCTCGAACTTGGCCCAGGCCGGATCGTCGCGGGCGACGGAGGCGGCCAGGCTGGCATAGGCGCCGACGCTCCACAGATGGTTGGTGGCCTCCTCGTAGAGGTGGACGCCCGTGTTCAGCAGCGGGCCGAGCGCGGCCGGATCGTCCCGGTCGGCGACGAACCGGCCCTTCAGCGCGATCAGGGCGTCGTTGGCGGTCTTGGCGGCGGCGAGGTCCGCCTCGATCCGGGGGTCGTCCCGGTCGCTGTAGAGGTCGTCCAGCCGCCACTGCGGCAGGCTCTCAAGATCGGGGAGTTTCACGGGGGCATTCATGGCGATGGATTTAGTCCTTCGCAGGCCCGGCAGGAACCCTTCCCCGCGAGATCGGCCGCCAGATCAGGGCGCCGCGAACCCCTTTCGCTGCAACCAGCCCAGGAGCAGGTCGGGCCAGTCGTCGAGGGTTTGAATAGTCAGGCTTCGGCCAGGCGATTGGCGCACCCCGACTCCAAAGCCGCATGCCGTGCTAGTTTAGCTCTCGGGTGAGGCTACGCACTGAGGCGGTGACGTGGAACAGACGGAATATTCGATCAGGCGCGCCACGCTGGCGGATGCCGCGGCGCTCGCCCAGGTCCACGAAACCACATGGCGCGAGACCTATCTGGGCCTGATGTCCGAGCAGATGCTCAACGCGCTGACCGCCGACGCCAGAACGGAAGCTTGGCGGCATATCCTGTCGGGCGAGAGCGGATATCTGTCGACCACCTATGTCGCCGAGCGGGCGGGCGGGCTTGTCGCGTTCGGCTCCTGCGGCGAACAACGCAACGAAGGGTTCGCCGCCGCGGGCTACAAGGGCGAGTTCACCGCCGTCTACGTGCTCAAGTCCGATCAGAGGCGCGGCCTCGGCACGCGCCTCATGACGACCATGATGAGCGACCTCGCCGACCGGGGGCTGACGGGTTTCACCCTCTGGGCGCCCCGCGACAACATCCCCGCCAGGTCGCTCTATGAACAGCTCGGCGGCAAGTTGATCGGTGAGCGGGAAGACACCCGCGAGCAGGGCACGCTCGTGGAGGTGGCCTACGGCTGGCCACCCCCCGCCCGTTAACCCCCGACTCACTTCCGCGAAACCCCGCCTTTACCCTGAGCCTGTATCAAGACGGGACGACAACGAGCCTCGCCCCTGGTCTGTCCAGGCAGGCGAACGGCCGAATTTGAGTGGGTGTGTAGGCATGACCAAGACCGTCCTGGTAGTGGACGACGACCCGACCCAGCGCCGCCTGATCCAGGCGGTGCTGGAGCGCGAAGGCTTCGCCGTGGCCCACGCCGACGGGGGCCGCACGGCGCTGGAGCATCTGGGCTCCGGCGCGCCGTGCGACGTGGTGCTGCTGGACCTGATGATGCCGGGCTATTCCGGCCAGGAAACCCTGGCCGACATGCGCAGCCGCGGCTACGCCCAGCCGGTGATCGTGGTCACCGCCACCGGCGGCATCGACACCGTGGTCCAGGCCATGCAGGCCGGCGCCAGCGACTTCTTCGTCAAGCCGGCCAGCCCGGAACGGATCATGGTCTCGATCCGCAATGCGCTCTCCATGGGCGCCATGCGGGTGGAGGTGGACCAGCTGAAGAAGAAGGTCGGCGGGCGCACCACCTTCGACGACCTGACCGGCAATTCGGCCGCTATGCAGATGGTCAAGCGCCTGGGCGAGCGGGCGGCCAAGTCCTCGATCCCGATCCTGATCACCGGCGAAAGCGGGGTGGGCAAGGAAGTCATCGCCCGCGCCGTACACGGCTCCTCCGAGCGCGCCGGCCGGCCCTTCGTCACCGTCAACTGCGGCGCCATCCCCGAGAACCTGGTGGAAAGCATCCTGTTCGGTCACGAGCGGGGCAGCTTCACCGGCGCGCACGAGAAGCACCTGGGCAAGTTCCAGGAGGCCAACGGCGGCACGCTGTTCCTGGACGAGGTGGGCGAGTTGCCGCTGGACATGCAGGTCAAGCTGCTGCGGGCCTTGCAGGAGAGCGAGATCGACCCGGTGGGCTCCAAGCGGCCGGTGAAGGTGGACGTGCGCATCGTCTCGGCCACCAACCGCGACCTGACCCTGGCGGTGTCCGAGGGGCGGTTCCGCGAGGACCTGTTCTACCGTCTGAACGTGTTCCCCATCGAGGCTCCGGCCCTGCGCGATCGCCGCGAAGACATCCCGGCCCTGACCGACGTCTTCATCCGCCGCTTCAACCTGGAAGAGGGCAAGCGGGTGGTGGGCGCGGCGCCGGAGACCCTGGCCTTCCTCACTGCCTTCGACTGGCCCGGCAACGTGCGCCAGCTGGAAAACGCCGTCTACCGCGCCATCATCCTGGCCGACGCGCCTTATCTGCAGCCGCACGATTTCCCGGCTATCTCCGGGGTGAAGATGGCGCCTTCGGAAGCGGACTTCATGCAGGCCCGGATCAGCCCGCCCACCGCCCAGGCCCTGATGGACGCCATGCCCAGCGACTCGCCGGTGCGCATCCTGGACGGCCGCGGCCACCTGCGGACCCTGGAAGAGATCGAGCGCGACCTGATCCAGCTGGCCATCGAGATCTACGCCGGCCACATGAGCGAGGTCGCCCGGCGCCTGGGGATCGGGCGGTCCACCCTGTATCGCAAGGTGCGCGAGCAGGGGCTGGAAGAGCATTTGCGGGACGTGGGGTAGGTCGCTCAACTCCGCTTTCGTCTCGAGTTCGACGCCCTTCGTCCTTATTCCCTCGCGCCTACGCCATTTGACAGAACCTTGTTACGCTCATATTGTATGAGTGTATGCATACACAGCAGAAAATCCTCTCGGGGTTGCGGGTCGAGGACACGGGGGTTCCGATCTATGTGCAACTGCGCGAGCAGTTCCTGCGGGCCATGGGCGCGGGGGCGCTGACCCCCGGCGACCAGATGCCGACCATGCGCCAGGTGGCGGTGGCCCTGAAGGTCGACCTGAACACCGTGCGCCACGCCTATGACGACCTGGAGCGGCTGGGCGCCCTGATCCTGGTGCGAGGGCGCGGCAGCTTTGTCGCGCAGCCCGCCCCCGCCCTGGCCGGCGCCGTCCATGAGACCGAGACCGACAACCTGGCGCGCCAGACCCTGGCCACCGCCGCCGCCCTGGGAGTCGAGCCCCGGGTGCTGGCGCAACGCATCGCGGCGCTCGCCGCCGATAAGGAGGACGATCGATGAGCAATTCCTATGCGCCGGGGGCGGCCATGAACCTGCCCCGTGGGAGCCGGCGCGGCGCCAACGCCCCGGCCATGCTGCTGGCGGTGGTCCTGTGCGTCCTGGGCGCGCTGGCCATGGCGTCGACCAAGCGCCAGGGGGTGACGGCCGTGTTCTGGGCGGGGATCGTTCTGATCGTTTTAGGCGTGCTGACGCCGATGACGCTGAAGATGGCCAACCAGTGGGAGCGGGCGGTAGTGCTGCGGCTGGGCCGGCTGCAAGCGGTGCGCGGCCCGGGCCTGTTCGTCATCATCCCTTTTATCGACGAGGTCACCGCCTGGCTGGACCAGCGCATCCAGACCACTGAGTTCAACGCCGAGCAGGCCCTGTCGAAGGACACCGTGCCGGTGGACGTGGACGCGGTGGTGTTCTGGCAGATCCATGACCCCGAGCGGGCGGCCCTGGAAATCACCGACTACCGCAGCGCTATCAGCCGGGTGGCCCAGACATCCCTGCGTGAGATGGTGGGCTCGTCCCTGCTTTCCTCGCTTCTGTCGGACCGCAAGCACGGCGACGAGCTGCTGCGCGAGGAGATCGGGCGCAAGACCGCCGACTGGGGGGTGACGGCGATCTCGGTGGAGATCCGCGACATCGGCGTGCCCGACGCCCTGCAGGACGCCATGAGCCGCGAGGCCCAGGCCCAACGCGAAGCCGCCGCGCGCATCCACCTGGGTCAGGCCGAGCTGATGGTGGCGCAGAAGTTCGTTGAGGCCGCCGACATCTACGCCAAGAGCCCCGCGGCCCTGCAGCTGCGGGCCATGAACATCATCTACGAGACCACCAAGGAACGCGGCGCCACCATCCTGATCCCCTCGGCCATGGTCGACGCCATGAACCCCGGCGGGCTGCTGGGCCTGGTCCAGGCGGCGCGGCCGCCGGTGGGGTAAAGCCCTAGAATCCCAGCGCCCGGCCCGGCGATCCGGCGGCGTCGAAGTAGCGTTTTCCGCCGGCTTCCTGGACCTTCAGCATGGTGACGAAGCCGTTGGCCGCCGCCGCCGAGGTTTCCACGTGAGCGGCGGAGGGGGTCTGGGCCCCGGCGGCCAGGGCCTCGGTGGCCACCCGGCCGGTGAGCGAACCCTTGGCGGGCATATCCAAGCCGATGGCGTGGGCCAGGGTTGGGGCGATGTCGGCGTTGCTGACCGGGGCGGCATCCTTGTAGGCGCGGCGAAAATCCGGGCCGATGGCGGCCATGAAGTTGTGGGTGTCGGCGCGGCTGAAGGCGCCGTGGATGCCCTGGCCCTGCTGCAGGTCGTTGTCGGCAACCTCGATCCCGCAGGTGTCGGGGATAGCGCAGGTTCCCGCCCAGCTTTTGAAACTGACCACGATGTCCGGCGCGGGGGTGAGGGCCGAGCCCTTCAGGCCCACGGCGCTGGTGGGCAGGGCGCCGGGGATCGGGCCTAGCGCATCGGCGACGAAAATGGCGCTGGCGTAGTCCTGGGTAGTCAGGAACTCCACGATCTTGCGGGCGTTGGCCGCCCGCTCACCGCCAGGCAGGTAGAGCATGTCCGTGCCGCCGTTGACCGAGACCACCACCTCTGGATGGGCCGGGTCGGCGCCCAGCGCCGCGCTGCTCCGCTTGGGATGGAAGCCGTCGGCCAGGGCCACCGGCAGGCCGTTGGCGTCATTGAGGGGCAGGTTCAGCGCCTTGGCCAGGTCGATGGCCAGGAAACCGGGGGGCAGGAAGCCCGGCATGGTGTCGCGGTAGCTGAGCTTAGCCGCCCCGCTGGTCTGGCTCTGGCGCGAGATGGTGGAAAAGCCATGGTCGGCGGTGACGAAAACGTCGGTGTTGTCCTCCAGCCCCAGGTCATGCAGGGCGGCGCGGAGGCGGCCAAGGTCGGCTGAGGCGTTGCGGATGGCGGCCATGGAGGTGGGGCCGTTGATGCCGGGCTCAAGCTTGCCCAGGCTGTCGCCCTCATTGTGCTGGGTGCCGTCCGGATCGCGGGACCAGACGACGATGACGAAGGGTTTGCCGCTATCCTTGAACATCGGCAGCAGGGCCTTGGTGGTCACGGCGGTGAGCCAGTCCTGCTGCACCGTATTGGCCACCTGGACGCCCGGCATATTGTAGGCGCCGGGGTCTGAGTTCAGGCCCCGGTCGGGGGCGGCGGGGGCCAGGCCAGCGGCCTTAATCGCCGCCTTGACCGCGTCCGGCAGGGGCGCGCCGTCGGGATAGCCGTTGCTGGGCCAGCCGGCGTTGTCGTCGATGATGATGCTGGAGTCGGTGCTGAGCGCGGTGACGTCCTGGACGGCCGCGGGGCCGAGCTTGCCGACCACGGCGGTCTGGTAGCCGGCGGCGCGGGCGGCGGCCAGGAAGCTGGTCTCGTTCAGGTAGTTGCCGCCATAGCGCTGGTTCATTAGGCGGATGGAGGCGTCGTCCTCCACCGGAGTGACCAGGGAATTGACCGGGAAACCCAAGGGGTCGCCCAGGTACAGGTTGTTGCTGAAATCGCCGGTGTCGCCAAGGCCGTGGCCGGTGGCGATGGCCGAGGCGTTGGGGGTGGTGACGGTGGGGTAGAGCGAATGGCTGTTGGCGAAATCGACCCCGTCGCGGCGCACGGCGGCCAGTTCCGGCGCTGTCTGGTCGTTGACGATCTGGGACCTCAGGCCGTCGGCGACGAAGATCACCACGTTGCGGCGGGGGGCGTCGGCGGCAAAGGCGGGCGCGGCGGCGATCAGCGCCAGGACGGCCACGATCGGGGCGGCCAAGGCTAGGATGGGGCGCATGCGGGACTCCTCGGGACAACGAGGAGGCATGCCTCAGGGGTGTGACAGGGCGGCGACAGTGGAGGGCTTTGGGGCGCTCGCCCCTAAGCCCCGCCCTTCTTCCGCCCCCGGCGCCGCGGGAACGCACGTTTCTCGCCCTTGGCCTTGGCGGTGATCTCCTTGAGCTTGACCACCTGCATCAACGACAGGGCCTCGCCCTGGCCGCCCTTCTCCGGATCGCCGAAGGCGCGACCGTATGTCTTCACCCGCTCCTGGACGGAGCCGAGGAACTCGTCTTCCCAGTCGGAAAGCTCGACGCCGGCCTTGTCGGCCGTGCGTTTGGCGCGCTTCAGGGCGTTGATGGCGGCGCGCTTGACCGCCTCGCGACGGTCGGCAAGGGCGGACTTCGGCCCGCCCTTCTTAGGACCCGACTCGCCAGGCGGTTTGCGGCCGAAGCTGGATCGGCCGAAACCGGACTTGGCGGACTTGGTTTTGTCTGGAGGCTTTCGCTTCACAGACCTCCGATGGCGGAGATGTAGAGGTCGATCAAGGCCTCTTCTTCTTGGCGCTTGGCGGTGTCCTGCTTGCGCAGGCGGACCACCTTGCGGAGGATCTTGGTGTCGAAGCCCTCGCCCTTGGCCTCGGCATAGACTTCCTTGAGGTCGTTGGCCACGGCGGCCTTGTCTTCCTCGAGGCGCTCGATGCGCTCCACGATGCTCTTCAGCTTGCCTTGGGCCGAGGTGTTCAGGGTGTCGATCGAGGCGGCGTCGTCGGCCATGGGTCGGGCAAGCTCACAAGCTGGAGGAATGGTCGGGTGGGGTTGGCGGCGGACCCTAGCGAGGGCGCGAGCCGCTCACAACAGCCCTCTTGCCCCCAAGCGCAGGCCAAAGGGTCGCGGCGTCCGAATCGAGGGCATGGCGACGCGCGCGCACGGGGACGCGGCGCGAGAAGACACTGAGGATACGAAAGACAATGCCCGCCGGTCGTAAAACCGCCGCGGGCCGCGGACTTTAGCCTTGGCGGGCCTTGAAGCGCGGGTTGGTCTTGTTGATCACGTACAGGCGGCCCTTGCGACGCACGAGCTTGCAGTCGCGGTGGCGCGTCTTCAGCGACTTGAGCGAGCTTCTGACCTTCATGGCGTGGCGTCTTCTTAAAGAGAGCGTCGAAACAAGAGCGGGGTCGTATAGGGATGAGCGGCCCCCGAGTCAATCCGCCCAGGCCGAGCGAGCGCACGCCGCCTTCCCAAGCTTTTGATTGCTGGCGCCGCCCGCACGCGTCTAGCTTCGCCCCATGCAAAGACGCAGCTTCATGACCCTGGCGCTCAGCGCCTGCGCCCTGCCCGCCGCCGCGACGCCGGTCCCCACGCCAGCCGGGCCCACCCCGGCGGACCTGCTGGGGGCGACCGGGGAGCCCTATTTCATCGACTGGCTGAACGACTACTACACCCGCGCCCTGGCGGCGGGGGCGTCGAAGGCGGTGCTGGACCGGGAGCTGTCGGGGCTGTCACCTGACCCTCGGGTGTCGGTGCAGGACGCCGGCCAGCCGGAGTTCGCCCGGCCGGTGAGTGTCTACATCAACGGCGTGGTCAGCGCCGACCGGATCGCCATGGGCATCCGCAAGCGCACGGCGATCACCCAATTTCCGGGCATCGAAGAGACCTACGGCGTGCCCCGCGAGATTCTGATCGGGGTCTGGGCCATGGAGAGCGGCTTTGGCGCCATGCAGGGCAGCATGGACATCGTCCGCTCCCTGGCCACCCTGGCGGCGCTGGGGCGGCGGCGGCCCTGGGCCGAGGGGGAGCTGAGCGCGGCCCTGAAGATCATCGACTCCGGCGAGGCCACGCGCGCGCAGCTGAAGGGGTCGTGGGCCGGCGCCATGGGCCAGACGCAGTTCCTGCCCTCGGCCTATCTCTCCACCGCCGTGGACGGCGACGGGGACGGCAAGCGGGACATCTGGGGCTCGGCCCCCGACGCCCTGGCCTCGGCGGCCAACCTGCTGGCCAAGGGCGGCTGGCGGCGGGGCGAGAGCTGGGCGCGGGAGGTGATCCTGGGCCACGGCTTCGACTATGGCCTGTCGGAGGGACCCAAGGAGGTTCCCAGCTGGTGGCTGGCCAAGGGCGCCAAGCGGGCCGACGGCATGGCCTGGAGCAAGGCGGACGCGGCGGCGGCGGCGGCGCTGATCCTGCCGGCGGGGTCGACCGGGCCGGCGTTCCTGATCTTCGCCAACCACATGGCCATCCGCACCTACAACAACTCCACCGCCTACGCGCTTGGCGTGGGCCTCTTGGCCGACCGGATGGCGGGATGCGGGCCGCTGGTGACGCCCTGGCCCAAGGAGGTGGCCCTGTCGCTCACCGAGCGCATGGACGCCCAGACCGCCCTCGCCAAACAGGGCTTCAACCCCGGGACCCCGGACGGAACCGTGGGGGTGAACACCCGCGCCTCCCTGCGCGCCTGGCAGAAGGCCAGGGGCCTGCCGGCGGACGGCTACCTGTCGCCGGACATGGTGCGGCGGCTACGGGCGGAGATGACGGGGGTGAAGCCTTAGGTCCGGCCCGTCGCGGCCGCTCGTCACCCTTCATCACTGCGTTCCAGCGTCGCGGCCAGGGTGTCCTCGTCGCTGCTGGGGCTGGCGCCGATGGTGCTCAGCAGGGGGTGGCGGAAGGCGAACAGCAGCAGGCCGACCAGGACCGCCCCGTTCAGCAGGAAGGGCGCGGGGCCGTTGAAGCGGTAGAGGCTGACGGCCAGGGGGGCCAGGACCACATTGACGCCGTTGACGGCGGCGATGGCGCCGGCGGCCTTGGCCTGGTCCTTCATCGGCACCGACAGAGAGGCGCCGGCGGTGAAGCCGGGCCGTGCGAAGCTGAAGCCCAGGCTGGAGATGGCGTAGCCCACCACCGCCAGGGCGTAGTCCGGTGAGACCGCCACCAGCACATTGCCCAGCGCCGCCAGGCCCGCGCCCCAGCGCAGCAGCGCCTTGGGGGTCATGCGGAACATCCGGATCAGGCCCCACTGGGCCAGCAGCCCGGCCATGGCCCCGGCCACCATGGCCACCTCGATGTGCTCCTGGGCGAACTTGAGGACGTCGGCCTTGCCCAGCTGGGGCATCTGGCGGTGGACCTCGTCGATGATCAGGAAGCCCAGGGTCTGGCCCTGGGCCGTCTGGCAGGTGGCCACCAGGAAGCCGTAGACCAGGAACGGGATCAGGCGCTGGTCCCGCCACAGGGGAGTGGGCTTTTCGCCAGACGCTGTGGAGGCCTCAGCCTGATCCGGATCGATCACCGCCGGCGCCGCGGGCCGGGCTTCCTTGAGGAAGCGCACCACCACCATCAGCATCACCGCCGCGATGCCGGCAAAGGCGAACAGAGGGCCGGCGTAGTCCAGGGCCCCCAGGATGAACAGGGGCGCGACGACGGGGCCGATCACCGTGCCCAGGCTGAAAGCGCCGGCCAGGGTGGACATGGACTGGGTGCGGTCCTCCGGGCGGGTGCGCTCAGCCACGAAGGCCTGGGTAGCCGGGTTCGAGGCGGCGCCGAAGAGGCCGAAGATGGCCCGGCAGACCAGGAAGAAGCCGAAGATCACCATCGGCGCGGCCAGGTGGTTGAGGCCGGCGCTGACCACGAAACCGCACAGGGTCATGGAGACCGCGAAGCCGCTGAGGCCCACCAGCATCAGGGGCTTTCGCCCCCGCTCGTCCGACAGCCGTGCCCAGAAGGGCGAGCTGAACGCCCACAGCAGGGCCGAAAGGGAGAAGATCGCCGAGACCATGGGGTCGGGGATGCCGATCCGCCGGCCAATGGTGGGCAGCACCGACTGCAGGCCGGTGTTGCCCATGGCGGTGGCCATGGAGACGCCGAAGATGATGGCGAAGTCGCGGCTCTGGAGTTTGGGCCGCTCCTTGGGAAGGCTATCGAGGGCGGTGGCGGTGTCGGGCATCGCCCCGGGTGTTAGCCACTGGGGCGCCGCGACGCAATGAAGCGGGCGCGAGCGGCCAAAGAAGCGTGGGAGACTGGCCCGCGCTCATCTTGGATTAAGCATTAACCCCGATCCTGTGGCCGTTAACCAAGGTGGGGTACCGCGTCCGCGCATGTTCCAGATCATCGGCATCGTCGTTCTGTTCGCCATGGTGTTCGGCAGCTTCCTGATCTCGGGCGGCAACATGGCCGTGATCCTGGAAGCCTTGCCGCATGAAATGATGGCCATCGGCGGGGCCGGCGTGGCCGCCTTCCTGATCGGCAACTCCTTGACCGTGATCAAGGCCACGGGGGCCGGCTTCAGCAAGGTCTTCGGCGGACCCAAGTGGAAGTCCAGCGATTACCGCGACCTCTTGAGCCTGTTGTTCCTGCTCACCAAGACCATGAAGTCCAAGGGCGTCATCGCCCTGGAAAGCCACATCGAAAAGCCCGGCGAGAGCACGATCTTCTCGCGCTTCCCCAAGATCCTGAAGGACCATTTCGCGGTGGACTTCATCTGCGACACCCTTCGCATGATGACCATGAACCTGGAGGACCCGCACCAGGTCGAGGACGCGATGGAAACGCAGCTGGAAAAGCACCACCACGAGGCCCTGGCCCCGTCCGGCGCGCTGCAGAATATGGCCGACGCCCTGCCGGCGCTGGGCATCGTCGCGGCCGTGCTGGGGGTCATCAAGACCATGGGCTCGATCACCGAGCCGCCGGCGGTGCTGGGGGCGATGATCGGCGGCGCCCTGGTGGGCACCTTCCTGGGGGTGTTCCTTGCCTATGGCCTGGTCGGTCCCATGGCCACGCGGCTGAAGGCCGTGGTCGAGGAGGAAGGCGCCTTCTACAAGATCATCCAGTCGGTGCTGGTGGCCCACCTGCACGGCAACGCCGCCCAGATCTCGGTGGAGATCGGCCGCGGCAGCATTCCCAGCGAGGCACAGCCGAGCTTCCTGGAACTGGAAGAGGCTCTGGGCGCCATTCCCGCGGAAGCCTAGAGCCGGATGGCTTTTCTCGAAGCCTGAATCCGACTCTAAACTTTTGAAATCAGAGCACGATTCAACGGTCGGGCGATTCCGCCTGAGCGCATCGTGCTCTAGCTTCGCTTGGTCCCGGCTCCCCGCCGAGTGCGCCTGGACAAAATGTAATCACGGAGCCGTGAAGTCGGCCTTGCAGCCGGCCGCCAACCCGGCATAGTGGCGCCGCGGCCTTCCCTATCGGCCAACCCATCGGCGCCGCCGACCGGCGTCGAGATTGACGCTCGGACGATTCAGCCACAGAAGCTTCACTCACAGACAAGGGACCTTTGGACATGATCGCTCGCAAGCTTCTGGTCGCCGGCGCCGCCATCGCGGCCCTCACCGTCGCCGCCTGCCAAAGGCCGGCCGAGAAATCCGTCGACTCCACCGGCGCCGCCGCGGCGACGGCCACCGCCACCGACAACGCCAAGGCTGACGCCGCCATCGCCACCGCCGCCGCCGACGCCGCCAACGCC
>DASVMY010000191.1:0-4100 GCA_036384135.1 Caulobacteraceae bacterium | reverse complement strand
GGATCGGGACGCGTTCGTCAGCGCCGAGATGGAGGGCCGCGAGGCGGCTGGGTTGCCGCCGTTCGGCCGGTTGGCGGCGGTGATCGCCTCCGGACCCGACCCCTTGGCGCTGGAAACCTATGTCCGCGCCCTGGCCGCCGCCGCCCCCAACGCCCCCGGCGTCGATGTCTTCGGCCCCGCCGATCCGCCCTTCGCCCTGGTCCGGGGCCTGCGCCGCAAGCGCTTCCTGGTCCGCGCCGACCGCACCGTGGACCTGCAGGCGTTCCTGGGCGCCTGGCGCGCGCGGGTGCGTCCGCCCTCGTCGGTGCGGCTGGTGATCGATGTCGATCCGTACAGTTTTCTTTGAAATGTCTCCCTCCCCAGGAGGGGAGGGAGGCCGCCCCTACTCCTGCACGTCCTGGTCAGCCGGCGCTTCGGCGCGCTTCGCCCGCTGCCGGGCCAGGCCGTTCAGCCCCTCCACCCCGGCTGCGAAGGCCATGGCGGCGTAGATATAGCCCTTGGGGATGTGCACGCCGAAGCCGTCGGCGATCAGGGTGGCGCCGATCATCAGCAGGAAGCCCAGGGCCAGCATCACCACGGTCGGGTTGCGCCGGATGAACTCCGCCATGGGGTCGGCGGCCAGCATCATCAGGCCCACGGCGATGACCACGGCGACCATCATGATCGGCAGGTGCTCGGTCATGCCCACGGCGGTGAGAATCGAGTCGATGGAGAAGATGATGTCCAGCATCAGGATCTGGACGATGGCCGAGCCCAGGCTGGAGATGGCCCGGCGGGCCAGGTGGTCGTTGTCGCCCGGCTCGGGATCGACGCTCTCGTGGATCTCCTTGGTGGCCTTCCAGATCAGGAACAGGCCGCCGGCGATCAGGATCAGGTCCCGCCATGAGAAGGTCAGGTCCACGGGGGGATGGCCGTCCGGCCCCGGCGGTAGCGACCAGGGCAGGGTGATGACCGGCCGGGTCAGGCCGACGATGAAGGCGATCACCGACAGCAGCCCCAGGCGCAGGACCAGAGCCAGGCTGATGCCGATGCGCCGCGCCCGCGAGCGCTGGTGGGCGGCCAGCTTGTTGGAAATGATCGAGACGAAGACCAGGTTGTCGACGCCCAGCACGACTTCCATGACCACCAGGGTCACAAGAGCGGCCCAGGCGGTCGGATCGGCGACTAGCGCCAAGAGGCTCTGCATCGACGCCCTGGTCCCCGACAACTGCGAGCGCTCTCATAGCGCGTGAATGGGCGATACTAGAAGGGGTTCGTTTGCATCTCGCCGCCGAGGAGGCCCAGCTGGCCTGGCGTCCGCGCGACCTACCTGGGCCTGTCGCGGCCGGGGCGCCGCCCCCCTGAGAGCCCCCCCGAGAGCCGCTCTGACAGCCCACGTGACCGATCGACGCGATCAGGCGGCAATCGGCGCCACTTTTTTTGGCGCCAGAATCGCCTTCGCCGCCCAGTCCGGTGTCCCGGACGCCCTCATCGTGGCGGGCTTCGTGGGACTGATCTTGTCATTGGCGAAACTTGCGCCGGCCGGCTCTGCATTCGGATAGAATCGCATTCTTGTGTATCGGCCTGAGATGGGTCGTTCAAAAAACATGACTTTCATCCCATTTCAGCTTGGCTTCGTAAGCGTTGCCACAAATGTGATACATTTTAGCGACAAGAAACAACCATACTATACACCTAATGTATTGGATGTGTTGGTAGTTTAGCTGTCGGTGATGTCGTACGACCTCACCGAAAAGCCAGCCCGTGAACGCATGAAACTCATCGCCCGGCGCAGGGGCGCTCACGGACTTGCGACCCGTCACGCGGGGTAAACGCTCTTTTCATTCGTGTGATGCAGGGTTATCCCAGGAATTCAGTGAACCGGGGGAGTACTCCTGTAATGCGTCAACGGATGAGAACCCTCGCCGGTTCCTTAGCCGCCGCCTTGATGGTGACCCTCGCTCCGGGGGGCGCCTTCGCCGACCCCTACTGGCAGTGCGTGCCGTTTGCTCGCCTGGTTTCCGGCATTCAGATCTTCGGTGACGCCTATACCTGGTGGCAGCAGGCCGCTGGCAAATACGAAACCGGCTTCACCCCGCGCGCCGGCGCGGTGCTCTGCTTCAAGCCCACTGGCCGGATGCGCCTTGGCCACGTCGCCGTGGTCAGCCAGGTGCTCACCGACCGCGTCATCCAGATCACCCACGCCAACTGGTCGCTGATCGACGGCTCCCGCGGCCAGGTGGAAAAGAACGTCACCGTGGTTGATGTTTCTCCTCAGGGAGACTGGAGCCAGGTGAAGGTCTGGTACGACCCCAACGGCAACCTCGGCACCACGGTCTATCCGACCTACGGCTTCATCTACCAGGACGCCTCCGCCAAGGCTGCGACCACCATCGCCGCCGCCCAGACCGCCGCCTTCGCCATGGCCCAGAACGCCGCCAACCAGGTGGCCGCCGCCGTGCGTCCTGGCGCCTCGCCGCTGCAGATGCTGGGTCAGGCCGCCGACTCGACCGACCGGATCGCGGCCCTGATCGCCGCCGCCACCGGCCAGTCCGCGCCGGCCAAGGAAAACAAGTAGCCCTTCGACCCCGCCCGCAAGGCTGGTGTTGAGGACGCTCCCGCGCTAGGCCAGGACGGTCTGGCGCGGAGATATCCCCCTATGCTGAAGGTGTTCAGCCACAGCGGTCATGGTCTGCGGACCATCGCCACGCCCCAGGACCTGAGCCTTAGCCCCAACGCCGTCTGGATCGACCTGCTGGAGCCTACCCGCGAAGAGGAACTGGCCGTCGAGCGCGCCCTCGGCGTCGAACTGCCCACCCGCGAGGAGATGGCCGAGATCGAGCCCTCCAGCCGCCTCTACCAGGAGGCCGGCGCCACCGTCCTGATCGCCACGGTGCTCACCGATTCGGAGACCGCCCGGCCGCGCAATTCCCCGGTCACCTTCGTCCTGGCCGGCAACGCCCTGGTGACGATCCGCTATGTGAAACCCCGCGCCTTCGAGGTGTTCGCCGCCCAGGTCGAGCGTCAGCCGGAAGCCACCGCCGGCGGGGCCCAGGTGTTCATCGGCCTGCTGGACTCCATCGTCGACCGCCTGGCGGACGTCCTGGAGCGCACCTCCGCCCAGGTGGAGCGGACCAGCCTGGACGTGTTCTCCCGCCCGCGCACGGCGCCCTTCGAAGACATCATCGACAGCCTGGGCCGCGCCCAGGTGATCGACTCCAAGGTCCGCGACAGCCTGGTCTCCCTGCACCGGATGATCAGCTTCGCGGGCTTGGCCGAACAGATCGAGACCAACCACGAATGCCGCGAGCATCTGGCCAGCCTGCACCGCGACGTGCAGTCGCTGACCGACCACTGCAGCTACCAGTCTGGCAACATCACCTTCCTGCTCGACGCCGCCATGGGCCTGATCAACATCGAGCAGAACAGCATCCTGAAGCGGTTCTCGGTGTTCTCGATCATGTTCATCCCGCCGACCTTGATCGCCGGCGTCTACGGCATGAACTTCCACCACATGCCCGAGTTGGATTGGGCGTGGGGCTACCTCGGCGCGGTTATCCTGATGCTGATCGCCGCCTTCGGCCCGATCCTCTATTTCCGGCGACGGGGTTGGCTGTAGCCGTGGGCGCGCACGTGGCGCTGTTGGGCGGCGCGACAGGAAAATGATCCTGGGCGAACGGTTCCTTAAGCGCGATCAGGCCATGATCTTCGCCTGTCTCCCCAGCCGGTTTCGCCGCCCGTATGATCGCCCTCATGCCCATCGTTCAGAGCATCGATCATTCGGTGCTGCAGGATGTCCTTGAGGCGCACTGGCGGTTCCTGGCGCGTCAGCCCGGCGGCCGGCGGGCCGTTCTGGCCTATGTGGACCTGAGCGCGTGTCAGCTGGACCGGGTGAATCTTTCCGAGGCGGAGCTTACCGGCTGCGTGTTCAGGAACGCCTCCCTCAACGGCGCCAATCTGGAAAGCGCGGTGCTCTACGGTTGCGACCTGGGCGACGCCGACCTGCGCGGCGCCAACCTGGCGCGGGCGGACCTGCGCGGGGTCTGCCTGGTGGGCGCGAACCTGGCCGGGGCCAACATGGCTGGCTGCGACCTGCGCGAGGGCCGCATCGCCCTGCAGCC
>DASVMY010000190.1:0-6208 GCA_036384135.1 Caulobacteraceae bacterium | reverse complement strand
GGCGGCGGCGGAGGCGGCGGCGCGCCGGGGGCCAGGGCCTCGCCCAGCTGGGCCAGTTCGCCGATGTCATAGTGGCGGATGAAGATGCCCGGCAGGCCACCGGTGAGAACGATGGCGCGGACGGCGGGGTCTTCGGAGGCGGCCAGGACCGCCGCCAGCATCTCCGCCGAGCCAGGCGCGGTCATCGTACCCAGCGGCGGGTTGGCGTAGGTGATCACCGCCGCGCCGCCACATCGCACCACGCTCACAAGTCCCATGGCGATCTCTCCCTGATCTTATCGTTGGACTGCATTTGGCGGCGGCTGATCGCCAGGCGCAAGCGGCTAGCCAGCGTGCTCGCGCAGACGGCGGGCCAAGGTGAGGGTGCGCCGGGCCACCGTCACCAGGGTCCCGAGCGCGATGACGGTCAGGCCGATCACCAGGCTCTGCCCCTCCCAGCCCCAGAAGCCTTCGACGGCGGCGACCACGGCGGTGAGGGTCAGGGCCGCCATCCGCTGGGGCTTGGCGAAGGGACCTGAGAAGTCGGCGGGGAAGCCCAGGCCTCGGCCCAGCTCGCGGACGTAGGCGGTGGTGATCGCGGCGGCGGCGGCGATCCAGCCGGCCAGGAGGGACAGCTCGCCCATGCCCACCAGACCGGCGGCATAGCCGGCCGAGGCCAGGAAGAAGACGTCGGCGAAGCGGTCGGGCAGCTCGTTCCAGATCGGACCGGCGGTGGAGCCCTTGGCGTGCTCCACCGCCACCAGGCCGTCCAGCAGGTTGCAGACCAGCCGCAGCTGGATGCACAGCGCCGCCAGGATCAGGTCGATGGCGTGGGCCCAGCCCTGGGTCGCGGCCGAGCGCAGGAAGCAGGCGGCGCCGAGTATGGCGAAGGCGACGCTCATGGCCGAGATGGCGTTGGGGCTGACGCCGGCGCGGGCCAGCAGGGCCGCCAGGGCCTTGGCCCAGCCGCTGCCCCGGCTGGCGATCGGACGTCGGTTGTCGAGTTCAGCCAGGGTTCGTCTCCATGCCTCGCCGACTCCGCGCCAGGGTGGCGGCGTAGACGATGGCATAGAGGGTGGAGACCGACCATGGCACGGCGATGGTGGCGGCGATCTCCGGCGTGCCGATCAGGCCGTGCACGGTGATCAGCAGCGCCGCGACGGTGGTGGCCGAGATCACCGGCGGCAGCACATACGCGCCCAGGCCGCGGATGCGCCGTCCGATCGCCTCCAGGGAATGCTTCAGCACCAGGGTGATCAGGCCGGACATCACCCCCTGGGCCAGGGCCGGAACCAGGGCGCCCAGGCCATGGGCGCGGTTGGCGAACAGGGCCCAGCCACCCATGCAGAGGAAGGCGAAGCCCACATGAACGGAGGTTGCGCGCGCGAGCCGGGCAAGGGACAAGCTTGTTTGGCTCATGACGTCCCCCATCACCCTGCCGTTCTCCGCGGCCTGGCATACACCCCCGGCGGCCCCCGCCCTGATCTGGGGCCTGGGCGCCGTCCTGGCGATCCTGACGCTCGGCGCCCTCGCGGCCGCCCTTCTGCCCCTGGTCCGCCCCGGCAAGGACTACACCAATCTGCGGCAAAGGGTGAACTCCTGGTGGGTGATGGTCGCCCTGCTGGCGGCGGCCCTGTTGCTGGGCTGGCAGGCCACCACGGTGCTGTTCGCCGTGATCTCCTTCATCGCCCTGCGCGAGTTCCTGTCCCTGGCCCCGTCGCGGCGGGAGGACCGGCTGGTGATCCTGGCCGCCTACCTGGTCATCCCGATCAACTATGCCTTCGTGGCCTTCGACCGGTACGGCGTCTACCTGGTGTTCATCCCGGTCTACTGCTTCATGGTGGCGCCGTTCCTGATGGCCTGCATCGGCCAGACCCAGGCCTATCTGGCCAGGGCGGCCACCCTGCACTGGGGGCTGGTGACTTGCGTCTACAGCCTGGGCTACGTGGCCTTCCTGATGCGCACGCCCTTGACGGAGCACCTGCCCGCCGGGCCGGCCGGGATGGTGTTCCTGCTGCTCTTCGTCACCGAGTTCAACGACGTGGCGCAGTATGTCTGGGGCAAGCTCTTCGGCCGCAACAAGATCACCCCCAAGGTCAGCCCGAACAAGACCTGGGAGGGTTTCCTCGGCGGCTGGATCTCAACCGCGGCGGTAATCTGGTTCCTGGGGCCGTACCTGGCGCCGCTGCAGGGCTGGGGCCGGGCCTGGATGGCCTTCGCCCTGCCCCTGGCCGGGTTCGCCGGCGATGTGACCATGTCGGCGGTGAAGCGGGACATCGGGGTCAAGGACACCAGCGCCCTGATCCCCGGCCACGGCGGCATGCTGGACCGGGCCGATAGCCTGACCTTCACGGCGCCGCTGTACTTCCACCTGCTGGCCTTCTTCGCCCTGGAGCGGTTCTGATGAACCTGATCCGCTTCATCTTCCTGCTGGTGTTCGCCATCCCGGTGGCCCGGATCTTCACCGGCGCCGATGTGGTGGACCGGCAGCGGCTGCCGAAGAAGGGGCCGGCGATCATCGCCGCCAACCACAACAGCCATGTGGACACCCTGCTGCTGCTGACGGTGTTTCCGCTGACGGCCATGGGGCGGCTGAGGCCGGTGGCGGCGGCGGACTATTTCCTGCGCGGGCCGATGATCAGCTGGTTCTCGCGCAAGGTGATCGGCATTGTCCCAATCACCCGGACCGGTGCGACCTCGGGCGGACCGGCGGACCAGGACGTGCTGGCGCCGGCGCGGGAGGCCCTGGGCAGGGGCGACATCATCCTGATCTTTCCCGAAGGCACCCGCGGCGACTCCTCGGACGCCATGGGCCGGCTGAAGGCCGGGGTGGCGCGGCTGGCGGAAGCGTTTCCGCAAGCGCCGGTGATCCCGATCTGGCTGGAGGGGGCGGGGCGGGTGCTGCCCAAGGGAACGCACGTGCCGGTGCCGATGAACTGCACGGTGCTGGTGGGCGAGCCGCTGGCGTGGTGCGGCGAGCGGGCCGCCTTCATCGATCGCCTGCGCGCCGCCCTGCTGGACCTGAAGGCCAAGGCGCCGCCGCAGCACTGGATCGAACCGGAGCAGGTCTAACCGAACAGCGCCGCCGCATGGCCGTGATCGCCGCCCAGTTCCTGGTCGCGCACCTCGGTCCAGCGCTTCAGCCAGGGGATGCGCACCACCGCCTCGGTGATCAGCACATAGCCGGCGGCGAGCAGGAGGTCCTGGACCAGGGACTCGGCCGACATGCCGGCGGCCGGCGGGGCCTTGAGCGTCAGGGGTTCCAGGAACATCACGATCAGGATGTTGTTGGCCGCGTGGGCGCCGGTGCTGAACTCCAGCCCGCCGAGGCGCAGGGTCATGTAGGCGAAGCCGGCGCCCATCACGGTGCGGGCCAGGAAGGCGTCCGGATTGAAGTCCAGGTGGATGGCCGAGAAGGCGACGCCGGTGAAGATCATCAGGAACCAGGGATTGCGCAGGAAGGCCGCCGCCTGGCGCAGCAGCCAGCCCCGGAACAGGACCTCCTCGATCAGGGCCGCCGGGATCAGCAGGACGATGGCGGAGGCGCCATAGACAACGCGGC
Source organism: Caulobacteraceae bacterium (assembly GCA_036384135.1). Taxonomy (GTDB): domain Bacteria; phylum Pseudomonadota; class Alphaproteobacteria; order Caulobacterales; family Caulobacteraceae; genus Acaudatibacter. Next base: position 2,667 of record DASVMY010000190.1, on the reverse strand, counting down.
CCGCCAGGGTGGGCGACACCGTCACCACCGGCATGGGCGAGACCTGCCCCGTCACCAGGGCGTCGAGGCCCAGCAGGGGGCCGATCGCCAGCATCGACATCACCATCCCCGCCAGCAGCAGCCGCCAGCGGAAGCGGGGGGCGGAGGTCAGGTAGTCGCGCATCTGGTGGTGCGACAGGGCGCCGGCCAGGACAATGAAGGTCACCACCAGCGGACCGTTGGCCAGGGTCGGCATGAACAGCAGCAGGATCGCCTGGCCAAGATCATGCCCATCGGCGTTGGCCAGGCCTGCCATGAAGGCGCCGAAGGCCGAGGCGCCGTCCGGGATGCTTCCCAGGGTCGCCATGAAGACGATGGCCACCAACAGGAAGGCGGCCACGGCGGCGAAGAACCCGACAACGAGGCCGGCGACGACCGTGAGGACGATGCGCCAGACCTTTTGGTCACGCTCGTCCACGTTCGTCAGGAACGACGACTCTGAAAGCCCGGCGACTATCTCTCTCGCGTTCATCGACGTCTGCTTTGCCTCGTGGTCTCTACATCGGATAGGGAACGGCGTTTCCAAAGGACAATGAATGCGGATCGTGGCCGGCGCCTTTCGAGGACGCTCAATTGTGGCGCCAAAGGGACACTCCACGCGGCCGACAGCCGACCGGACGCGCGAGGCGCTGTTCAACGTGCTCAGCCACGCCCCCTGGGCGCCGCGGATCGGCGGCGCGCGGGTGATCGACCTGTTCGCCGGATCGGGCGCCCTGGGGTTCGAGGCCCTCTCGCGCGGCGCCGCCTTCTGCCTATTTGTGGAGACCGACGAGGGCGCGCGCGGCGCCATCCGCGAGAACGTCGAGACCCTGAACCTGTTCGGCCAGACCCGGGTGCACCGGCGCGACGCCGCCAACCTGGGCCTCAAGCCGGCCGGCGACGGCGACGCCTTCGACCTGGCCTTCCTGGACCCGCCCTACGCCAAGGGCCTGGGCGAACAGGCCCTGGCCGGACTGGCGGCGGGCGGCTGGCTGTCGCCGGGCGCCCTGGTGGTGTTCGAGCGGGGCGTGGCCGAGCCTGATCCGGTGGTTCCGGGGTTCGAGGTCCTGGACGCGCGCGACTGGGGCGCCGCGCGCGTCCATTTCCTGAAGGCCTTTTAGTTACAGGCCTCCTATAGCTGCCGGCTGGAGGTGCGGTTGTCGCCCTGGGGGCGCAGCCGGACCAGGCCGTCGCGGGTGATCAGATAGGGCCCGCTATTGCGGCTGCCGATCAGGCGGCGGCGCTTGAGGGCCTTGAAGACCTCCAGCGTGCAGTCGCCAAGCAACCAGCCCTCGCGGGTCCAGCATTCCACCGCGACAATGACGCCGCGTTCGTTGCGTTCCAGGGTGATCCGGCCGCCACGGGCCAGGGCGTGCAGCGTCCTTTGCTGCGGTTTGGAGATGTTCAAGAGCGATGTCCGGGAAAGGCGTGCTGTACCGCATCCGCGCCCTAGAACCCTTGGGTTCGGCGCGGACGGCGAAGAGCCTCTCTCGAAGTCTGTCCGGTCCGATCCGGATCGGGGTCAGGTCGAGCTAGGCCCGAACCCCACACGCAATCTCAGACATCATGCCTCCATACAGTGCTCCCTTGGATAGGGCGGTTTACCCGGATCGTCCAGCGGCGGGCTGGGGCCACCGTATTTCACCGTATTTTACGGTGGGAACGAGCGGATCTGCGGTGGTGGAACGCGCCCGCCACCCGCGCACACAAACAGAACATAATGGGAACTAATTCGGGCGCGAGGTCAAGGTCGCGGCCTGTCCGCGGCCGTGGGCGGCTGCGAAACTCCCCTCCCCCTTGCGGGGAGGGGTCGGGGGTGGGGGTGCAAGCACCACCCGGGCAAACTACCCACGACTTCACCCCGCGAAATCAACAGCAACTGCGCTGACACCCCCATCCCCAACCCTTCCCCGCAAGGGGGAAGGGGGTTTTCAGGGTGACCCGTCGAATTTCGCGACGGTCCCGGGCGCGCAATACCCCCGCCTATCGCCGGCCGAACAGCCGCTCGATGTCGGCCAGTTTCAGTTCGACGTAGGTGGGGCGGCCGTGGTTGCATTGGCCGGAGTGGGGGGTGACTTCCATCTCGCGCAACAGGGCGTTCATCTCGGTGACATTCAGGCGGCGGCCGGCGCGGACCGAGCCATGGCAGGCCATGGTGGAGCAGACGTCCTCCAGCCGCTCCTTCAGGGCCAGGGCGGCGCCATTCTCGGCCAGGTCATCGGCGATGTCGCGGATCAGGCCGGCCACGTCGGTGTCCCCCAGCAGGGCCGGGGTCTCGCGCACCAGCACCGCGCCGGGGCCGAAGGGTTCGATGACCAGGCCCAGCGCCTCGAACTCGGCGGCGCGGGCGGTGACGCGCTCGGCCTCGGCGGGGTCCAGCTCCACCACCTCCGGCAGCAGCAGGGCCTGGCGGGCGACGCCGCCGCGGGTCATTTCCGCCTTCATCCGTTCGTAGACCAGGCGTTCGTGGGCGGCGTGCTGGTCGACGATGACGACGCCGTCGCGGGTTTGGGAGACAATGTAGGTCTCGTGCACCTGGGCGCGGGCGGCGCCCAGGGGGAAGGCGGTGGCGTCCTGTTCGACGTGGACATGGGCCAGGGGCAGGGCCGCTTCGAGGACATCGTAGGAGAAGCTGGGTTCGGCGCGAGC
>DASVMY010000189.1:0-34373 GCA_036384135.1 Caulobacteraceae bacterium | reverse complement strand
TTTGGCGTGCCGCTTGCCGCAGCCGCCCTGCAGTTTCCGCTCGCCCATCCACAGGTGGCCAGCGTCATTCCCGGCCTGGCCAGCGCCGCGGAGGCAGCCGCCGCGCGGGCCCTGCTCGATACCGCGACACCGCCTGAGCTGTGGCAGGCCTTGCGCGACGAGGGCCTGTTGCGGCCCGATTCGCCGACCCCGGCCGGCCGTCCGAGCGCCGGCCCGCTGATCCTGCTGGCCGAGGACGACAATGTGATGGTCTGCGCGGCGCCGATCGCCGCTGGCGACCGGCTGATGATCGACGGCGAGGCTGTCGTCGCGCCCCAGGATGTGCCCATGGGCCACAAGATCGCCCGCCGGCCGCTGACGCCGGGCGATCGGGTGCTGAAGTATGGCGCTCCGATCGGCTCGATGACGGCCCCCGCCGCCCGGGGCGCGCACGTTCATTCGCACAACCTGAAAAGCGACTACATCCCCAGCCATGGCCGCGAAGCGGCGAGCGGAGACGAAGCCCGGTGATGCAAGGCCCGGTGATGCAAGGCTATGTCCGCCCCGACGGCCGCAAGGGGATACGCAATGTGGTGGTGGTCGCCTATCTGGTGGAGTGCGCCCACCATGTCGCGCGCCAGATAGCCAGCCGCGCCGACGATCTCGACATCCATCTGATCGGCTTCCCCGGCTGCTATCCGAACAGCTACGCCCTGTCGGTGATGCAGGCGCTCTGCACCCATCCCAATGTCGGCGGCGTGCTGCTGATCTCGCTGGGCTGCGAGAGCTTCAACCGAAAGGCGCTGCTCAAGGCCGCGCGGGACAGTGGCCGGCCGGCTGAGCTGTTGGTGATCCAGGAGACGGGCGGCACACGCTCGACCATCCAGGCCGGCCTTGAGGCCGTGGCCAGGCTACGCAACATCGCCAACGCCGCGCCCACCGCGCCCATGGGCCTGGACGAACTGATCGTCGGCACCATCTGCGGCGGCTCGGACGGGACCAGCGGCGTCACCGCCAATCCCGCGGTCGGGCGCTGTTTCGACCGGCTGGTGGCCGCGGGGGCCGCCTGTATTTTCGAGGAGACGGGCGAACTGATCGGCTGTGAAAAGATCATGGCCGACCGGGCGGTGACGCCGCAGCTGGGCGCCGAGATCGAGGCCTGCGTGGCCAAGGCGGCCCGCTACTACACCATCATGGGCTATGGCAGCTTCGCCGCCGGCAACGCCGAGGGCGGCCTGACCACCCAGGAGGAAAAGTCCATGGGCGCCTATTCCAAGTCGGGCGCCTCGCCGATCAGCGGCCTGATCAAGCCGGGCGACCGGCCGCCCCATGGCGGGCTCTATCTGCTGGACGTCGTGCCGGATGGCGAGCCGCGGTTCGGGTTTCCCAACATCGCCGACAACGCCGAGGCGGTGGAGCTGATCGCCTGCGGGGCGCACATGATCCTGTTCACCACGGGCCGCGGCTCGGTGGTGGGCTCGGCCATCTCGCCGGTGATCAAGGTCTGCGCCAATCCCGACACCTATCGGCGCATGTCCGAGGACATGGATGTCGACGCGGGCCGCATCCTGGAAGGCCGCGCGAGCGTGGACGACGTGGGCGAGGAGATCCTGCGCAAGGTCGTCGCCACGGCCGAGGGCCAGCGAACCTGCTCTGAAGTCCTGGGTCATCAGGAGTTCATCCTGACCTACAAGAGCTTCGAGCCGATCGGCCCGGCCTGCCTGCCGGTCCGCGCGGCCTGAATCCGAGGGAGCCGATGGGACGATTGAAGGGCAGGACGGCGCTGGTGACGGCCGCCGCCCAAGGCATAGGCCGGGCGACCGCCGAGGTCCTGGCCCGCGAGGGGGCCAGGGTCTGCGCCACCGATATCAACCTGGCCCAACTGGAGGGGCTGGAGGGCTGTGAGTTGCGGCGCCTGGACGTTCTGGACGGCCCAGCGATCGCGGCCCTGGCCGAGGAACTGGGCGCCATCGACGTGCTGGTCAACATAGCCGGCTTCGTACACGCCGGCTCTATCCTGGAGTGCGGGGAGGCCGACTGGACCTTTTCCTGGAACCTCAATGTCGGCTCGATGTACCGGACGATCCGCGCCTTCCTGCCGGCCATGCTGGCGGCGGGCGGCGGCTCGATCGTCAACATGGCCTCGGTGGCCAGCTCGATCAAAGGCGTGCCGGGCCGTTTCGCCTATGGCGCCACCAAGGCGGCGGTTATTGGCCTGACCAAGTCGGTGGCCGCGGACTATGTCGACCGCGGCGTGCGCTGCAACGCCATCTGCCCGGGGACGGTGCAGTCGCCCTCGCTGGAGGCGCGGCTCAGGGCCACGGGCGACTACGAGGCCGCGCGGGCGGCCTTTATCGCCCGCCAGCCCATGGGCCGGCTGGGGCGGCCGGAGGAGATCGCCGAGCTGGCGGCCTATCTGGCCAGCGACGCCGCCGGCTTCACCACCGGGGCGATCCACATCGTCGACGGCGGATGGATCGGCTGACATGGCCCGCCATGTCCTGCTTCTGGACCTGAACGACGATCCGCAGGCGATCGCCGCCTATCGCCGCTGGCACGCGCCCGGAGGCCCGCCGGCGGCGGTGATCGCCTCGATCCGCGCCGCGGGGATCGAGGCCATGGAGATCCACCTATCGGGCGACCGGCTGGTGATGCTGATTGAGGCCGGGCCTGACTTCTCGTTCGCGGCCAAGGCCGCGGCCGACGCCGCCAACCCCGACGTCCAGGACTGGGAAGCGTTGATGAGCCGGTTCCAGAAACCGGTCCCCTGGGCGGGGCCAGGGGAGAAGTGGGTGCGGGCCGAGCGCATCTTCGCCCTCAGCGAACAAGCCGGTTAGGAACGTCAGGATGAAGCTATTGCGGTACGGGCCGGTGGGCCAGGAGCGGCCGGGACTCCTGGACCCCGAGGGGCGGATCCGGGATCTGTCCGCCCACCTGTCCGACATCAACCCCGCCAGCCTTGGCCGGGAGGCGTTGAGCCGGCTGGCGGCGATCGACGTCGAGGCGCTTGCGATCGTGACGGGCGAGCCACGGCTGGGCGAGCCTGTGTCCGGGGTGCGTCAGTTCATCGCCATCGGCCTCAACTACGAGGACCATGCGCGCGAGTCGAATATGGCCATTCCGGACGAGCCGGTGATGTTCACCAAGGCTGTGAGCTGCCTTTCAGGTCCGAACGATGATGTCGTTCTGCCGAGGGGATCGATCAAGACCGACTGGGAAGTCGAGCTCGGAGTCGTGATCGGTGAAACGGCCCGCTATGTCGACGAAGCCGTCGCCCTGGACCATGTGGCGGGCTACGTTCTGATCAACGACATCTCCGAGCGCGCCTTTCAGCTCGAGCGCGGAGGAACCTGGGACAAGGGCAAGGGTTGCGAGACCTTCGGCCCGGTGGGGCCCTGGCTGGTCACCGCCGACGAGGTCGGCGATTTCGACAATCTCGACATGTGGCTCGACGTCAATGGCCGGCGCATGCAGACGGGCAACACCAGCACCATGATCTTCAAGGTTCCCAAGCTGGTCAGCTATGTCAGCCAGTTCATGACCCTCCTGCCCGGCGACCTGATCACCACGGGCACACCGCCCGGCGTGGGACTAGGTCAGAAGCCGGCGCCCATCTACCTCCAGGCCGGAGACGTCATGCGCCTGAGCATCGCCAAGCTTGGTGAGCAGCGACAGCGCGTCGTCCGTTCGACTTAGCGCACGATTCAGAATCGAGCCTGTTTTTCCCGTTTTGATTGTTCCATCAACACGGAACAGGCTCTGGGAAGAGCCACCGCTTCATGGAGCCGCCTACGGACAATTCGAGGCCGAGTGAGGGAGAGTGGTAGCTGGGGGCGGGATCGAACCGCCGACCTGTGGGTTATGAATCCACCGCTCTAACCATCTGAGCTACCCAGCCATGGGTCCACCAAGGGACGCGTCAAGGGACGCGCCTCTTCGGGAGCGCCGGGTTATAGGGGCGAAGGCGCGGTGCATCAAGCCGGTTGAAACGGCCCCTGACGGTCAGCCGCCGAGCATCCCCGCCACCGCCTCGCCGATGGCCAGGGACGAGGTCAGGCCAGGGCTTTCGATGCCGAACAGCGCCACCAGCCCGGCCAGGCCGTGCGCCTGCGGCCCATCCAGGCGGAAGTCGGGCTGATGCTCGTCCGGGCCGTGGATCTTCGGCCGGATGCCGGCGTAGTCCGGGGTCAGGGCGCCGTCCGGCAACCCCGGCCAGAACCGGCGGATGTAGGTGTAGAACTCCGCCGCGCGGGCGGGATCGACGCTGTAGTCCTCGGTCTCCACGAACGCCAGGTCCGGTCCGAACACCGCCTGGCCGCCCAGGTCCTTGCGGTAGTGGGTGCCCAGCGCGCCTGGGATCGGCGGCGGATAGATCAGGCGCTCGAAGGGCGCCCTGCCCTGTAGCCGGAAATACACCCCCTTACCCAGGTGGCGCTTGGGGATGCCGTCCTTGGGGAAGCCCTCGATCAGCCCCGCCACAGCCTGGGCGGACAGCCCCGGCGCCGTGACCAGCAGGCGCACAGTCATTTCCGTTGGCGCTTCGCCCCCGGCGCGGACCTTGAACCCGCCGCCAGCCAGGGGCTCCGCGCCCTCGAACGGCGTCGCCTCCACCACCGAGCCGCCATGGTCCTCGATCTCGCCGCGCAGGGCGTGCATGTAGCCGTGGCTGTCAAAGAGACCGCTCTGCGGCGACAGCAGCGCCTCCACCGCGTTCAGCCCCGGCTCCAACGCCCGCGCCTGGGCGCCGGTCAGGGTCTGCATGCCCTCGACATCGTTGGCCGCCGCCTGGGCGCCGATGGCCTCAAGCCGCTCGATCTCGGCGTCCTGGGTGGCGACCACCAGCTTGCCGCACTTGCGATAGGCGACGTTGTGGTCGTCCAGGAAGGCGTAGAGCGCGCGCCGGCCGGCGACGCAGAACCGCGCCTTCAGCGAGCCGGTGGGATAGTAGAGCCCGCCGTGGATCACCTCCGAATTGCGCGAGGAGACGCCCTGACCGATGGCCCGCTCCTTCTCCAGCACCACCACGCTGAGGCCCCGCCTGGCCAGCGCCCGGCCACTCGCCAGGCCCACGGCGCCGGCCCCCACCACGCAGGCGTCGAAGTCAAACTCGCTCATGACCCTGTCCGTAGCGAATGACGCGGGCGATGCAAACCGCCCGGGCAACTGCTAAGCCTGATCGCAAGCCGCCGCAGCGCGGATGGATGGGGAGAAGATGATGAAGCGGTTGTTGGGCGTCTTGGCCACCGTGGCGGTTTTGGCCGCGGCGGGAAGCGCGATGGCGGCGGACCCGCCCGTGGCCTTCGGCGGGGGCGGGGCGACGATCCTGCAATGGACGCCGCAGCAGCAGGCCTGGGGCTACCGCCATATGGAGAAGGTCGCCCCCACGCGGGTGGTCAGGCGCGGCGCCCGTGTCTTCCCCCTGCCCACGGCCCGCCGCCAGATCAGCCCGACGATCACCTACAAGGGCAAGACCTACACCGCCGAAAGCTACATGGCCGCCTGGCGCGTCTCTGGCCTGCTGGTGATCAAGGACGGCAAGATCGTCATGGAGAAGTACGGCCTGGGTCGAAAGCCGAACGAGCGCTGGACCTCGTTCTCGGTGGCCAAGTCGGTGACCTCCACCCTGATCGGGGCCGCCATCCAGGACGGCCTCATCAAGAGCCTGGACGATCCGGTCACCGGCTACATCCCCGAACTGAAGGGCAGCGCCTACGAGGGCGTCACCGTGCGCCAGCTGATCACCATGACCTCCGGCGTGAAGTGGAACGAAGACTACACCGACCCCAACGCCGACGTGGCCAAGGAGGGCCTGTCCATCCTGGAGCCAGGGGTGAACCCGGTGGTCAGCTACATGCGCCGCCTGCCCCGCGAGGCGCCGCCTGGAAGCAAGTTTGTCTACAAGACCGGCGAGACCGACCTGGCCGGCATCCTGCTCTCCAACGCCGTCCACAAGCCCATGGCCGACTATCTGTCGGAGAAGATCTGGGCGCCCTTCGGCATGGAGCAGGACGCCCTCTGGGTGGAGGACATCGCCGGCCACGAGCGCGGCGGCTGCTGCATGAGCATGACCCTGCGCGACTACGGCCGCATCGGCCTGTTCGTGCTGGGCGGCGGTATGGCGGGGGGCAAGCCGGTGCTGCCGACCGGTTGGGTCGCGGACGCCACCGCCGTGCACGTCAAGGATCCGCCCTACGGCTATTTCTGGTGGCTGACAAAGGGCGGCTACGAGGCCGAGGGCATCTTCGGCCAGTCGATCAGCATCTTCCCCGCCGAACACCTGGTGGTGGTCCAGAACTCCGCCTGGCCGGCGGCGTGGAACGACGACCTCGACGGGGCGCGTGGGGCCATGCTGAGCGCGGTGCGGGCGGCGGTGCAATAGGGATTATCCCGTCACCCCGGGCGGAGCCGCAGAGCGGTGCTGACCCGGGGCCGTCCACGCCGGCTCCTCGCTGGATGTCGTCTTGGAATCGGCCCGTCCGGCCCCGGCTCTCTGCTTCGCTGCGGCCGGGGTGACGGTGTGTGGGGTCAGGCCTTTTCCCACTCCCCCCAAAGCTTCGCCTCGGCCGCCTTGGCCGGACCCACCGACGCGTCCTTCACGTGGCCGAACCCGCGGATCTGGTCGGGAACCTGGGCGATCTTCACCGCCAGGGGCAGCTTCTGCGCCGTCAGCTCCGCGACGATCCGGTCCAGCCCCGCCTCGTAGTCCGCCGCCAGCTTGCGTTCCATCCGCCGCTCGGCGCTGTAGCCGAACACGTCCAGCGGCCCGCCGCGCAGACCCTTCAGCCTCGCCAGGGCGGGGAAGCCCGCCGACAGCATCCAGCCGCCGAAGGCGATCTTCTTCGGCTTGCCGTCCGGCCCCTTGGCCGCCAGCAGGGGCGGCGAGAGCAACACCTTGGCCTTGCCGCCCTTGAAGGTCTGGCCGAGGGCCGCCGCGAACCGTCCGTCGGAATAGAGCCGCGCCACCTCGTACTCGTCCTTGTAGGCCATCAGCTTGTAGAGGTTGGTCGCTGCTGCGCGCGTCAGGGCCTCGCCGCCGCCTGCCGCGGTCTCGGCCGCCCGCACCTTGGCGATCCGGTCCAGATAGCGCTTGGCGTAGGCGGCGTCCTGATAGGCCGTAAGCTCGCCGGCGCGGTGGGCGATCAACTCGTCCAGGGACTTCACCGCCACCTTCGGCGCCTCCTCCGCCCCCCGGGTCGAGGGGTCGTGGGCGGCGATGCGGCCCAGTTCGAACGCCTGTAGGTTCTCCTCCACCGCCGCGCCGTTCAGCCGGATGGCGCGGTAGAGGGCGCGGCTGGAAACCGGCACGAAGCCCTTCTGCCAAGCGAAACCCAGCATCATCATGTTGGCGTAGATGGCGTCGCCCAGCTTGCGCTCGGCCATGGCCACCGCCGGGATGGCGTCATAGTCCTTGCACGCCCCAGTCAGCCGCCGCGACATCGCCCCGGCGTCGAAGCGCACGTCGCGGTTGGTGACGAAATCGGCCGTCGGCTGGAAGTCGCCGTTGCCCACCGCGCGGGTGCGGTCTTTGGCGTAGAGGGCCAGGGCCTCGGGGCCTGCCGCCACCAACAGATCGCACGCGATCAGCACATGGGCGCTGGCGGCGGGCACGCGGCCGCCGATGGGGGTGTCCTCGGTCTCGCCGATGCGCACGTGGCTGAACACCGCTCCGCCTTTTTGCGCCAAGCCGGTCATGTCGACCACCGAGGCGGCGTGGCCGTCGATGTGCGCCGCCATGCCCAGGATCGAGGCGGTGGTGGTCACCCCGGTGCCGCCGATGCCGGTGAAGATGATGTTCTTCACCCCCTCGAAGGCTTCGATCTGCGGCAGCGGCGTGGAATCGGCGGTGAGCGCCGGCAGGGCGGTGGCCTGGGCGTTCTGCGCCCCCTCCAGGGTCACGAAGGACGGGCAGAAGCCGTTCACGCAGGAGAAGTCCTGGTTACAGGTGGACTGGTCGATCTTGCGCTTTCGGCCGAACTCGGTTTCCAGCGGCTCGATGGAGACGCAGTGGCTGACGGCGGAACAATCGCCGCAGCCTTCGCAGACCAGGGGGTTGATGAAGACGCGCTTGTCCGACTTGGGCGCGCTCCCGCGCTTGCGGCGCCGACGCCGCTCGTTGGCGCAGACCTGGTCGTAGATCAGCACGGTGACGCCGGGAACCTCGCGCAACTCCTCCTGCACCGGGATCAAGTCCTCGCGCGGGTGAACCACGACGCCGGGGGCCAGGTCGGCAACCGCCTCATAGCGCTCCGGCTCAGCGGCGACGATGACGGTGCGCGTCACGCCCTCGGAGGCCAGCTGGCGGGTGATCTGGGCGACGGTGAAGCCGCTCTCGGTGGGCTGTCCGCCGGTCATGGCGACGGCGTCGTTGAAGAGCAGCTTGTAGGTGATGTGGCTGCCCATGGCGATCGAGCCGCGGATCGCCAAGGAGCCGGAGTGGCTGTAGGTGCCATCGCCCAGGTTGACGAAGACGTGCTTCTCGCTGGTGAACGGACTGGCCCCGGCCCAGGAGAGCCCCTCCCCGCCCATGTGGCTGGTGAGGTCCGTCTGCGGGTCAGAGAAGCTGGCCATGTAGTGGCAGCCGATCCCCGCCAGGGCGCGGGAGCCCTCCGGCAGGCGGGTGGAGGTGTTGTGCGGACAGCCCGAGCAGAAATAGGGCTTGCGGATCTGGTCGGCGCCCAGGCTGACGGCGGCGACGCCGGCGGCGGACACCCGGTCGAGGTAGGCGTTCACCCGCTCCATGTGCGGCCCGGGCTGCAGGCGGTCGGCGATGGCCAGCGCCACCTCCGCCACCGACAGCGAGCCCAGGTCCGAGAGCAGCGGATGGCCGTGCTCGTCCACCTTGCCGATCACCTTGGGCTGGGCGTGGGCGGGCAGGTCGTAAAGGGCGGCGCGGGCCTGGGTCTCCAGCAGCGGGCGCTTGTGCTCCACCACCATCAGGGTCTCCAGGCCGCGGGCAAAGGCGCGCAGGCCGGTGGGCTCCAGCGGCCAGGGCATGCCCACCTTGTAGAGCGACACCCCCAGGCTTGCCGCCTCGTCCAGGCCGATGCCCATGGCCGACAGGGCTTCGAGCACATCCTTCCAGGCCTGGCCGTGGGCGGCGATGCCCAGGCGCGGGCGCGATGAGGTCAGGATAGCGCGGTCGATGCGGTTGGCCTTGGCGAAAGCCAGGGCGGCGGGGATCTTGAACAGGCGCAGGCGCCGCTCCTTGTCCATCGGCTGGTCCTTCAGCCGGATGCCAAGGCCGCCCGGCGGCAGGGAGAAGCCCTCGGGGATCACGAACCGGTGCCGGTCCAGAGACACGTCGATGGTCGCCCCGCTGTCCATGGTGTCGGCGAGCGCGATCAGCCCCACCCACAGGCCGCTGAACCGCGACATGGCATAGCCGGCCAGGCCCAGGTCCAGCACCTCCTGCACGTCGGTGGGCGCCAGCACCGGCATCTCGAAGTCCTGGAAGGCGAACTCCGACTGCGAGGGCAGGGTCGAGGACTTGCAGGCATGATCGTCACCGGCCACCGCCAGCACACCGCCCTTGCCCCAGGTCCCGGCGAAGTTGGCGTGTTTGAAGGCGTCGCCGGTGCGGTCGACGCCCGGCGCCTTGCCGTACCACATGCCGAACACGCCGTCGTAGAGGGCGCCGGGGAACAGGTTGGCCTGCTGGCTGCCCCATACCGCCGTGGCGGCCAGATCCTCGTTCAGGCCCTCCTTGAACACCACATTGCGCTGGTCCAGCCATTTGCCCGCCCGATGCGCCTGCTGGTCCAGCCCGCCCAGGGGCGAGCCGCGATAGCCTGAAACGAATCCCGCCGTCTTCAGCCCCGCGCGGGCGTCCAGGCGGCGCTGATCCAGCATGACCCGCAGCAGCGCCTGCACACCGGTGATGAAAACCCGACCACTTTCGAGCACATATTTGTCGTCAAGGGTCACATCGGCATGGCGCATTGAAAAATCCTTCCCTTCGGACTGGCTCTCGCCGCCGCAAGAATATATAAGCACCCGGAAAACGCTTGCCAAAGCCGTGCCCGTATTTCGCCCTTTTAGGGCAAGGGGCGTGCGCGAAATAGCCCTCGGAGGACCAATTCTTGTCCGAACTTCTGGACGCGGTAGACGCGAAAATCCTCGACCTCATCCAGCACGACGCCGGACTGTCGGTCGCCGAGATCGCCGAGCGCGTCGGGCTGTCATCCAGCCCGTGCTGGCGGCGCATCAAACGGCTGGAAGACGAGGGCGTCATCCAGCGCCGCGTCACCATCCTCGACCGCGAGAAACTGGGTCTCGACTTCGAGGTCTATTGCACGGTCAAGCTCAGCCTGCCGACCAAGGAAAACCTCGAGACCTTCGAGCAGTCGGTGAAGCGCTGGCCCGAAGTGGTGCAATGCGCCACGGTCACCGGCGCCGCCGACTACGAACTGCGCATCGTCACCCGCGACATGCACGCCTTCGACGACTTCCTGCGCGACAAGATCCTGTCGCTGGGCCTAGTCTCCAATATCGAAAGCCGCATCGTCATCCGCGCGGTGAAGAACTCCACCGCGGTGCCCCTGGGCCTAGTCAGCCCCTACGTCGGGGCGCGGGCTTAGGGACGGTAAAGTCGACCTGGGTTTGTGGCGGACGGCCGAAGTCCCATCCCCCTTCGGGGGAAGAGAAGGCAGCCGGGGCCCCCCTCAGTCCGCCTTGGCCAGGACCACGTGGCCCGCGTGGCCGGTCAGGGTCTCCACGACCGGGGTCTCGTCGTAAAGGGCGTCGCGTTCCTCGAGCTGGCGGCGGATGTGGGCGTGTTTGCGGGCGTCCAGGCGCCAGCCGATCACGCAGGCGCCGCCCAGCATCACGAAGATGATAGGCCCCACGATGAAGGAGATCTCGAGGTTGTGGATCGCCTGCGGGGTGTTGGCGACGCCCTCCTTGGCCTTGTAGCCAAGCTGCTGGAGCAGGGGGTAGGTGATGGCGAGCTGGACCGCCGCCGCCACCTTCGCCGCCAAGCCGTTCATGGCGTAGATCAGACTGATCCGCTCCCGGCCCTTCTCAAGGCGCACTTCGTCGCCCACGTCCGCCAGCATGGCCCGGATCATCAGGTCGAAACCCGAAGCCATAAACCCGCACCAGAACATCACCGGTATGGTGGCCAGCAGATTGCCCCTGGGCAAGAAGACGACGGTGCACAGGCCCAGGGAATAGGCCGTGGTGGCGGCCATCAACGCGCGGTGCTTGTTGAACCGTGTCGCCAGCCAGGCCGTGGTGGGCGCCCCGCAGACGCCGGCCACGATGTAGATAAACAGCAGGCCGTAGGCATGGGGCTCGTCGAAGCCGCGGCCGTCCTTGAAATAGAACAGATACAGCGCGCTCATCCAGCCGGGGCCCAGGGTCAGGCAGGTCTGGGCCAGCACCAACCGCATCAGGTCCGGCTTGATGATCAGTTCGAGGTAGTCGCGCAGCCGCAGCTTCTGCGCCTTGACGTCGACCGCGATCGTCTCGCGCGTGCGGGCGGCGGCGATGGCGACGGTGATCGGCAGGGCCACGATGATGAACCAGCCCATGGCGGGCACGGCCTGGCCGTTCTTCAGTCCCAGCTTGCTGCCGACGATCGGGATGAGGACGACGGCGCAGGCCCCCAGCACGCCTACCGCCGACAGCACGCCGAAGAGCCGCGAGCGGGCGTCGTAGTGGGTGGCCAGGGTCGCGCCCCAGGCGGGATGGGCCAGGTTCAGGATCGACCAGCCGAAATAGAGCACCAGCAGCCAGGGGACGAGGTACCACAGCCCAATCCCCACCGGCGCCATGAACAGCTGGTAGCAGCCCAGCATCATGACCGGCGCGCCGATCATCATCCACAGGCGATAGCGGCCAAGCGGCGAGCGCGTGCGGTCCATGACCGCGCCCAGCCCCACGTCCACCCCCATGTCGCAGAACCGCACGATGGTGAAGGCCAGCCCAACGGTGGCCAGGCTGACGCCCAGGTGGCTGGCGAAATAGGGGGCCAGGGAGATGAACATCGCAAACCCGAGCGCCGTCAGCGGAAGGGCCGGCAGGGAGAAGGGAAGCGCCACCGACAGCGGCAAGCTCTTGCGCGGCGGACCCAGGGTGTCGGCGGTCAAGAGCGGCGTCTCCCAATCGTTGATCCTGACGCCTCCGTCAGGTTTTCAGCAGCGCCCAAGAACCCTTTTCCGCATCGGAATGGCAAGGGCCATAAATGCATAGCAGCCCTACGCAATCGCGCCTCTGAAGCTTCGGTCATGCGGGCTGTAAGTTCAGCTTGCAGCCGGCTTGCCGCCGCGCCGGAAAGGCGGGAGGGTCGCGCCATTCATAAGAACGCATTTTGAGGAAACCCCATGAGTGAAGCGCGCATCGATCCCAATGGAACTTTGAAGGGCAAGGTCGCCCTGGTCACCGGCGCCAGCCGCGGCATCGGCGAGGCCATCGCCACCCGCCTGGCCATGGAAGGCGCCAAGGTTATCGTCTCGGCCCGCACGGTGGAGGAAGGCGACAGCCGCCTGCCCGGCGCCCTGGCCGCAACGGTGGACCGGATCAACAAGGCCGGCGGCCAAGCCCGGCTGATCAAGGCCGACCTGGCGGTGGCGTCGGAGCGCGAGGCCCTGGTGGAGGAAGCGATAGCCGCGTTCGGCCCCATCGACATCCTGGTGAACAACGCCGCCATCACCTACTTCATGCCGGTGACGGAGTTCCCGGAAAAGCGCTTCAAGCTGATGATGGAGGTGCAGGTCTACGCCCCCTTCCACCTAGCGCAGCTGGTCCTGCCGGGCATGAGGGAGCGCCACAGCGGCTGGATCGTGAACATCTCCTCCGGGGCCGGACTGCATCCCAGACAGCCCTACCAGGCCGGTTCGCGGGGTGGCACGGTGTACGGCATGTGCAAGGCGGCGCTGGAGCGTTTCACCACCGGCCTGGCCTCGGAAGTCCATGAGGACGGGGTGGCCGTCAACGTGGTTTCGCCCGGCCTGGTGGCGACGCCAGGCGTGGCCGTGCATGGCTTGATCAACGAACGGACCAAGGACCGGGTGCAGCCGATCGAGTACATCGCCGAGGCGGTCTACCAGCTGGCGTCGGGTGACCCGAAGACCCGCACGGGCCGCATCGACTACGCCGAACCGCTACTGAAAGAGCTGGGCCTGGCCCCCTCCGCTCTGGTCTGAAAACCCGCCGGCGCGGCCTGATCGACCAAACACGCTCACGGGCTGTTCACAAAGTCGCGAGGCCACGCTAAGGTGAGACTCGCCGTGCGGGCTGAATCGCGCGGGGATCCCTAGGAGACGCGAATGCGCACCATGAAAATCGCCCTGACCGCCGCGGCCGTTCTGGCCCTCGGCTTCACCGCTGCTTGCAACAAGAAGCCCGCTGAATCGGCCGCTGCCGACGCGACCCCGGCCGCTTCGGCCGCTGACACGTCCGCCACGACTCCGGCCACCTCGGCCGCCGACTCTTCGGCCATGGCCCCGGCCGCTTCTTCCGCCGACACGGCCGCGAAGAAGTAGTTTCGAGTATCGGGAGGCGGCGGGCGGTCAATTCGGCCGCCGCCTCCCACCCTCGGCGCCCTTGCCCGAGGCTCCGGGTCCCTCTGTGACGGGACCTCTTGCTCCAGATCCAAGACTCCCCCAGGAATGCTTCGCTCTCCTCCACAGGATCGCAGCGGCTTCCATGACTTCCCCCGATATCGCCAAGCCCACCCGCACCGTCGCCCTGACGACATTCCTGGTGCGCGACTACGACGAGGCGATTGCCTTCTTCACCGATGTGCTGGGCTTCCACCTGACCGCAGACAGCGACATGGGCGCCGGCAAGCGCTGGGTGACGGTCTGCGCCCGCCAGGACGGCCCCGGCCTGCTGCTGGCCAAGGCGGTCGGGCCCGAACAGGAAGCGGCCGTGGGACGCCAGGCCGGCGGGCGGGTGTTCCTGTTCCTGCACACCGACGACTTCGAGCGCGACGCGGCGCGGATGACGGCCGCCGGGGTGCGGTTCCTGGAGACGCCGCGGCGCGAGCCCTATGGGACCGTGGCGGTGTTCGAGGACCCCTGGGGGAACCGGTGGGATTTGCTGCAGCCGGCGTGAGTGACGGAGGGCGCGCAGAGCCGCTGCGCCGGCCCTCTCCCTACCGCTCCTCCAACCCCGCCCCGCGCATCCGCCAGACAATGTCCTCGAGGCGGTCCTGGCCGAAGAAGGGTTCGCCGTTGAAGACCATCAGGGGCACGCCCCAGTGGCCGGCGGCGGTCTGGGCGGCCTCGTTCTGTTCGATGATGGCGTCCAAGCGCGACAGGTCCTCGGCGGCCAGGGAGGCCGGCAGGCCGGCGGCGGCGGCGGCCAGGGCCAGGTGGTCGCCTTCGTGCCAGTTCTCGACGGCGCCGGACCAGATGGCTCTGCTAGCCTCGCGCGCGAACTCGAAGCCGCGGCCGGCCTCCTGGGCCGCCGCACCCATGCGGCTGACGCCCATGATGTAGGGCTGCTGGGCCGCCACCTCGCCGGAAGCCATGTCCATGATGATCGGGTCGGGCCTGGGCCAGCGGTAGGGGATGCCCAGGCGCTGCGCGATCCGCCAGGTGTCGCGGGCCAGATAGGGCGGCCAGAGCGGGTTCACCTGCTTGAAGAAGCCAGGGATCCGCACGGCGATGGGCCGCACCACCTTCAGGTCGATGGCCAGGTCGTAGCGCTGGCGCAGGACCTCCAGCTGCGGGGTGATCAGGTAGGAATAGGGGCTGCGAAAGGAGAAATAGAGGTCGATGCGATGCGTCATGCCCCCAGGCTAAGCCCGAGCGGCGCAAAGGGGAATATATATTGGCGCGGTGGGTGCCTTTAGTTTGTTAGCCGACGATCCGCACCGGCAGGGTCTCGTAGCCCTTCACGAAGCTGGAGCGGACGCGGGTGGGCTCGTCCATCACCTCGATGTGGGACCAGCGTTTGAGGATCTCTTCCCAGACGATCTTCAGCTGCAGCTCGGCCAGGCGGTTGCCGACGCAGCGGTGGATGCCGAAACCGAACGACAGGTGCTGGCGCGGCCGCGGCCGGTCGATGATGAAGGCGTCGGGGTTTTCGATCGCCGTCTCGTCGCGGTTGCCCGAGACGTACCACATCACCACCTTGTCGCCCTTGCGGACGGTCTGGCCGCCGACCTCGATGTCCTCCAGGGCGGTGCGGCGCATGTGGGCCAGGGGTGTCTGCCAGCGGACGATCTCGGGCACCATGTTGGTGACCATGCCCGGGTTGGCGCGCAGCTTGGCGTACTGCTCGGGGAACTGGTTCAGGGCGTAGAGGCCGCCGGAGATGGAGTTTCGGGTGGTGTCGTTGCCGCCGACGATCAGCAGGATGATGTTCCCCAGATATTCGTCGTGGGTCATGTTCCGGGTCGAGTCGCTGTGCGCCATCATCGACACCAGGTCGCCGGTGGGCGGGGCGTTCACCCGCTCGTTCCACAGCCGCAGGAAGTAGTTCAGGCAGTCCTTGAGGATCTCCTGCTTGTCGTCCTCGGTCTCCACCAGGGCGCCGGGCAGGGGCTGGGTGGTGGCAATGTCGGACCAGTAGGTGAGCTTGCGCCGCTCCTCGAAGGGGAAGTCGAACAGGGTGGCCAGCATCTGGGTGGTCAGTTCGATGGATACCCGGTCCACCCAGTTGAAGGTCTCGCCCACCGGCAGGCTGTCGAGGATGCGCCCCGCCCGCTCGCGGATGATCGGCTCCATGGTGGCCAGGTTACTGGGCGAGACGATGGGGCTGACGGTCTTGCGCTGGGCGTCGTGCTTGGGCGGGTCCATGGCGATGAAGCTGGGCCGGCGCAACTCTGGCCTCGCGTCGCGGATGGTGATGCCGCCCAGCGCCGAGTCCGAGGAGAACACTCCGTGGTTGGTGTCCACGGCCATGATGTCGTTGTAGCGGGTGATCGACCAGTAGGGACCAAACTCGCTGTCCTTGCAGAAGTGCACCGGCGCCTCGGCGCGCAGGCGTTCGAACCAGGGCCAGTGGATGTTGGTGCGGAACAGTTCCGGATCGCCGACGTGGAAGTCTTCCAGGGGCGTGGCGTGGGCCTTGGCCCTCGCCTCCGCCAAGGCGGCGTCCTGCGCCACCCGCACCGAACCTTCAGCCATGACAACCTCCGCGGCAGGACCCCGCTCTGACGGCGCGGCCTCTGTTATCAGCGGCAATATGCGCTCGGAATTCGGGCGGCGGCAATGCGTAGTCGAACTCCACGATCACAACCTAACCCCGTCCAACGCTGTCATCCCGGAAAGCGCGCAGCGCTTATCCGGGACCGCCGGAAACGCCGATGGATCGAATGACGGAGGGCGCCGGCGCTTGCCGCAGTCCCGGATAAGCCGCTCTGGCGGCTTTCCGGGATGACGGTGGGAGAGGAAGGGAGCCCCCCTACAGATGCACCCGCGCCGGCATGGCCTCAAAGCCCTTGACGAAGTTGTTCTTCATGCGGGTCGGCTCGCCGGTGATCTCGATGAAGCTGAAGCGCTTGAGCATCTCTTCCCAGACCACGCGCAGCTGCATCTCCGCCAGGCGGCTGCCGACGCAGCGGTGGATGCCGAAGCCGAAGGCGACGTGCTGGCGGGGCCGCTCGCGGTCGATGATGAAGGCGTCGGGGTTTTCGATCGCGGTCTCGTCGCGGTTGCCCGAGACGTACCACATGATCACCTTCTCGCCCTTGCGGATATGCTTGCCGCCGACCACGGCGTCGGCCAGGGCGGTGCGGCGCATGTGGGCCACGGGGCTCTGCCAGCGGATGATCTCCGGCACGGCGCTGGCCAGCAGCTCGGGATTGGCGCGCAGGCGGGCGTAGGCGTCGGGGTTGCGGTTAAGCGCCAGCAGGCCACCGCTGATCGAGTGGCGGGTGGTGTCGCTGCCGGCCACGATCAGCAGGATTAGGTTGCCGATGTAGCGCATTGGATCGTTGTCTTTGCGGGTGGCGTCGTTGTGCGCCAGCATCGAGATCAGGTCGTTGCCGGGGGCGGTGTCGGCCCGCTGGTTCCACAGTTCGGTGAACTTGGTGAGGGTGAAGTACATCTCGCCCTGGCGCTTCATCTCGTCTTCCGGCGAGGCGTTGGGGTCGAAGCCGATCAGCAGGTCCGAGCACCGCGGCAACAGGCGCCGCTCCTCGAAGGGGAAGTCGAACAGGGTGGCCAGCATCTGGCTGGTCAGTTCGATGGAGACCTTGTCGACGAAGTCGAAGGTCTCGCCCACCGGCAGCTCGTCCAGGATCTTGGCCGCCCGCTCCCGGATCAGGGGTTCCATGGCGGCGATGCTGGCGGTGGTGAACATCGGCGTGACCACCTTGCGCTGGGCGTCGTGGTCGGGAGGGTCCAGGGAGATGAAGCTGGTGCGCTCGCGCGGCTCCATGCCGTCGAAGATGGTGATGCCGCCGATCTCGGAGTCGGAGGAGAAGACGGCGTGGTTGCCGTCCACCGCCACGATATCCTCGTACTTGGTCACCGACCAATAGGGGCCGTACTCGCTTTCGGCTGTGTAGTGCACCGGGTCCTCGCGGCGCAGGCGCTCGAACCAGGGCCAGTGGGTGTCGGTGCGGAACAGCTCGATGTCGGCGACGTGAAACTGGTCCAGCGGGGTGGCGTAGGCCCTGGCGCGGGACTCTTCGGCCAGTTTGGGGGATCCATCGGCCATGGCCGCCTCCGCTGTCGGGGGCCGCTCGTCGGGGTCGACGGCGCACCGCTCATCTAAGCAGCATTAAGACCCGGCCCCTGGCCGCCCGCAAGACGCCGTTGCGTTAAGCTTTGGTCACGCCGCCCGGTTGCGCTAGGTCAGGGTATCGACGGGTATCGAAGGGAGCACGCATGGAAACCACCGCCACCCACTGGCTCGTGAAGTCGGAGCCGACCAAATATTCCTTCGCCGACCTGCAGCGGGACAAGCGCACCAACTGGGACGGCGTGCGCAACAACCAGGCGGCGATCTACCTGCGGACCATGCGGGTGGGCCAGCTGGCGTTCTTCTACCATTCGCAGGTGGACCTCAGCATCGTCGGCATCGCGCGGGTGTCCAAGGAAGCCTTCATCGACCCCACCGATCAGACGGGGCGGTTCGTGGCCGTGGAGTTCGAGCCGGTGCGGGCCATGCCCCGACCGGTGAGCCTGGCCCAGCTGAAGACCAATCGCGACCTCGCCGGCATGACCATGCTGCGGCAGTTCCGCCTGTCGGTGACGCCGATCGAGGACAAGGAATGGAGGATCATCCAGGCCATGGGCGGGGACGCGGGGTAGTCCGTCATAGGCTGAGCGCATCGCTGTTTTGCCGCCAGCGCATTTCCATTGCCGTGGGGACGGCGGCATTCTGGCCTGAGCATCCAATCGCCTTACGGGAGGCCTCATGGCCAGGCATTTCGACGCCGTCGTCATCGGAGCCGGCCAGTCCGGGCCCTTCCTGGCCGTGCGCCTGGCCAAGGCCGGCCGCAAGGTGGCGCTGATCGAGCGGCGGGGGCTCGGCGGCACCTGCGTCAACGACGGCTGCATCCCTACCAAGACCCTGGTGGCCAGCGCCCGCGTCGCGCACCAGGCCCGTGTGGCCGCCGACTATGGCGTGGTCCTGGGCGGCGAGGTCCGGGTCGACATGGCGGCGGTGAAGGCCCGCAAGGACCAAGTCGTGAACGCCTCGATCGGCGGGCTGGAGCGGTGGGTGGAGGGCACGGAGAACCTCACCTGGATCAAGGGCGAGGCGCGCTTCACCGGCCCGCGCCAGCTTCAGGTGAACGGCGAGACGCTCACCGCCGACCAGGTGTTCATCAACACCGGCGGGCGGCCGATAGTCCCGGACTGGGCGCGACCGGACTGGGCGCGAGATGGCGGCGCACCGTTCCTGACCAACATCGAGATGATGGGCGTCGATGTCCTGCCCCAGCACCTGATCATCGCCGGCGGCAGCTATATCGGGCTGGAGTTCGCCCAGATGTACCGGCGCTTCGGCTCCCGGGTGACGGTGGTGGAGTACGCGGACCGACTGATCGCGCGGGAAGATCCGGAGATCTCCCAGGCGGTGCGGCAGATGCTGGAGGCCGAGGATATCGGGGTCATCGTCGATGCGCGGGACTTCGCCGTTGCGAAGACGGACGGCGGCCTGACCCTGTCGATCACCGCGGACGGCGAGCCCCTGTCGATCGAGGGCAGCCACCTGCTACTGGCGGTGGGGCGCAAGCCCAACGTCGAGGCCTTGGACCTGGCGGCCGGGGGCGTCGCCCTGGACGATCACGGCTTCATCAAGGTCGACGACCAGCTGCGCACAAGCGCGCAAGGGGTTTGGGCCATGGGCGATGTCAACGGCCACGGCGCCTTTACCCACACCTCCTATAACGACTTCGAGATCGTCGCCGCCAACCTGCTGGAGGACGATCCGCGCGGCTTGAGCGACCGCATCCCGGTCTACGCCCTCTTCACCGACCCGCCCCTGGCCCGCATCGGCCTAAGCGAGACGCAGGTGCGCGCGTCCGGCCGCCCGGCCCTGATCGGCGTCATGCCCATGACCCGCGTGGGCCGGGCCAGGGAACGGGGCGAGACCACCGGCTTCATGAAGGTGCTGGCGGACGCGCGGACCAAGCGAATCCTGGGCGCGGCGCTCTTCTGCATCGAGGGTGACGAGGCGATCCATTGCCTGCTGGACGTGATGGCCGCGGGGGCGCCCTACACGGTGATCCAGCGGACGATGCACATCCACCCAACCGTCAGCGAGCTGATCCCGACGCTGCTGGGGGAGATGAAGCCGTTGGTGTGAGCACTCCCCGCTGTCATCCCGGACGGAGCGGCGAAGCCGCGCAGATCCGGGACCGCCGGAAGCGCCGACGGCGGCGAGCGACCGAGCCTGCGGCGGCCCCGGATAAGGCGCCAGAGCGCCTTTCCGGGATGACAGTGGTGTGAAGAGCGGAGAACCTTAGGCCACCCCCGCCCTCGCCCCCAGCCGTTCGATCAGATGATCCCCGACGCGCATGGCGTTGGCCACCGTGGTCAGGGTCGGGTTCACCGCCGCCGCGGTGACGAAGAAGGAGGTGTCGACGACGTAGAGGTTGTCGAGTTCGTGGGCCTTGTTGTTCGGGTCCAGGACCGAGCTTTGCGGGTCCTTGCCGAAGCGCACCGTGCCGCACTGGTGGGCGGTGCCGTAGAGGGGCAGCAGGGAGCTGAGCTGGAAGTGGTGTTCGCTGATCGGGTGCTTGCGGTCGACGAAGCCGTCCAATGAGGCGTCCAGGGTCTTCACCAGCCGTTCGTGGCCTTCCAGGTTGTTGTGCTGATAATCGAGGGTGATACGGCCGTCCTGGCCGAGCTTCACCCGGTTGTCCGGCGAGGGCAGGTCCTCGGAGATCACCAGCATCGACAGCATCCGCTCGGCCAGGGCGCCGGAGAAGATGTCCGGCACCAGGGCGGGGGACAGCCAGTCGGAAATCTCGCCCTCCAGGGTCTGGCCGCTCATGTATTCCAACAGCTGGATGTGGCCCATGGGGTAGTCGAAGCCGCCGCGCGGGTCCTTCCAGTAGAAGTCGTTCACCGCCAGGGTCTTGGGGAAGGTGATGTCGCAATGGGCGGTGGTCATGGAGACCATCGCGGTGAGGGTATGGAACATGTAGTTGCGCCCCACCTGGTCGGAGCCATTGGCCAGGCCGTTGGGGTGGGCCGGGCTGTGCGAGCCCAGCAGCAGGGCGGCGGTGTTGGCCGCGCCGGCGGCGACCACGACGATGTCGCCGGTCCAGGTCTCTTCGCCATGCTGCGTCTGGCAGACCACCTTGGTGACGGTCTTGCCGGTCGGATCGGTCTCCAGCCGCACCGCCTTGCGCCCCGGCAGCAGGGTGACGTTAGCCTGGTTCAGCAGCGGCTCAACCGCGATGGTGCGGGCGTCGCACTTGGCGCGCAGCAGGCAGGGATAGCCGCCGCAGGTCTTGCACTTGATGCAGGCGGAGGTGACCGGATGGGCCTGGTCCAGCTTGACCCCCAGCGGCAGGCTGAAGGGATGCCAGCCCTGGTTCTCCCAATGGCCCTTGAGCAGGGCGATGCCGGGGTCGTGCGAGACGGCGGGATAGAAGTACGGCGGCTCGTCGCCGTTCTCGGTGGGATCGCCGCCGCGGGTTCCATGCACCTGCCAGAGCTTCTCGGCCTCGGTGTAGTAGGGCGCCAGGTCGGCCAGCGAGATCGGCCAGGCCGGCGAGAGGCCGCCCTTGTGCTGCACGTCCTCGAAGTCGCGCTTCTTCAGCCGCATCAGGGCGGCGCCGTAGAAGGTGGTGTTGCCGCCGACCCAGTAGTGGGTGTTGGGGGTGAAGGGATGGCCGTGGCGGTCGAACCACTTTTCCTGGGTGCGGTAGCGGTGCCGGATGAACACCGCCTTGGGGCTCCAGTTCTCGGCCTCGCGGGGCAGGTGCTCGCCGCGTTCCAGGATCAGGATCGACTTGCCGGTTGGCGCCAGGCGCTGGGCCAGGGTGGCGCCGCCAGCGCCCGAACCGATGATCACCACGTCGAAGTGCGAAGCCATGTGTCCCCCCGTTTCTCCAGTTCTCAGTCCAGATGGTATTTGGCCGATCCGGCCCGCACCGCCGCCGACACCCATGGTTCAGGCAGATATCTCAGGAAGATTGCAGCCGCCTGGTTATGCCACCCCGGCACGACCACCACCCTGCCCTTCTCGTTGGCGCGGATGGCGATGGCCACCACCGCCTCCGCCGACTGCCAGAACAGGCGCGGCGCCTGATCCATCAGGTGCTGGGTGCCGTTGGCGGCGGCGAACTCGGTCTTCACGAAGCCGGGGCACAGGGCGGTGACCTTGATCCCGGCGCCGCGGTACTCCGCGTCCAGGGCCTGGCAGAACTTCACCGCCAGGGTCTTGGCGCCCGGATAGAGGCTGTGGCCGGCGGCGCCCGGCGAGAAGGCGGCCATGGAGGCGACACTGATGATCGAGCCGCCGCCACGCTCCACCATGCCGCCGATCACTCCGTGCGCCAGGCCACAGGCGCTGACCACCAGGGTCATCAGGAAGTCACGCTGATCAGCCCACGGCACGGCGGCGAAGCTCTGGGGAATGGAAAAGCCGGCGTTGTTGACCAACACATCCACATGACGGCCCCGCTCGGCCACCGCCGCCAGGATCTCCGACTCGATTCCGTACCGCGACAGGTCAGCGCAGATAACCTGGACCTCGATCCCGTGTGCGGCGCTCAATTCGCCCGCCAGGGCCTCCAGACGGTCCGCGCGGCGGGCCACGAGGGCCAAATCGAGGCCTTTTGCGGCGTATGCGCGTGCAAACGCTGCTCCCATCCCCGCCGAGGCGCCGGTGATAAGGGCAAGTTTGCGGTGCGGCATGTGGGCAGCTTGTGCGTCGCTAAGGATTTGGTCAAATGCTCAGCGCATCTTGAGAATACACCGGAGTGGGGTGAGCAAAGGCGGGCGCCAGTAATCCGCCCTCACCCGGCTCCAAACCTACAGAACCGATCACGCTTCGTGATCTGACGGGGTTGGGGGACGTCGATGGCGATCGACATGTCCGTAGACTTGATCGGAGCCACTGTTCAGCTCGAACAGCCGATCGGGCACGGCAAGCGCACGGTGGGGACCGGTTTCCTGATCTCCGATCCGACGGCCGACGGCAGGCCGCGGACGATCCTGGTTACGGCCAACCACGTCTTCGACAAGATGCCCGGCGAACAGGCCACCATCGGCTATCGGATCGAGAACGCCGATGGCACCTGGCGCTACGCCCCCCAGACCATCACCATCCGCGCGCCCGGCGGCCGGGAGCTATGGACCCACCACGGCTCGCGCGACGTGGCGGCCATCGCCATCAGCGCCCCGGCGGAGTTCGCCAAGTCGGCGATCCCGATGAAGTGGCTGGCCAGCGAGGACACCTTCAATAATTACCAGCTGGGCCCCGGCGACGAGATGATGGCGCTGGGATTCCCCAAGGGCCTTTCGTCGAACACCGCCGGCTTTCCGATCCTGCGGTCGGGGCGGGTGGCCTCCTATCCGCTGACGCCCTCGACGGCGTTCCCGACCTTCCTGCTGGACTTCAACGTCTTCCCGGGCAATTCGGGCGGCCCCGTCTACACCGCCCGCGGCCTGCACCGGCGCGACGGCGCCGACAACGAGGCCCAGCCCTTCGTGGCCGGCATCCTGACCCAGGAAGTGGAGCTGGGCAGCCAGTCGCTACAGATCGGCATCGTCACCCAGGCCCGCTACATCCGCGAAACCCTGAGCCTGCTCGACATCCCGCCGGGCAAACGGCCGGCGGACCAGCCGCCCGAATCCACCAACCCGATGGGCGTGCCGGTGACGGCCACGGCGGATTCGGCGGCGGTGGAGCGGTAGGCCTTCTCTTCTTCCCCCGTGACTATGGCTAGGCGATTCACACATCTCAGAAACGCCCAAGATTCCAGCGTGTTACGAGATGACTGTGGCCACCCCTCCTCTCCCTTCTTCCCCTGCGGGAGAAGGGAGATGACTGTGGCCACCCCTCCTCTCCCTTCTCCCCCTGCGGGAGAAGGTGGCCCGCGCAGCGGGTCGGATGAGGGGTCGACGAGACCTGTCGGGCTAAGCTGCTGACGCTAATCGGCAATCGCTGGCGCGACCCCTCATCCGTCTGCTTCGCAGACACCTTCTCCCGCAAGGGGAGAAGGACCGCTCAAAGCCCCGCAGACAGCTAATGACGAGATGTGTGCATCCCCTAGCCGCTTGCGGGGGAAGGATTGGGGCCAAGCCTCCCCTACGCCCCGTAGAGGATCGAGATGGTTTCGGCGATGCAGGCGGGGCGGTCTTCGCCTTCGATCTCGATGGTGCATTCGTTCTTGATCTGCAGGCCGCCGGCCTTGGGCTCCACGCCGATCAGCTTCTGGCGCAAGCGCACGCGCTTACCGATGCGGACCATGTTGGTGAAGCGAACCTTGTCGGAGCCGTAGTTGATGCCGCGGGAAACGCCGTTCACCGGCATCAGGCCGCTGGACAGGAACGGGATCAGCGACAGGGTCAGGTAGCCGTGGGCGATGGGGCCGCCCATTTCGCGGTTGGCGCGCTCGACGTCGACGTGGATCCACTGGTGGTCGCCGGTGGCGTCGGCGAACAGGTTGACGCGATCCTGGGTGATTTCAAGCCAGTCGGATACTCCGGTTTCCTGACCCACGAGATCCGGCAGATCCTTGAATTCGACCGGCTGCATTTTGCGCCTCCAACATTGATTGAAAACAATGGGCTCGTCTCACAACGAAACCATCGCCATGGCAAGCCGGGACTCGCCTGACAGGGGAATTGGGCCGACTCAATCCGGGTTCAGGCGCCGCGGCGGATCTGCCCGATGATCTGGGCCAGGGCGGCCTGGGTGGCGGCGGGGTCGAGGCCCATGTCGGTGATCTCCCCCTCAGCCAGGGCGTCGGAGAGGCGCTCCATCTCCAGCAGCCAGGCGGCCAGCACGCTGGCGTCCACCGCCGCTTGCCGCTGGCCCAGGCGGATGCGCTCGATCTGGCGCAGGCGGCTGGCGGCGCGGGCGGCGCGCACTTGGGGGTGCTCCAGGGAGAGCTGGCGCAGGGAGCGGCGGAACCGCAGATAGGCCCGGTGGTGGGCCACCGCCGCGGCGGCCACCTCCTCGTCCGGCGCATTCTGGGCCAGCAGGGGCGCTAGGGCGCGGGCCTCCTCCACCTGCCAGGCGTCGTAGACCCGGATGAAGACGTCGATCTTGTCCTCGAACCAGCGATAGAAGGTCTGCGGCGCGAAGCCGGCGCGGCGGGCGATGCGGTTGGTGTCCGTGCCCGAAAAGCCGTGCTCATTGAACTCCGCGGTGGCGGCCTCGATCAGCTTTCTCGCCGTCTCCCGCGCCGGGGTTTCGCTGAGGGTCGGGGTTTCACCGTTGGCCATGGGCGGCATACGGGCGAGCTCGCGGCGGCCTGTCAACCGCGGGCCGCGAGCATCATCAAGCCGCTCCCGTCACAGGAACACCGGCAGCTTGGGCAGGTTCATCAGCAGCACGGTCTCTTCGTGCGCCAGGGCGTCGTGGGTGGCGCCGGGCGGGGTGTAGAGGAAGTCGCCGGTTTTCAGGCGGCGTCCACCGATGGTGATGTCGCCGCTGACCACGAACAGCTCCTCGCCGCCCGGATGGGTGTGCTCGGCGCCGACGACGCCCTTGCCGAACTTGAGGAAGATGGTCGCGCCGCCGCCCGGGTGCGGGCGCAGGACGCTGAAGTCGAGGCCGGGGGTCTCGGTGGGCGCCCAGCTGCGTTCGTCCCAGGTCTTTTGAAGCACTTCGCCCATGGGGGTCTCCGTCTGATTTGGGTCGGGAGTGATGGATTCATCACTGGATGGCCGTTGGCGGCGCTGGTGGCCAGGTCGCGGGGTCAATGTGATATAGATATCACTTTTGGTCAAGGAGGATGATCAGAACCGCCCTCACTCCCGCTCATCCCGACGCACGTCGGGATGAGCGGGAGTGAGGGGTGGGGCTTGGCCCCACTTCAAACGATCTTGGACCCTTCCTTGCCCCAGTAGGCGTCGCGGATCAGGCGTTTGTAGAGCTTGCCGGTCTGGTGGCGCGGGAGTTCGGCCATGAAGTCGATCTTGCGGGGGATCTTCACGTGGCTGAGGTTGGCGCGGGCGAAGGTGTCCAGTTCGGCGGCCAGCTCGGGCCCGGCATCGGCCCAGTCGGCCGGCTGGATCACGGCGATCACCTGTTCGCCCATTTCCTCGTGCGGGCCGCCGACCACGGCGACGTCGGCCACCTTGGGGTGGGTAATCAGCAGGTTCTCGATTTCCTGGGGATAGATGTTCACCCCGCCAGAGATGATCATGAAGCTCTTGCGGTCGGTGAGGAACAGATACCCCTCCTCGTCCACCCAGCCCACGTCGCCCAGGGTGCTCCAGCCGTGCTTGTTGCGGCTCTCGGCGGTCTTGGCCGGGTCGTTGTGGTATTCGAACTCGGCCGGGCTATCGAAGAACACCGTGCCCTCCGCCCGCGGCGGCAGGGCGTTGCCCTCCTCGTCGCAGATCTTCACCGCCGCGGTCAGGCCCTTGCCCACCGAGCCCTTCTTGCGCAGCCATTCCTCGGAGTTGATGGCGCAGAAGCCGTTGCCCTCGGTGCCGGCGTAGTACTCGTTGATGATCGGGCCCCACCAGTCGATCATCTGTTCCTTGACCGGGATCGGGCACGGGGCGGCGGCGTGGAACACCGCCTTGAGCGAGGAGACGTCGTACTTGGCGCGGATCGCCGGCGGCAGCTTGAGCATGCGCACGAAGTGGGTGGGGACCCACTGGGCGGTGGTGACCTTGAACCGCTGAATGTCGGCCAGGGCCTGTTCGGGGTCGAACCGCTCCATGACGATCACCGTGCCGCCGAGGCTGAGGACGCCCATGGTCCAGCCTAAGGGGGCGGCGTGGTACAGCGGCGCGGGGGATAGGTAGATGCTGTCCGGTGTCCAGCCGTAGAGCATCTGGCCCAGCACGGCCAAGCCGTTGGGGGCGTCGATGGGGCCGTCGCCGGTCACCGCGCGCTTGACGCCCTTGGGCCGGCCGGTGGTGCCGGAGGAATAGAGCATGGCCCCGCCGGCGCTCTCGTCGGCGATGGGGGTGGCGGGGAAGGCGGCGCGGGCGTCTTCGTAGGAGGCGTAGGGTCCGCTGGCGCCGCCGGTCATGAACAGCTTCACGCCGGGAATGAGCGGTGCGACCTCCAGCGCCACGTCGGCGACACCGGCCGAGGTGATCAGGGCCTTGGCCTCGCAATCCTTCACGATGTACTCGACCTCGCTGGCCGTCAGCTTGGAGGAGATGCAGGTGAAGCGCAGGCCCGACCGCTGCGCCGCCCACAGCACCTCGAAATAGCGTGGCGAGTTGTCCATGAAGATGGCGATGGAGCCGCCGCGGCCGATGCCGAGCGAACGGAACAGGTGCGCGCCCTGGTTCGAGCGGGCGTCGAGCTGGCCATAGGTCACCGTCTCGCCGCTGCCCGACATGATGTAGGCGGGCTTGTCCGGGTTGGTCTTGGCGTGGATCGAGGGATGCATGTTCAGGCTGCCATGGCGTTGGCCGGGGCCTTGCCGAGGATCATATCGGCGGCCTTTTCGGCGATCATGATGGTGGGGGCGTTGGTGTTGCCGCTGATCAGGCGCGGCATCACCGAGGCGTCGACGACGCGCAGATTTTCCACCCCGATCACCCGCAGCCGGGGATCGACGACGGCGCGGGGACCGTGACCCATCTGGCAGGTGCCCACCGGGTGGTAGATGGTCGAACCGGCCATGCGGGCGTAGCCGAGCAACATCTCTTCGCTCTGGAAATCGGGGCCGGGCATCATCTCGTGCTCGATCCAGGGGGCCAGGGCCGGCTGGGCGGCGATCTTGCGCGCCCACTTCAGCGACGCCACCGCCACCTCCTGGTCCAGGGGATCGGAGAGGTAGTTGGGGGCGATGGCCGGATAGACGGTGGGGTCGGCGGACTTGATGTGGATGGTCCCGCGACTTTCGGGGCGGACCTGGCAGGGGGCGATTGTGAGGCCAGGCTGGCCCTCCAGCTCCATCTTCTGCTCGTTCATCAGTTTTTCGACATCCATGGTCGCCGGCAGGATGTGGAACTGGATGTCGGGGCTGGAAAGGTCCGGGCGCGACTTGCAGAAGGCGGCGATGTGGGCGGCCGACAGAGAAAGCAGGCCCTTGCGCTGGAAGAGGTATTTCAGGGTCTCGCCGACGAAGCGGGCGCCCTTGGTCAGTTCGTTCACCGACACCGTCCCGGCCTTGAGGCGGAAGGTGGTGGTCATGACGTAGTGGTCCTGCAGGTTCTCGCCGACCCCCGGCAGGTCGCTGACCACGGCGATGCCGTGCTGGGCCAGCAGGGCGCCGGGACCGACGCCGGAAAGCTGCAGCAGCTGGGGCGAGTTGATCGCCCCGCCGGCCAGGATGACTTCCTTCTTGGCCTTGGCGATCTTGGTCTCGCCGTGCTGCAGATATTCGATCCCCACCGCCTTCTTGCCGTCGAAGAGGACGCGGGTGGTCAGGGCGTTGGTCTGGACGTTCAGGGTGGCGCGGTCCATGGCCGGGTGCAAATAGGCCACGGCGGCGGAGCAGCGCTGGCCGTTCTTCACCGTCAGCTGATAGTAGGAGACGCCCTCCTGGTCGGCGCCGTTGACGTCGGGATTGCGCGGGATGCCGGCCTCGACACAGGCCTCGACCACCGCGTCGGAGACCGGGTGGGTGGTGGTGACGTCCGAGACGTTCAGCGGCCCGCCCTGGCCGTGGAATTCGTCCAGGCCGCCGCGCTCCTGGTGCTCGGCCTTGCGGAAATAGGGGGCGACGTCGTCCCAGCCCCAGCCTTCACAGCCCAGCTGGCGCCAGCCGTCATAGTCGGAGTGCTGGCCGCGGATGTAGAGCAGGCCGTTGATCGACGATGAACCGCCCAGCACCTTGCCCCGCGGCCAGATGTGCACGCGGTCGCCGGTGCCGGGGTCCGGCTCGGTGGGGTAGAGCCAGTTGACCTTGGGGTCCTTGAGCGTCTGGGAATAGCCCACCGGCACGTGGATCATCAGGTTCGACATGAACTGGCCGGGGTTCTTAGTCGGCCGGTCGTCGCCGCCGGCTTCCAGCAGCAGCACCGTGGTCCTGCCGTCGGCGGACAGGCGGTTGGCCAGCACGCACCCCGCGGAACCGGCGCCCACGACGATGTAGTCTGCCAGGATCGGATCGGCCATTCGCACCCTCCCACGGGTTATGTTTCCTTGGCTTATGGCGCGGCCGCGCGCGGGGCGTAAAGGCCGACGCGACGTAAGGAGCGGCCCAGCTTGACTCCCGCCGCGTCATCCCCATGCCATGCCGCAACGAAACCAGGGAGCCCAGCCGTGTCCAATCCGACCTTCGAGACCATCCTCTATGACGTGGCGGACGGCATCGCGACCATCACCCTGAACCGGCCGGAGAAGCTGAACGCCTTCACCACCCAGATGATGAGCGACCTGATCGCCGCCTTCGACCTGACCGACGCCGACGACGAGGTGCGCGCGGTGATCGTCACCGGGGCCGGGCGCGCCTTCTGCGCCGGGGCGGATCTGTCGGCCGGCGGGGCCACCTTCGACAACGCCGCGCGCACGGAGCCCGCGCGCGTCGCCAACCGCGTGAACGGGGTCCAGCGCGACGGCGGCGGCCTAGTCACCCTGCGGATATTCGACAGCCTCAAGCCCGTGATCGCGGCCGTCAACGGCCCGGCGGTGGGCATCGGGGTGACCATGCAGCTGGCCATGGACTTCCGCATGGCCTCCACCACCGCCCGCTACGGCTTCGTGTTCGCGAGGCGCGGGATCAATCCGGAGGCGGCCTCGTCCTGGTTCCTGCCCCGGCTGGTGGGCGTCCAGACGGCGCTGGAGTGGTGCTACACCGGCCGCGTCTTCCCGGCCCAGGAAGCCTTCGACAAGGGCCTGGTGCGCTCCCTGCACGAGCCGGAGGACCTGCTGGGCGCCGCCCGCGCCCTGGCCCGGGAGATCGCCGACAACACCGCCCCGGTCTCCATCGCCCTGACCCGCCAGATGATCTGGCGCATGGCCGGCGCCGAACACCCCATGGAGGCGCACAAGGCCGACAGCCGCGGCATTCAGGCGCGCGGCGCCTCCGCCGACGCCCGCGAAGGGGTCACCTCGTTCCTGGAAAAGCGCGCGCCGGCCTATCCCAACAAGGTCTCCACCGACCTGCCGGACATCTGGCCGAACCGCAAACCGCCGGAATTCATCTAAAGGGTTCGTTCAAGTTAAGCGCAAAAGGAAACGCGCGGTTAACGCTGGCGGCGTGACAATGCCGGTCTGTCGATTCCGAAGGCCGCCTGCCGTCCATGAGCGACGCCGCCACATTACCGACCGCTGAAGTGATCGGCCTCGACTCGCGGCGGCCGCCGCCGAAGAACCGCGCCCGCACGGCCTTGATGAAGCGCCTGGCCGATGTGGTCAGCCTGCCGTCGAGCCGGGTGAACACTTTCGAGCGGGCCGTCACCGCCGACCTGCTGGTCGAGATGCTGCGTGACGCCGATTTCGACGAGCGCGAGCGAGTCGCGCGGCGCCTGTGCGGCCTGACCGAGATCCCCAACAGCCTGGTCCGGCTGATCCTGCGCGACGAGTACGACGTGGCCCGGCCACTGCTGGAAGAGAGCGTCTCGCTTAACGACAGCGACCTGCTGGACTGCATCCGCTGCGCCACCGGCGCGCATCGCCGCGCCATCGCCATGCGGCGCGTGGTCAGCGAGGTGATTTCCGAGGCCCTGGTGGAGGGCGGCGAAACCCTGGTCATCGAGGCGCTGCTGCGCAACGAGGCGGCCAAGTTCTCCCAGGCCGCCATCGAGACCGTCGTGGCCCTGACCCGCGACTGGCAGCACCTGGCGCCGATGCTGCTGCGCCGGCCCGAGCTGCGGCCCAGCCACGCCTATGTCCTGTTCTGGTGGGCCGAGGCCCCCGCCCGGCGCACCATCCTGCAACGCTTCGCCGTCTCGCGCGACATCCTGCAGGAGGCGTCGGCCGACGTGTTCCCCATCGCCGCCGAGGAGGGCTGGAAAGACCCCTTGGCGCGCAAGGCCCTGCAGTTCATCGAGCGCCGGCAGCGCAACCGCGCCGCCATCGAGAAGAGCCCCTACGCCAGCCTCGACGACGCCATCAAGGCGGCCGAGGACGGCTTCAACCGCCAGATCGCCGAGGAGATATCCTACCTCTCCGGCCTCAAGCCGATGACCGGGGCCAAGATCTTCACCGATCCGGGCGGCGAGGCCCTGGCGATCCTGTGCAAGGCCACCGGCCTGCCCAAGGGCGCAGTCCGCTCGCTGTGGAAAGCCCTCCGCCGGCCCGAAACCACCGAGACGGGCGAGATCGCGCCGGCGCTGGAGCGGGTATTCAACACCTATGACATGATCGCCGTCGACCGGGCCCAGACCGTGCTGCGTTACTGGAACTGGTCTTTATCCTCGGCCATGACACCGGCCCTGCTGCACGCGATCCGCGAGCAGGACAACAGCAATCTCGATGAATTCTCGGTGCCCCAGCGCGCCGCCATGCTGGCGTTCTCGGCCGACCTGGCGCGCTGACTGTCAAAGTCGCGCTAAGACGCGGCCTGCAGTCCCGCCAACTCAACAAAGCACCACCAGTGAGCGAACGGCATTCGCCGGTTATTCTGTCGACTCAAACGGATAGTGCATAACTGAAATAGAGTGGTTCTTGGCGCTTGTCCGCTGCGGCGAAGTTCTATAAGAACCCCGCCAACGAAGCTTGGAATCGGCCCAGGTTTCGCCCATTTCTCGTAATGCGAAAGAAGAGATTATGGACGACAAGTCGGAAATTATCGAGATGACTGCGGATATCGTGTCCGCCTACGTTGGCAACAACTCGATTGCCACGGCCGATCTTCCGGCCCTGATCCAGAGTATCCACCGGGCCCTGACCTCCGTCTCCGGCGGCGTCGAGCCGGTCGAGGTCGCGCCTAAGGAACCCGCCGTCCCCGTGCGCCGCTCGGTGACCCCGGAGTACCTGATCTGCCTGGAAGACGGTCGCAAGTTCAAGTCGCTGAAGCGCCATCTGCGCACCAAGTACAACATGAGCCCCGAAGAGTACCGGGCGAAGTGGGGCCTGGCCAAGGACTACCCGATGGTGGCCCCCAACTACGCCAAGGCCCGTTCGGAACTGGCCAAGCAGATGGGTCTGGGTCAAGGCGGCCGCCAAGCCGCGCGCAAGCGCCGCTAGACCGACCTTTCTACGTAGATCGACTTTGAGACGCCCGCTCTCGGTGACGAGGGCGGGCGTTTCTGCGTTTGGGTGACGGTGGTGGGGTTTGACTAAGGCTTGATGTCGACTGGACCCGTCCGGCCGGGATTCGGGCTGCCCAGAAAGCGTCACAATTCAAAACCTTGCGTGATCGGGGGCTCGTCCGGCCTCGCCGCGGCGGCGCGGCGGCGGTCAGAACTCGTCACCGCCAAAGTGCGGCATTCTTGACTCCCGTTGCGATTTTATCTCCGCGGACGCGATTTTCCCTTGCCCCCGATTCGTTCGTTAAGCGATAGTGAATCGTTGTGATTCCAAGGGGTTGTTGGGGAATCCGAAGATGAGCGTGCAATTGGGGGCGCCGGCGACCGCCATGCGGGCGCACGAGGAGTTGTTTGGCTATTGGGCCGGCCTGCGCAACCGCGGGCGCCTGCCCAAGCGGTCGGACATCGACCCGGAAGGCTTCAAACGTCTGCTGCCGACGGTCAGCCTGATCGACGTCGAGAGGGACCCGCAAGACTATCGCCTGCGTCTGGCCGGCACCGGCCTCTACGGGGTCTACGGCGGCGAGATCACCGGCAAGCGGCTGAAGGACATCTACAATTCCACCTCCGCCGAATACTGGCGCAAGGAGCTGGACAAGATCGTCGAGAGCGGCCGCCCCGGCGTCGGCCAGCATAACTTCGCCTGGCGCGGCGCGGCGCACATGACCATCCTGTGGCTACGCCTGCCGCTGGCCACCAACGGCCGCGATGTGGATATGATCCTGGGCTACGACGCCCCGGTCGGCCTCTCCAACGACCGCTTCAGCGGCATACGAGCGGCTTAGGGACCAGCCGCCAGCCAATTCGTAGCTTTATCCCACCGTCATGTATGGACGGCTTAAGGAGAGTGAAGCCCTATTACGACCAGCGTCGTGCACGCCGCCCGCCAGGCCCTACAGGCGGTCCGCCGCGTCGCGGCGGATGCGTTCGACCATCGAGAACAGGCCGTTCGACCGCTGGGCCGACAGGGCGCCGGTGAGGCCGAGTTTTTCGAAGGCCGCCTTGGCGTCGAAGGCCACGATGTCCTGGGCGCGCCGGCCAGAATAGAGCCGCAGCAGGATGGCGATCAGGCCGCGCACGATATGGGCGTCGGAATCGCCGCGGAACGACAGGCTCGCCCCCTCCCCCGGCTGGGTGACCAGCCAGACCTGGCTGGCGCAGCCGCGGACCTTGTTGGCGTCAGTCCGCTCCTCCGCGCTCAGCGGCGCAAGCTCGCGGCCAAGGTCGATGACATAGCGATAGCGTTCCTCCCAATCGCCCAGGAGGTCGAATTCCATCTCCAGGTCGTCGAGCGCCCGCTGGATGGTGTCGGTCATGAACAGGGTCGAATCCGGCATGTCAGGCCGCATTTAGGCGCCGCGGGCCTGAGTAGCAACCGCGACCTGGCGATGCCGGTCAGGCCACCGGCAAGGCGACGACGGCTTTCAGGCCCTGGCCGGGGGTGCTGGACAGCCGCAGCGTGCCGCGCATGGCGCTGCACAGCAGGTTGACGATGGGCAGGCCAAGACCGGCGCCCTCGGTGGATCGCGTCAGCGCGCTCTCGCCCTGTTCGAAGGGCCGCAGCAGGCGCGGCAGCTCCCTCTCGTCGACACCTTCGCCGTCATCCTCGATCTGGATGTCCACGCGGCCCAGCCTGGCGCTGGCCGTCAGCCGCACCTCGCCGCCCTCCGGCGAGAAGGTGATAGCGTTCTGCAGCAGGTTCACCAGGATGGTGCGCAGGCCCCGAGGGTCGGCGACCACACTGGGCAAGTGGCCCTGGCCCACCACCGTCACGGTCACCCGGCGCGCGCCGATGTCTTCCTTCAGCGTGTCCAGGGCGTCGTCCACGGCGTGGTCCAGCGGCTCGCAGACCAGGTTCAGGTCGGTGACGTGCCCTTCCAGACGGGCGATTTCCAGAACCTGGTTCACCAGACGCAGGAGCTTGTGGCCGGACTGGCGCACGTGCTCGGCGTATTCCTTGTACTGCGGCGAGCCCAAGGGCCCGCACAGTTCGCTGGCGATGATTTCGGAGAAGCCGATGATCGAGTTCAGCGGCGTGCGCAGCTCGTGGCTGACCATGCGCAGGAACGACCGCTTCTGGTCGTCCATGTTCCCCGTGCGGCGCGTAGCCATCAAAATGGCCTGCTTGTCGGCCAAGCTGTGAATCTGTGAGGCTTGCGCCATGAGAGCGTGCGGCCCGGATTGAGGTTACTGTTCAAGGGCACAATAGGGCCGTGCGCTTACGATTCCGTTTCTGTCCACAGCCGCTCCACCGAACTGTAGTCGCCTGCAACGTGAGCGACCTCGCAGCGGGGGCTTTCACTCGCTAGTGTCCCGTCCTTGATCTGAGGGAATCGTTTCGCCGTTGGCCAAGGTGCGCAACACATCGCTATCCGCAACGCAGCGGGCCGCACGCGACGCGGCCGCTTGGCACGGCGGCTGGCTGGCCGTCGTCGGACTGGCGGCGTTGGCGGTTCCGCCGCCCTCCGACGGGACGCTGATGACCCTGGCGCTTGGCCTGGCGGCGCTGCCGGGACTGGTGGGCCTGTTGCTGCTGCGGTTCCCCGGCCGCATCGACGCCGTCCTGCTCGTCCTTTGGGCCCTGTGCGCCGGCGCGGCGGTGATGCTGACCGGGGGACTGACCGGACCGTTCGCCCTGTGGTCGGTGACACCGCTGGCCGCCGGGATCGTCCTGGGCGGCCAGCGCCGGCT
>DASVMY010000188.1:0-30386 GCA_036384135.1 Caulobacteraceae bacterium | reverse complement strand
CGCTCACGCTCACCGGCTTGCGCATGACTGTGTCGGCGCCGGCGTCCAGGCATTCGCGGGCCTCGTCGGCGTCGCCGCCGATCACCGCGATGATGGCGGTGTTGCAGGCGGGCGCGCCCAGGGCGCGGATGGCCGCGGTGGCCTGGTGGCCGTCCAGTTCCGGCATGCGGCCGTCCAGCATGATGATGTCGAACTCGCAGATCCGGGCCAGCTCCACGGCCCGCTTGCCGTTCTGGGCATGGACCACCCGGTGGCCGAGCTGCTCGAGGATGGTCCGCAGCATGGCGGCGTTGAGGCCGTCGTCCTCGGCGATCAAGACCCGCAGTCCGGCCGGCCCGTCCGCCGGGTCGGCGGCGGACTCTTGGCCAAGGTCGATCAGGGCGGCGGCGTCATAGGCCAGGTCGAGGGTGAAGCAGCTGCCGACGCCCACGGCGCTGTCGGCCTCCAGAGTGGCGCCCATCAGCTTGACCAGCTGCCGCGACAGGGAAAGGCCAAGGCCGGCGCCCGGCACGCCCGCGCCGGTGCGCGCCACGCGCTTGAAGGGTTCGAAGGCGGTGGTCAGTTCGTCAGGGGTCAGACCGGGCCCGGTGTCGGCGATGGCGATGGCGACGCGGTCCTCGCCTCGCCGCTCGATGCGCGCTTCGATGCGACCGCGGACGGTGTACTTCACCGCATTGCCCATCAGGTTGGCCAGCACCTGGCGCACCCTGGCCACGTCGGCCATGGCCGCGCCCGCGCGTCGGATGTCCAGCTCCGGCTCGACATAGATCGAGAATTCCAGACCCTTGGCCGTGGCCTGAGGCCGGGTCAGCAGGGCCAGCTCGCGCAGCAGACGCACCGGATCGAAGGGGGCGGCGTCCACCAGCAAGCGCCCGGCCTCGGCGGTCTCCGAGTCCAGCGTCGCGTTCAACACCGCGATCAGGTCGTTGGCGGCGGCCAGGGCGGCGCTCAGCTGTTCGCGCGAGGGGGCGGCGCGGCCGTTCTGCCCAGCGGCGGCGGCCAGCACGTGGACAACGCCGGTAAGGCCGTTGCGGATCTCGTGCGACAAGGTGGAGACCAGATCGGACTTGGAGCGCGCCAGGCGCTCGGCGTGGTCCAGGGATCGCTCGCGCTCGCGCGACAGCCGCTCCCGGTCGGCGGCCAGGGCGAATTGACGGCCAAGGTTGCGGTTCATCAGCATGGCCAGCAGGAACGCCAGGGCGAACGCACCCCAGGCCAGCAAGGCGTCCTCCCGCGTCTGGGGCCGCCAGAACAGGGCGATCAAGGGCCCGGCCATGGCGGCGGGACCTACGGTCAGCAGGCAGGCCATGGAGGGCGCCGCGAAGAACATGCAGATCACCGCGGCGGCGGTCGCCATCATCATCAGGGTCTGCCCCGCCGGGCCGGCGTCCAGACCAAGCATGGCGATCTGGGCCACCGCGCCCGCCCACAGCAGGCCGCCCAGGATGTGAACCCTCTGGCGGACCTTGAGATCGCGGGACTCCGGCCGCTTGAGCCAGTTCACAATGATGTAGAAGGCGCCCCAGTTGATGGCGAAGATCGAGAAGGTGGCGGCCATCAGGACGCTGTTGGCGGCGAAGGACCCGGCCCAGACGTAGATCGGCAGGCAAACGGCGAACACGCCCAGCGCTTGGGGCATCAGCGCCATCTGGGTTTCCAGCGACTGCAGGGCCAGGGAATCGCCATCGCCGGACGGGGTGTTCGGTGCGGCGAGGGGGGGCATGGCGGGAATCCGGGGGTTGAAGGCGCGACTTAGGCCTTTGATATTACACCCTGGTTGTTGTCCGCCCGTTACGCGACAGCGTTAACGAAACGTCGCCGGCACAAGCAATCATTAAGCTTAACGGTCCATGATTTGAGAAATGGATTCGGGGCCCCGATCGGGCCGGGCGGGAAGACATGGCGACGACGCGAGCGGCTTTGACGGATGGCGACATCCGCACCCTGGTCAAGGGCGCGACGGCTGACGAACGGGCCGTGGCCGCCCACCGCCTGTGCCGGCATATCGATCGCGCCGACCTGACCGAAGAGGAGCGCGAGGAAGCCCAGCAGATTCTGCGGTTCATGGCCGCCGACGCCGCCGATCTGGTGCGCCGCGCCCTGGCCGTGACCCTGAAAAGCTCGCCCCTGATCCCGCGCGACGTCGCCAACAAACTGGCGCGCGACATCGAGAGCATCGCGCTGCCGGTGCTGAACTACTCGCCGTCATTCTCCGACGACGACCTGGCCGAGATCGTCCGCCTCGGCGGACCGGTGCGGCAAGTGGCCATCGCCAAGCGGCCTGCCCTGTCGAGCAAGGTGACCACCGCCATCGTCGATTATGGCGTCGAGGCGGCCGTCGACAGCGCCTGCTCCAACGACAAGGCCCAGTTCACCGACCGCAGCCTGGAAAAGGCCGTCGAGCGGTTCGAGCGCTCGGAAAAGATCCTCGCCGCCATCGCCTTCCGCGAAGCCCTGCCGTTGTCGGTCACCGAGCGGCTGGTAGACTTGGTGTCGGACCAGGTGCGCGAGCACTTGATCAACCACCACGCCGTCTCGCCCGAAGCCGCCCTGGCCATCGCGCTGGGGGCCAAGGAACGCGCCACTCTGGACCTGGTGGACCAGGCCGGCCGCGCCGCCGACAACCGCGCCTTCGTGGCCTATCTGCACAAGATGAGCCGGCTGACGCCCTCGCTGCTGCTGAGAGCGCTGGCGCACGGGCATATGACCTTCTTCGAATGGTCGGTGGCGGAGCTGGCCGGGGTGCCGCATCACCGCACCTGGCTGATGATCCATGACGCCGGGGACCTGGGGCTCAAGGCGATCTATGAGCGGGCCGGCTTGCCGACGCGGCTGCTGCCGGCGTTCCGCGCGGGGGTGGACGCTTTCCATTCGGTGGAGTTCGACGGCGCCGACCATGACAAGCCGCGGTTCCAGCGCCGGATGCTGGAGCGGTTCCTCACCCAGCCCCTTCCAACGTCCCGCGACGACATGGACTACCTGCTGGACAAGCTGGATCGGCTGTCGGCTGATGAAGTCGCCCCGGCCAAGGCCGGTGTCGCCGTCTAGTCGAAGCCCCATGGCTTGACCCATGGGCACGCTTGATCGGCCGCGGGCATGCGCCCAAGCTGACGGTCATGTCCGACGAGAAGCCCTCCATTCCGATCCTGCCCGCCGCCACTATCCTGCTGGTGCGCGACACGCCGACCTTTGAAGTGCTGATGGTCAAGCGCCATCACCAGATCGACTTTGCCGCCGGGGCCCTGGTGTTCCCGGGCGGCAAGACCCACGCCGGCGACCACGACCCGGACTGGGAGTTCCGCACGCTCAGCTGGGGCGAGGCCCTGCCGAACAAGCGCCCCTTGCGCATCGCCGCCATCCGCGAGGCCTATGAGGAAACC
Source organism: Caulobacteraceae bacterium (assembly GCA_036384135.1). Classification (GTDB taxonomy): domain Bacteria; phylum Pseudomonadota; class Alphaproteobacteria; order Caulobacterales; family Caulobacteraceae; genus Acaudatibacter. The sequence continues at coordinate 27,006 of DASVMY010000188.1, read as the reverse complement.
GGCATCCTGCTGGCCCGCCACATGAACGGCTCACCCTTCAACGCCGACGATCGCGCCGCCAAGGCCAGGGACCAGATCGCCAGGGACGAGCGGTCGTTCCTGGACCTGATCAAGGAACTGGACGTCTGCCTGGACCTTGGGGCGCTATCGGTGTTCGCTCGCTGGATTACCCCCCCGCTGACCCCCAAGCGCTTCGACACCTGGTTCTACGTGGCCGCCGCGCCGCCGGACCAGCTAGCGGTCTGCGACGGCTGGGAGACGGTGGACGCCGAATGGATCGAGCCGAAGGAGGCGCTGCGCCTGGGCGAGACGGGCGAGCGGACGGTGATCTTCCCGACCCGGATGAACTTGAAGCTGCTGGCCGAGGCGAGGGATGCGCAGGACGCCGTGGTCCGGGCGCAGGCACGGGAACTGGTGACCGTCGAGCCGCGGATCACCGACACGCCGGAGGGTCGCGTGCTGGTGCTGCCCCCCAACGCCGGCTACGGCGTGGTGGCCGAGCCCCTATCGAGGGTGATGTGAGGGCCGATCGAGGGTGATGTAAGGGCGGATTGGGGGCCGTTTAGCCGGCGACGAAGGTCTTGACCTGGCCTTCGAGTTCTTCGGCCAGGGCCTTGCCGACGGGGTTGGTGTCGGTCTGGATCTGGTTGCGGACCGCCGCCTTGATGCCGTCAATGTGGGCGTCGATGAGGAACATCGGCGCGTCCATGCGGGTCGTTGGGTCGTCGATCATTTTGCACAGCGACCCGGCGATGCGGGTGACCAGCGGATAATCGTAGGTGGCGCCAAGGCCCTTGAGGTCATGGGCCCGGAAATAGAGCGCTTCGGCGGTCTCGGGGGTGAGACCGTCCGTCCTGATGCTGGCGCGGGCGGCCTCCAGCTTGCTCACTTCATCCTGCAGCCACTGGGCGAAGTTGCCTGACAGGCTCTTCAGAGCCGCCTCGGCCTTGGCGATCGCCGCCGGATCGATGCCGCCAAGACGGCCTCCGACCTTCAGCCGCAGCGTGTTGGCCACTGGAATCACCTGACTGGAATTGGACTCGCTCACGGTCCGCCCCTCCTAAACGCACGTGAGAGGAAGCTAGGCAGAAAGGCTTAACAACGCATGATCCATGTCGCAGCGCGCCGCAGCGTGGGGCGGCTCAGACCGAGAATTGTTCGGCCAGCATCCGCTCTTCCAGACTGCGGCCGGCGTCGAACAGCATCACCAGCGAGATACTGCGATCCTCTACAACCTCAACGCGGACCACGTTCCGCACTTCCACATTGTCGGCCACTGCGCTCACCGGCCGCTTGTCGGACTCAAGGATCTCGAAGGTCACCTTCGCCCGGTGCGACAAAAGCGCGCCGCGCCAGCGGCGGGGCCGGAAGGCGCTGATCGGGGTCAGGGCCAGAACCTGGGCGTCGATAGGGATGATCGGGCCGTGGGCCGAGAGGTTGTACGCGGTGGAGCCGGCGGGGGTGGCCACCATGATCCCATCGCAGATCAGCTCCGCCAGCCGGGCGCGTCCGTCGATGAGGATCTTCAGCTTGGCGGTCTGGCGGGTCTCGCGCAGCAGGCTGACCTCGTTGATCGCCAGCGCCTCGTGCTGCTGGCCGGCGCCATCGACGGCGACCATGCGCAGGGGGTGGATGTTGGCCTGTTCGGCGGCGCCGATCCGCTCCAGCAGACCGTCCTCGCGGTAGTCGTTCATCAGGAAGCCGACCGAGCCGCGGTTCATGCCGTAGATCGGCCTGCGGCTGGCCAGGTTGCGGTGGAGCACCTCGAGCATGAAGCCATCGCCGCCCAGGGCGACCACGACATCGGCGTCATCCTCGGCTGCGGCGCCGTAGCGGGCGTCGAGCGCGGTCTTGGCCTCCTGGGCTTCGGGCCGGTCGCTGGCGACGACAGCGATGCGGAGGTTCGGGGAGGGCCAACTCATGCCGGCGCACAAGACGCAAAGGTCCCGGCAAAGTCAAACTGTCACAGAGTTCAATAGGCCTCAGCCCGCGACGGCCTTGCGGAAGGCGGTGGCGGCGATGTCGCTGGCAAAGGGGCCGAAGGCGCCGATGGCGCGGCGGTCGCCCTCGTCGCCGCCGCCGGGGCGGCCTTCGTTGATGTCGCGGACCATGGCCAGGATGGTGGGGAAGGCGCCGCGGTCGATGCCGACGGCGGCGCAGGCCAGGCCCAGCAGTTCGGGCTTGTCGGGGCTGGCGACGGCCCGGCGCACCTGCAGGGGCTCAAATCCGCCAAGGCGCGCCAGGGCAGCCTCGAACAGGGACAGGCGTTTTTCCTTGAGCGCGCGCAGCAGGTAGCCGGGACGGAGTTGGCCGGCGTCCGACAGCTTGTCGATCAGCCGCTTTTCCATCTCTTCCTGTTCGCCCTCGCGCTCCCAGACCACAGTGGGCGCCTTGGCCGAGCCGATGTTGCCGTGGGCGTCCCCGGCGGCCAAGGCGATGGCGGTGTCGAGGGCTTCGGCGTCGACGCTGAAGCGGGAGAGGATGGCGGCGCGCAGGGACTGGCCCACCCAGGCGTAGAGTTGGCCGGCCAGGTCGGAATTCAGCTTGGGGTGCCGCACCAGAGGCGCGCGCAAGGCGGCGATCCGGCGCGAGGTCTCCACCAGGCGGCGCATGTCGGCGGCCGAGATGTCGGCGCTGTCGTTGGAGGCCAGGGCGGTGAGCACCGCCGGCTCATCGCCGGTCAGGATCGCCTGAATAACGGTGTTGGAGAGCTTGGGCCGCTTGGCCACTTCGATCTGGTGCTCGATGGTGGCTTCCACCAGCAGGCGCATCAGGTCCTCGTCCTTGAGGATCGGGCTGGCGGCGATGATCGGGCGGGCGACCTCAATGTCGTCCAAGGCCAGAATATTGACCAGGGCCGGCGGCGCCCAAGTCGCCACGGCCAGGCGGTCGGCCAAGCGGCGGCGGATGTCGTGCTCCGCCTCCATCACCAAGGCCATGAAGATCGATTCCACCAGCTGCTTGACGGTGGGCTCAAGAGAGTCGTGCTTGGCGTCGCTCTCTTCGCAGAGGCGCACGATGGCATTGAGCAGCCGTTCGCGGTCGGCCGGGTCGCGGCTGCGCGCAAGTTCCAGCAGTTCGTCGGCCTGGACGCTCATTGTCTTGCCGGCGCCTTTGAAAGTGTCATCACAGCGTAGCTTCCGTGTATCGCGTTAAGAACAAGCTTAAAATGACGCCGCCGTTCGGCGCCTGCGCGCGCTTGACGCAGGGGGCGCGGGGCGCGACCCTTGGGTGAACGGTTTTCAGTCAGGAGGAACGGCCATGGCGGACGGATCAGTCGCGGGCCTCAGCTCGCTCAAGGGCAAGGTGTCGGAAGAGGAATGGAAGGCGCGGGTGGACCTGGCCGCCCTCTATCGCCTGGTGGCCCTCTATGGCTGGGACGACATGATCTACACCCACATCTCCGCCCGAATCCCGGGGCCGGAGCACCATTTCCTGATCAATCCCTACGGCATGTTCTTCGACGAGATCACCGCCTCTTCGCTGGTGAAGATCGATCTGGACGGCAAGATCCTGCAGGAGACGCCCTACTTCATCAATCCGGCGGGCTTCACCATCCACTCCGCCGTCCACGCGGCGCGGGAGGATGCACACTACGTCATGCACCTGCATTCCGACCAGGGCGTGGCGGTGTCCGCGCAGAAGGAGGGCCTGTTGCCGCTCAGCCAGCATGCGCTGATCGTGCTGCCCATGCTCGCCTACCATGACTATGAGGGCATCGCCCTGAACCTGGACGAGCGTGAGCGCCTGGTGCACGACATCGGCGACAAATCCCTGATGCTGCTGCGCAATCACGGCACCCTATCGGTTGGCAAGACCGCGGCGGATTGCTGGACCGGGATGTTCTTCCTGGAGCGCGCCTGCAAGCAGCAGGTGATGGCCCTGTCCGCGGGCCGCCAGAACATCCTGATCGCGCCGGAAGCCTCGCAGGACGAGGTCCGGGACCAGACCAGCCGGGGGATCGGCGGCGGTCTGGCCTGGCCGGGCGCCTTGCGGCGGCTGGATCGGAACCTGCCGGGCTACGACGCCTAGACCGGCGACGCCGCTTCCTTCCTGTCTGATCGGCGGGGGGCGGCGTCGAAAGCTGGCGTGCGCGGGTCAGTTTGCTATCTGGACCCGGCCTATTGTTACCAACCCGATATTCTTAGTCATGTTGATGTTACCCAGCGCCATCATAGCGCCGGACCAAGGTGGCGGCGCGCGGAGAGCTGACGCGCCGCCGTCGGGTACAGGCTGGAGCGGCTTTTGATCCGCAGACATTTCTTCCTGGCGGGCGCCTTATGCGTCCTGTTGCTGATGCTGGTCGCCGGAGGCGTCAAGCTGGCGGCAGGGCGTGGACATCCGGGCGACAGCGCTGGCGGTGCGCCCGCAGCGGGGGCCAAGCCCGCCGGCGGTGCGCCTCAACCTCAGGGCGGCGGTTCCCAGGGCGGCGGGGCGGCGGTGACACCGGTGGCGGCGTCGCTGCGGACCTTCACCGATCGCCTGGCGGTGCTGGGCGTGGCCAAGGGCCGCCAGTCGGTGACCCTCAGTTCCAACACCGCCGAATTGGTCACCGGTGTGCGCTTCCACGACGGCCAGGCGGTGTCCAAAGGCCAGGTGCTGGTGGAGCTGAAGGCGCGCGAACAGGACGCCGGCGTCGCTCAAGCCCAGGCCGCCGTCGATCTAGCGCAGACCACCTATGACCGCTGGAAGAAGCTCTTCGACGAGGGCTGGGCCTCTAAGGCCAGCCTGGACCAGTACAAGGCCGCCCTCGTGCAGGCGCAGGCGACCCTGGCCCAGGCCAGGTCCCGCCAGGCCGACCGGGCCATCCGGGCGCCCTTCGCCGGGGTGGTGGGCCTGTCGGACATTGCGCCGGGCGCGCTGATCAATCCGGGCACGCCGATCGTCTCCCTGGACGACGTGGCGGTAATCCGCGTCGACTTCGACATCCCGGACCGCTTCATCGCCACCCTAAAGCCCGGCCAGGATTTGACGGCGACCACCGACGCCTATCCCAACCAGCAATTCCACGGCGCGGTCGCCCAGTTGGACACCCGCGTCAATGAACAGACCCGCGCCCTGCGCGCCCGGGCCGAGTTCCCCAATCCCGGCGGGCGGCTGCGCCCAGGAATGCTGATCAAGGTCGCCATCGATCAGGGGGTTCGCCAGGCCCTGGCGGTGCCCGAGGCGGCGGTGCAGTTCTCATCCGACCAAGCCTTTGTCTATGTGATCGCCAACGTGAACGGGCGCAGCATCGCCCAACAGCGCACAGTCCTGGCCGGCGTCGATGAAGGCGGCTTCATCGAGATCAAGGACGGCCTTCGCTCCGGCGAACTGGTGGTGGGCGACGGCATGAACCGGGTTCAGCCGAACCAACCGGTGAAGTTGCTGCGCGCGCCCGAACCTCTCGCTGCCCCCGCCGCCCAGCCGCGGGCCGCCCGGTGACCCTCTCCGACATCGCTGTCCGCAGGCCGGTGCTCGCGGCGGTGGCGGCGATACTGCTGTCGGTGGTTGGGCTGGTGGCCTTCTTCTCCTTGCCAGTGCGCGAGCTGCCCGCCGTCGATCCGCCCCAGGTCTCGATCCAGACCAACTACACCGGCGCCTCGGCGGAGGTGGTGGAAGAGCGGATCACCCAGATTATCGAACAGCAGGTGGCCGGCATCCAGGGCATCGACCAGATGTCCTCGTCCAGCCGCGACGGGACCTCGCGCATCAGCATCAGCTTCAAGCTGAACCGCGACCTCGACGCCGCCGCCAACGACGTGCGCGACGCGGTCAGCCGGGTGGCGGCGCGCCTGCCGGTGGACGCCGACCCGCCGCAGATCGCCAAGGCCAACGCCGACGCCTCGGCCATCGTTTTCGTGACCATGTCCTCGGCGACCATGGACCGGCTGCAGATGACCGACCTGGCCAACCGCTTCCTGGTGGAGCGGTTCTCGATCATTCCGGGGGTGGCCCAGGTGAACGTGGCGGGGGCGCAGAACTACGCCATGCGCATCTGGCTCAACGCCGACGCCATGGCCGCGCGGGGGATCACCGTCGACGACGTCGCCGACGCCCTGTCGGCCCAGAACGTCGAGTTGCCGGCCGGGGCGCTGGAGTCGCAGGCCAAGGACTTCACCATCCGGGTGAGCCGGCAATATGTGCGGCCCGAGGATTTCGCCAAACTGCCGGTCAATCCGGCCAACGGCTCCACCAGCGCAGGCAGCACGGCCAACAGCGTCGGCGTGGGATCGACGGCCGCCAAGGGAACAGCGGGCGCCGTGACCACCACCAGCGGCGTCAACGGCGTGACCAATCCGAACGGGCCGGCGGGCGGCTACATCACCCGCCTTGGCGACATCGCCCGCGTCGAGGAGGCGGCCGACGACCGGCGGCGGGTCTTCCACGTCAATGGCGTCGACCGGATCGGCTTTCCCATCACCCGCCAGTCCCAGGCCAACGACCTGGAGATCTCCCGCGGCGTCCAGCAGGCCATCGACGAGATCAATCCGACTCTGCCCAAGGGCACGAAGATGGAGATGACCGTCGACTATTCGGTGTTCACCCGCGACGCCATCAAGGAGGTCTATGTCACCATGGGCCTGTCGCTGGCCCTGGTGGCGCTGGTCAACATGGTCTTTCTGGGGTCGTGGCGCTCGGCGATCATCCCCTCGATCGTGGCCCCGATCTGCGTGCTTTCCAGTTTCATGGTCCTGGCGCCGCTGGGGTTCTCCATCAACCTGCTGACCCTGCTGGCCCTGGTGCTGTCCATCGGCCTGGTGGTCGATGACGCCATCGTGGTGGTGGAGAACATCCAGAGGCGGATCGACGAGGGCGAGCCGCCGCTGGTGGCCGCCGAGCGCGGCGCGCGGCAGGTGTTTTTCGCGGTGGTGGCCACCACCGTGGTGCTGATCTCGGTGTTCGCGCCCCTGATGGTGCTGCCAGGCTATATCGGCCGGCTGTTCGTGGAGCTGGCGGTGGCCATCGCCTCGGCGGTGTTCTTCTCGGCCCTGCTGGCGCTGAGCCTGTCGCCGATGCTGTCGTCCAAGCTGCTGCGGCCGGCCAGCGGGGAAGGGTGGCTGGCGCGCAATGTCGACGCCTTCATGCACCGCCTGCGCGATTCCTATGCCGAGTCCCTGAAGCTGTTGCTCGGGTCCCGCACCTGGGTGTTCATCACCGGCGGCGGGGTCCTGGCCCTGGCCCTGGTGGCGGCGGGGCTGTTCGTCACCCTGCCCAAGGAACTGGTGCCGCCAGAGGATCGCGGCCGGGTGGACCTCAACATCCAGGCGCCGGAGGGGGCTGGCTATGACTATACCCTGGCCGCCTCGCTGAAGGCCGAGCCGGTGTTCAACAAGCTGATCAAGGATGGCGTAGCCTATCGCTACATCCTGGGCGTGCCGCGCTTTGGCGGTTCGCAGTTCAACACCGGTTTCGGCAGCATCGTGCTGTCGGACTGGCATCACCGCAAGGTCACCGCCGACCAGGTGGCCGCGCAACTGAACCGACAGCTTGGGACCATCACCTCGGCGCGGGTGATCGGCACCGTCCGGGGCCCCTTCCAGCGTGGGGGGCCGCAGGGCGGCGGCTCCGGCTCCAACGTCGACCTGATCGCCGAGGGCGACGACTACGACTCCCTGGCGCGCTGGATCCAGCCGCTCCTGAACGCCGCCGAGCGCAATCCCGGCCTGGTTCGCCCGCGGCTGAACTATGAGCCCACCTCGCCGCGCCTGTCGGTGAACATCGATCGGGACAAGGCCGCGACGCTGGGCGTGTCGGCGACCTCGGTGGGCCACGCCTTGGGGATCATGTTCGGGTCCCAGAAGGTGACCACCTACGTCAAGAACGGCCAGGAATACGACGTCATCCTGCAAACCGACCGCGACAAGCGGAAGACCCTCAGCGACCTCAACACCCTCTATGTTCGCGGCAGCGCCGGCCAGCTGGCGCCCCTGGCCAGCGTCGTCCACACCGAGGTGCGCGGCGACACCCCCGACCGCGAGCGGGTCGACCGCCAGCGCGCCATCACCCTGACCGCGGAACTGGCGCCCGGCTACACCGTGGCCCAGGCGGTGAAGTTCTATCGGGACCTGGCCGCCCAGGCGCCGGCCGGGGTGACCATCGACTGGGGCGGCCAGGCCCGGGACTATCTGGAGGCTTCCAACGCCGTGGGCATCGCCTTCGGCTTTGCCCTGCTCCTGGTGTTCCTGGCCCTGGCGGCGCAGTTCGAAAGCTGGATCCACCCGGCGGTGATCATGCTCACCGTGCCCCTGGCGGCGCTGGGAGGCCTGTTCGGCCTGCTGATGGCCGGCTCCAGCATCAACACCTACAGCGAGATCGGCCTGATCATCCTGATCGGCATCGCGGCCAAGAACGGCATCCTGATCGTCGAGTTCGCCAACCAGCTGCGCGACGAGGGCCGCACGGTGACCGCGGCGGTGATCGAGGCGGCGGCCCTGCGCCTGCGTCCGATCATCATGACCTCGATCTCCGCCGCCTTCGGGTCCCTGCCGCTGATCATGGCCGGCGGGCCGGGGGCTGGCAGCCGCAAGACCATCGGGGTGGTGATCTTCTCCGGCGCGATCTTCGCCACCCTGCTGACCCTGTTCGTGGTGCCGGTGTTCTACAACCTGCTGGCCCGGTTCACGAAGTCGCCGGAATGGACCGCCAAGCAGATCGAGGCCTTCGACAACGCCGAGCGCGAACCGCCGCTGGCGCCGGCGGAATAGGCGTGGTCAGCAGCTGGGCAGGCTCTTGCGGTTGGCCGTGGCGGTGAAGACGACCGGGCCGCGCGTATAGGTGACGGTGCGCGCGAAGTCGCTGTCGTAGAAGACCTTGAAGGACTGGCCCTTCACATCCGCCACGATCTTGCCGGTGGTGTCGCCATAGGCCGGCGAGGAACTGGGGTCCGCCGCCGAAGCGGCGTCGCCGGCGTCGTCCGCGCCAGGATTGACGTAACTGAAGCGGATCAGGACGCTGCCGGCGCGCAGGGTCGGCTTGCCGGGGGTCAGTTCCACCAGGTCGGCGTAGTCCACCGCGCACCCCTGCCACTCACCGCCGCCATCAACCTCGATCCCAGGATTGTCGAACAGGTCGTCGCGCGGCTTCCATTTGTCGATCTCGCCGAAGGAGCCGGTCTCCACGAACTGCGGCCACTGGCCGGCGGGCATCCAGCCGCCGGGGCCGGGCGCCAAGTAGGCGATGCCGAGGAAGCCGGAATTGACGTGCGCGGCCTGGACCACGTCGCCCTTGGCGATCACAGCATAGCCGCCGGTGATGGGAATCAACTTCTGCGGCGTGTAGCGGACCTGGATTGGATAGTGCTGCCAGGTGAAGGTCTGCACCGCCGATCCCTTGCCGCCGAAAGCCAAGGCGAAGGCTTGGTCCAATGTGGGCGGCGGGACGGCCGGGGTGGCGGCCGGGCTTGCCGCTGTCATGGCCGCGGTTGCAGCGCTGGATCCTGGCGGCGTGGGCGGGCTCCGTGACCAGAGCACCGCAAGCACGGCGCCCACCGCCACGACGGCTACGACAGCGCTGACGATCAGGACGACGGGCGTCTCACCGGCTGGCGGCGCGCCGACCGTGGCTTCGGTCGGGGCGGCTGGGGGGGGCTCGATCGGGGCGTCGCCTGATCCGGTGTCCGCGCGGCCCGCCAGTACGGCCGCCTTCTGGGCGTCGAACTCCTCCCGGGTCAGCAGGCCCTTTTCATAGAGGCTGGCTAGCCGTTCCAGAGCGTCGAGGGCGGGATGTTGCTCTTCGTCCATGGCCCGCCCCCTTGAGTGCGTCCAGCGTCAGGACTTCTTCGGCGGTGTGGTGATCGTCTTCAGATAGGCGATCAGGTTGGTGCGGGACTGGGCGTCCTCCATGCCGACGTAGGTCATCTTGGTGCCGGGGACCAAGGCGGCGGGCTTGGTGATCCAGGCGCTGATCTTGTCGGCGTCCCAGGTGATGCCCGAGGCCTTCAGGGGGTCGGAATAGGTGTAGCCGGCCTTGGTCCCCGCCTTGCGGCCGAAGACGCCGTAGAGGTTCGGCCCGACCATGTCGCCGCCGCCCTCGATGGCCGTGTGGCAGGACTTGCAGAGCGCGAACTTGGCCTGGCCATCGTCCAGGTCGGCGGTCTGGTAGGCGGCGGGAAGGTCGGCCAGGGCGGCCTTCTTCTGGGCGTCGGTGAGGGGCGCGGCGGCGGCGGGCGCGGAGGCTGGCTCGGCTGGGGCGGCGGGCTGCTCGGAGCCGGAGGACGCGGGCTTGCCGCACGCCGCCAACAGGCAGGCCGCGCCGAACAACACCACCATTGAAGCCTTGACCGTCATCTCGCCTGATCTCCTCACCTTTGCCTTGCGGACACATACCGCAGGTCGCCGCGCTTGCAACGTCAGTCTGAGCCGCTGGGCCGTCCGCGCATGGATTTGACCGAAGATCGCCGCGACTTGTCGTCCAGCCGCTTGGCCTTTGCCGCCTTGGACGGTTTGGTGATACGTCGCTTCACCGGCGGCGGCTCGGCCTTGCGTATCAGTTCGGCCAACCGTTCGATGGCGTCGGCCTTGTTGCGCTGCTGGTCGCGGAAGCGGCTGGCGCTGATCACGATCACCCCGTCCAGGGTCAGCCGCGAGCCCGCCAGCTTCTGCAGCCGCGCGCTGACGTCATTGGGCAGGGACGCCGAGCGCCGAGCGTCGAAACGCATCTGCACCGCCGAGGAGACCTTGTTGACGTTCTGCCCGCCTGGTCCGCCGGCGCGGATGAAGCTGAACTCCAGCTCGCTGTCGTCCAGGCTGATGCGAGGGCTGATCTCGATCACCGCCGCGCTCGCATCGATTTGTTCACCGCCTCGTCCAGGGCCTGCAGGAAGCGGGAGCGGTCGTTGCGGTCGAAAGGCTTCGGGCCGCCGGTGATGGCGCCGGTGGAGCGGATCTGTTCCATGATCGCGCGCTGGGCGATGGCCGAGCCGATGCTGTCCCTGGTGAAGGGCCGACCGTTGGCGCCGATGGCCGCGCCACCGGCGTTCAGGGTGCGCTCGGCCAGGGGGATGTCGTTGGTGACCACGATGTCGCCGGGCTCGATATGCTCGGCGATCCAGTCGTCGGCGATGTCAGGGCCGGCGTCGACCACCACGCGCTCGATCTTCGGGTGGGCCGGAACCATGATGTAGGCGTTGGCCACCACCCAGGTCTTCAGCCCATAGCGCTGCGCCACCTTGTAGGTCTCGTCCTTCACCGGGCAGGCGTCGGCGTCGATGAAGATTTCGATGGTGCGGGTCATGGGGCGCGGGTCATGTTTGCTGCCCAAGCGTGATGCGATCCGGCCAAAAAGAGAAGAGCGGGCGCGCCGGTGTCCGGCGCGGTTCCGGTGGGCGCCGCTATTCGACCGCCTCGCACGGCCTTGCCCGAACCTGACGATGCCGTCATTTTCGGGCGCAATCGATGGGTGGCTATGGCATCGTCGAGTCAGAACAATCGCTGGGAGGCCACCATGACCCTGAATGAACGCACAGTGCGGGCCAATGGCCTGGATTTCCCGATCCTGGAAGCCGGGGAGGGGCCGCTGGTCGTCTGCCTGCACGGGTTCCCTGACCAGGCGCGCAGCTGGACCGCCCTGGTCGAACGGTTGGCCGGCGAGGGCTATCACGCGGTGGCGCCGGCCATGCGCGGGTACTGGCCGGCGGGCAAGGCCCCTGACGGCTGCTACCAGTCCTGGGCGACGGGGAGCGACGCCGTTGCCCTGATCGACGCGCTGGGCGTGGAAAAGGCATTCGTGGTCGGCCACGACTGGGGGGCGGCGGCGGCCTATGCGGCGGCGCGGCTGGCGCCACAGCGGGTCGAGAAGCTGGTGACCATGGCGGTGCCCTACGGGCCGCAGGTGGGCGCCTCGATCGTGATGGACGGCGATCAGCAGCGGCGCAGCTGGTACATGTTCTTCTTCCAGCTACCGGCGGCGGGGATGGCGGTGGCGATGAACGACTTCGCCTTCATCGACCGGCTGTGGGCCGAGTGGTCTCCGGGTTACGTCCCCTCAGCGGACGATCGGGCGGCGCTGAAGGCGATGTTCGGCCAGCCAGGCGTGCTGGAGGAAACCCTGGCCTACTATCGCCAGGTGTTCAGCCCGGCGGCGATCAGGCCGGAATGGGCCGACATGGCGGCCAAAGTCGGTGGCCCCATCTCCGTGCCGACCCTCTACTTGCACGGCCAGAATGACGGCTGCATCGGCCTGTCGGTGAGCGAGGGCATGGAGGCCCAGTTCACAGGCGGGCTGCGCAAGGTGGTGATCCCCGATGCCGGCCACTTCCTGCAGCTGGAACAGCCGGGCGCGGTGGCCGACGAGGTCCTGAGCTTTCTGCGCCCTGGCAACTGACCGGAAATTCAAGGGCGCGGGGCCGGACCCGGCCTGAGCGCCGTGCGCCCCTGATCTTTACATAGGGTAGGGGGCTATTCTATCTTAAATGCCATGCACACCATTCATGAAAAACAGAAGCTGCTGGCCCGCGTCCGTCGCATCCGCGGGCAGATGGACGCCATAGAGAGAGCCCTTGAAGGCGAGGCGGGATGTGACCAGGTCATGCACCAACTCGCCGGTGTCCGCGGCGCCCTGGCGGGCCTGATGGCCGAGGTCGTGGAGGACCATGTCTTCGGCCACCTCGTGGACGTAGAGAAGCACCCGGGCGCACTGGACGCGGCGGCGGCCGAGCAACTCATGGACATCATCCGGACCTACCTGAAATGAGGCCCGACATAGCGATTCCCAATTCATCAGCGGCCCTGCTGCGCCATGGCCACGCTTTCCTGGGCGCAGGGCACGAAAGCAACGAGAGGCGGACCTGGATCGTCATCGGGCTGTGCGGTCTGATGATGGTGGCCGAGATCGCCGGCGGCCTCGCTTTCGGCTCCCTGGCCCTGGTGGCCGACGGCCTGCACATGTCCACCCACGCCGGCGCCCTGTTGTTGGCCGCGCTGGCCTACACCTTTGCCCGGCGCTACGCAGACGATGCGCGCTTCACGTTCGGGACCGGCAAGCTCGGCGACCTTGCCGGCTTCACGAGCGCCATCGTCCTGGTGATGATTGCGCTCCTCATCAGTTATGAGGCCGTGCTGCGGTTCCTCTCCCCCGTGCCGATCCACTTCGCCCAGGCCATTCCCATCGCCGTCGTCGGCCTGGGCGTGAATCTGGCCAGCGCCTGGCTGCTGGGCGCCAGCGACCATGACCACCACCATGGTCACGGTCATGCGCACGGCCACGGTCAGGCCGATGGCGACCATGGTCACGACTACGACGAGACCCGCGATCTGATCACCGAGGACGGCGCGTCGCTGCGGCTTGAGATCTTCGAGACGGACGTCCCGCCGAAGTTCAGACTCCGCGGCGAGGACGGCCGGCCGCTCCACGCCGACGACATCCGGATCGAGACGACGCGCTCCGACGGCCGCCATCAGGTCTTCACGCTGGACGATCGTGGGGGCTATCTGGAGAGCCGTGACGAGATTCCCGAACCTCACGCCTTCACCGCCAGAGTCATCGTGGGGCAGGGCGCCGACGCCCGAAGCTACGAGGCTGTCTTCGATGAGGGCGATCACGATCATGGGGCGCACCACCGCGACAACAACATGCGCGCCGCCGTCGTCCACGTCATGGCCGACGCCGCCGTCTCGGTGCTGGTGATTGCCGGGCTGGTCCTGGCGAAGGCGTTCGGCTGGCTGTGGATGGACCCCCTGGCCGGCCTTGTGGGCGCCCTGGTCATCGCCAGCTGGTCCTACGGCCTGATCCGCGACACCGGCGCCATCCTGCTGGACATGAATCCCGACCGGCGTCTGGCCGGCCAGCTTAGGCAGGTGGTCGAGGGCTGCGGCGACGCGGTCGCGGACTTGCACCTGTGGCGGCTGGGTCCGGGCCACCTGGGCGCCATCGTCTGCGTAGCCACCGAGGGGATCCGGGATTCCGCCTTCTACCGCGCCCGGCTGGAGCGCTTCCCGACCCTTTCCCACCTCACGGTTGAAGTGACCAGGATCGCGGCCTGATCCATGGGGCAGCCTTTGCTTCAGGAGGCGGGCGCGGTAGTGTTCGCCAATGAACTACAACGCTCCCGAGCAAACTCAGGTCGCGCCCTCCCATGCGCCAAAGCCTGATGCCGCTGCGATCGCGGTTGAGCGGCTCACGAGCCTCGTCCTGGATGGACAAGGCCCGGCGTGGCTTCAGATTCGTCGGGCCCTGGCGCGGCCCATCGCCAATGGAGACTGGGCGCCGGGAACCTATATTCCGTCGGAGCTTTCCCTGCGGGACCACTTCGGCACTTCACGCATGACAGTCTCCAAGGCGGTGCAGAGTCTGGCCGCCGAGGGGATTGTGGAGCGTCGGCGCAAGACCGGCACGGTGGTCTCGGTGCGCGCGCAGGAGCGGCCGGTGTTCGAGATCTGGGACACCGCCGATGTCATTGCCCGCAACGGCGGCCACTACAGTTATCAGCTGATCTCCTGCGCCTTCATCGATGACGAGCCCGAGATGCGTGAGATGCTGGGTGTCGGGCGGGAGGCGCCGCTAATTCGGATACTCTGCGCCCATTTCTCGGATGGACGACCGTTCCAGTTAGAGGAGCGGATCGTCAATGTGGACGCCGCACCGGGGATCACTTGCCAGCCGCTGGAGACAATCGGCCCCAGTCCCTGGTTGCTGGCGCATGTGCCGTGGACGCAGGCCGAACATGTGATCTCCGCCTGCGAGGCCGACGCGGAGATTGTCGAGCATCTGCACGTCGCCCCCGGCTCGGCCTGCCTGCTGGTGGAGCGCCGCACCTGGAACGGCGATGTGCCGGTCACCGTGGCGCGACTCTGGCACCCCGGCGCGCGGCATCGCCTGGTCGGCCGCTTCGAACCTCACCGTTAGCTCACATCTAGCCGGCGCGCGGAAAGCCATATTGGGACGATAGATAGCGGCGGATCACCTTCTCGTTGTCCAGGAATCGGTGGCCCCGAGCCTTGTCGGGCATGACGCCGCCATCCTTCACCTGGCGATCCGGAGCCAGCACCAGCACAGGGATCGACTGGTGGTCCTCGCTCAGGATATCCACGAGCGGCATGCGCGGCCGGGGAAAGGCGACGTAACGGACGTCGATGATCTCGCGAAGCTCCGGAAAGAAGCTGAGCATGCCTTCCACCGCCGCGGAGTCACCGCAGTAGAGCGGTCCCAGTTGGGCATTGAAGAACCCCGGCTGCATCAGGAACAGCGTGTCTTTCATCAAGAGCCCTCGCCAGGCCTGCCCGCCCATGCCTAGAGCCGGATGGCTTCTCTCGAAGCCTGAATCCGGCTCTAAACTTTTGAAATCAGAGCACGATTCAACGGTCAGGCGAGTCCGCCTGAACGCATCGTGCTCTAGGCCGCAGCCGTCATCCTGAGCCGGCGGATGCCGACCAGCAAGCCGGTTATGGCGAAGGAGAAGCCCAGGCTGAGCGGGATCAGCAGGATGGTGATGCGCAGCACCGGCCGCGAGGAAAGGCCCGGGAAATTGTAGGTGTGCAGCATGTAGTAGACCCAGGCATAAGCCTCGCGGCTGCGATCCATCACCACCAGAATCCGGCCGTCGATTCCATCGACGTAAACCCGCAGGGGCGGCCCGCCCCCCAGTCGCGCGAGAAGGGCCCCGGCAGGCAAGCCCTCAGCCTTGGCGTACGCCCCGTCGATCGGCACGGCGGCGAGGGGGGAGACCGAGCGCTGCGGCCAAGCGGCCTGGATGGCGTCGGCGAGCAGACCGGTAGGGAGGCGGCTGTAAACTGCTGCGCCCAAGGCGGACGTCACCAGGATGTGGGCGCCGGCGGGTCCGCGGGCGGCGGCAATGGCGTGACCATCGACCTGCTGGAAATCGATCCGGGTCGCCGGTCCCAATCGCTGCAGGTCGGTGGCGGCAATGGTGCGGGAGGCCGCCGCAGAGCCCTGATAGGCTCGTAACTCCTGGTCGGTGGCGGTCCCTTCGGAGAACAGCCGTCCATGATCCATGGAGAGCCAGCCGCTGGAGATCCAGCTGAGCACGAAGGCCCCGGCCGCCAGACCCAGGATGTGGTGCCAGCGCATCAGCCCCCGGAACGGCGACACTGACGGCCGTTTGCTGCGCATCTTCTTGGCCGTTCGCGATACGCCGAGCCAGACGCCCGCTGTGGCGGTGGAAAGTCCCGCCAGGGCGATCCACCAGACCGTCCAATCCCAGAGGGCGAAGGTCCTGCGGACGGGCACGAAGTAGATCCAGTGCACTACCGAGCCCAGCCAGTTGCAGGCCCGCTCGTAACCCCGCGTGCGCTGCACAACTTCGCCGGTGCGGGCGGAGACGTAGAGCTCTGTGGCCTGGGGATCGGCGAGGCGGACACGGTAGAAGGGGCGCAGAGGATCAAACTGCTGGTGGACATTCCACTGGTCGTAGTCGAAAGGCCCGTCCACTCGAGCGGACGCCGCGCCGCCGAAGCGGGCCGCGATCTGCGCCGCTTGAGTTGCTGCAACGGCCTGGATCGGCGTGCCCGTCTGGCCGGAGATCGCCAGATCCTGACCCACGGGACCTCTCCCGACATAGACTGGCGCCCCGCCGAGGCTGACCAGACGGAGATCGAGCCGGCGGGGAAGTCGAGCGGCGGCTTCGGACGGGCTCACGCCAAGGCGGGTCAAATCGATGGGTTCGCTATGGGCGAACCGGTCATCCGGTGGCAGGGTCGGAAAGGCCACAAACACCATCATCGCGCCGGTGGCGAACCACACGGCGAACAAGGCGCACAGGACCACGCCGACCCAGCGGTGGAACCAGACAAGCCCCTTCATCAGCGCCGAAGGCAATTCGGCTCGTTTAGAAGTGGGCTGCGACGTCAAACTGGAAGTACCGGGGGCGGCCAAGGATCACTTCCGTTGGATAGTTGATGTCGGCGGACTGGGCGTAGGCCTTGTCCGTTAGGTTATCTACGCGGAACGACACGTCGATGTGCGGGGTTATACTGTAGGTGGCATAAACATTCAGTGTCGTGTAGGAGCTTAACCTCAGGTCATTGGCCGTGTTGCCTGCCCTTGAACCCATAATCCGCAAGCCTCCGCCGAGTTCAAGTGGCAGGCCGGCGACATGGGTGTAGCTAGTCCAAATGTTGGCCAGCCACTTGGGGGCGTTTGGAATCTGGTGCCCCGAGGCATCGACAAGATTTCCGCCGCCATCGACGTACTTGAATTTTTCGTACTTCGCGTCGGTGTAAGCAAGATTGGCGTTGATGGTCCAATCGTTGGTCACCCGCACATCGCCGGTCGCTTCGAAGCCTTTGGAGCCCTCGCTTCCGACCGGAACCGCAGTGTCGGGCGAGATCGACTGCAGCACGTTGTTACGGTGAATTTCGTAGACCGCGAGCGTCATGGAAGCGCGGTTTTCAGGCGCGCTGGCCTTCACGCCGCCTTCGATCTGCCACGAGTGACCCAGCGAGAAATCCTGACTGGCGTTCACGAGGAAGATGTTGTCGCCGACCGGGTCCTGGCCTGTGGTGTAGGAAAAATAGGGCGTCACATACCGGTTGATGTCGTAGACGAGGCCGACGCGGTAAGTGAATGGCTGATAGACCTGTTTGAAGCTGGACGCGGCGTTGAACGAGCCATCGGCGTTGAAGTTCTGGCGGGTCAGGTTGAGGTAGTCGTAACGGCCTCCGGTAACCAGCTTCAGCTTTGGCGTGATGCTCAAGATATCTTCGAAGAACAGCGCGACGTCATCCCACTTCGTCGGGCTGACGCGAGGCTGGATCGGCCCGAACAGGCCGGGGCTGGGGTTCAGCGGATCGACACTGTCGCCGTCTGGGAAACCCCGGCTTCGGACGAAATTCAGGTGACTATAGTCCATGCCGACCACAAGCTGGTTGGCCATGCCGAATATGCCGTGCGTGTAGCTGGCGCTGGCCTGGTCGCCGAACAGCTTCTGATCGTGGAAGACAAAGAATCGGTCGCGGTCGATCAGGTTCGTGGTCGGGTTGAAGGCGTAGGACTCCGAGTCGATCCACTTCCGGGTCGCCGTGTAGTAGTAGGTGTAGTTCTCCAGCGTCAGATCGTCGGTGGGCCGCCATTTGACGAACAACTGTGGCCAGTACTGCGTCGAGCTGATCTGCGAGTCGGAGACGTTGTAGTTGATGTACCGCATACGGGAATCGAGCGTGTAGCCGTTGTTCGTCGTCACCACTCCGTTCATCGGGCTGGCGGCGAACGCCGATGATACCAGCGGCGTGCCCCAGTAGCCCGACGGATGGTCCTTGAGGACATCCAGCGAGAGTTGGACGTCAACGTTCGGTTTCGGCTTCCACAGCAAGGAGAGCGTGGCGTCAAACGAGTCCCCATGAGTGTTCTTCACGTAGCCGTCGGTGGAGGTGCGGCTGATGTCGATCCGCCCCGCCAGATCTTCTGTGAGCTTGGCCGATCCCCCGACGCCAATCGCTGTCGTGCCGAAGCTGCCGATGGCGCCGTAGGCGTTGTAGGTCGGTGAGCCGAACGTCGGCGCCTTGTTCACCACATTGATGGCGCCGCCGATGGCGCCCTGGCCGTAGAGGATTGACGCCGGGCCCTTGAGTATCTCGACGCTCTCGACATTGAAGCTGTTTTGCGGCCGGTTCACCATGTCGGACGGACCGACGTAGATACCATTGTGCAGCACGGTGATCTGAGTGTCCGAGAAGCCCCGGATGTGGAAGTTCTCCAAGTCGCCTGGCGCGCCGCCGGAGGAGACGCCCGGCATACTGTCAGCGGCTTCCTCGATGTTCAGGAAACCTCGGGCCTGGATCAGATTGGCGTTGATCACGTCGAGGGTGGCCGGTGTTTCCTTGGCCGACAGATTCAGACGGCTGCCGGTCGGGGTGAATTGCTCTAACACCCGCACCCGCGAGCCTGTCACAACGACCTGGTCGACGGTGGAATCAGGCTTCTGGAGCTGATCGTCGGCCCTCGCCAGGCCGCTCAGCGCGGTGGCGGCCAACAGTGAAGCCGCGAATGTGGACGCTCCGATCCGATCTCTCATGGCCTTGATCCCCCTTTGAAACTGTTCAAGGAAACGTCATTGAATTTGATTTGTCTAGTCAAAAGAAACATCAAATTCGAAGCCGCGTCGCAACCGCGAAAGGGGTTCGCGGGTGTTCGGGGACGCTGCTGCTGCAGACTTGATCCCTGAGGGAATATCCTGCCCAAAAAGTGGGCGTTCGCGCACTTAGGCGTCGGTCACGGCCTGGATATGAACGAGCCAAACCGGCACGGTTTTTTTGGCGGAAAGGGTGATGGTTCCGATTCCGGCAAGCACGGCCGCATCATTGGAGTTCAGGTGGCGGGTCTTCTCACCGATTCGGATATCCAGATCGCCCAGGCAAAGCGCCACCGTCGCGTCCGCACAGAGGATCACGGTCCCGATCCCGTTCACCGCCACACTTTGCAGGCGATGCCGGTACCGGCCGCGACGGGTCATGACGTTGAGGTCGGTGATCGGGCCGCCCAGCAGCCGCGCCTGGGTGGGGCGGTCGCCGGGGAAGCTGGCGGGCGGGGTCAGCTGGGTGATCGTGATTTCGCCGGCGCCGTCGATGTCGAGGACCACCCCGTCGCCTTGCAGGATTGCCAAGGTGCGGTCGATCCCGGGGAACAGGGAGAACGGCCCGTCCGTCTCCATGCGGGCCATGCTGACGCGCCAGTCGAAGTCGTCCAGGGACGCGTCCGACGGATAGGAGACGATCTGGGTGGTCGATCCGCCGCCGTTCTTCCAGCGTTGGACCGGCTGCTGGGCGGCTTCGATGATCCGGATCATCGGCGGCGCCATCAGCCGAGGATGCCGGGCAGGTCCAGATGGTGCTGCCGGGCGCAGTCGAGGGCCAGGGGGTAGCGGGCGTCAGCGTGGCGCATTACGCCGGTGGCGGGGTCGTTCCACAGTACCCGCTCGAGGCGTTTTGCCGCCGCGGGCGTGCCGTCGGCGACGATGACCATGCCGGCGTGCTGCGAGAAGCCCATGCCCACCCCGCCGCCGTGGTGCAGGGAGACCCATGTGGCGCCGGACGCGCAGTTGAGCAGGGCGTTGAGCAGGGGCCAGTCGGAAACCGCGTCACTGCCGTCGGCCATGGCCTCGGTCTCGCGGTTAGGACTGGCCACCGAGCCGGAGTCCAGGTGGTCACGGCCGATGACGATGGGCGCCTTCAGTTCGCCGCTGGCCACCATCTCATTGAAGGCCAGACCCAGGCGGTGGCGGTCGCCCAGCCCCACCCAGCAGATCCGCGCCGGTAGGCCCTGGAACCTGATCTTCTCGGCCGCCATGTCGAGCCAGCGGTGCAGGTGCGGATTGTCGGGGATCAGTTCCTTCACCTTGGCGTCGGCGCGGGCGATGTCCTGCGGATCGCCGGAGAGGGCCGCCCAGCGGAAGGGGCCGACGCCGCGGCAGAACAGCGGACGGATATAGGCCGGCACGAAGCCGGGGAAGTCGAAAGCGTCGGAGACCCCCGCCTCCTTGGCCATCTGGCGGATGTTGTTGCCGTAGTCGACGGTGGGTACGCCCGCCGCCTGGAAGTCGAGCATGGCCTGGACGTGCACCGCCATAGAGGCCTTGGCGGCTTCCTCCACCTGCTTGGGGTCCTGGTCGCGCATGGCGGTCCAGCGTTCCAGGCTCCAACCCATGGGCAGGTAGCCGTTGACCGGGTCGTGGGCCGAGGTCTGGTCGGTGAGGAGGTGGGGACGGACACCTCGCTGGAAGATCTGGGGCAGCAGTTCGGCGGCGTTGCCCAGCAGGCCCACCGAGATTGGCGTCTTGGCCTTGCAAGACCGGTCGATGATCTCCAGGGCCTCATCGAGGCTGTCGGCCTTCTGGTCCAGGTAGCCGGTGCGCAGGCGCATCTCGATCCGCGAGGCCTGGCACTCGATGGCCAGGCACGAGGCGCCGGCCATCACCGCCGCCAGAGGCTGGGCGCCGCCCATGCCGCCAAGGCCCGCGGTGAGCAGCCAGCGGCCGGCCAGGTCGCCGCCGTAGTGCTGGCGGCCCATCTCCACGAAGGTCTCATAGGTGCCCTGAACGATGCCCTGGGCGCCGATGTAGATCCAGGAACCGGCGGTCATCTGGCCGTACATGGCCAGGCCCTTGCGATCGAGCTCGTTGAAGTGGTCCCAGGTGGCCCAGCGCGGCACCAGGTTGGAGTTGGCGATCAGCACCCGCGGCGCGTCGATGTGGGTGCGGAACACCCCCACCGGCTTGCCCGACTGTACCAGCAGGGTCTCGTCGTCGCCCAGGCGGCGCAGGGTTTCGACGATCTTGTCAAAGCTTTCCCAGTCGCGGGCGGCGCGGCCGATGCCGCCATAGACCACCAGTTCCTCGGGCCGTTCGGCCACGTCCGGGTCCAGGTTGTTCATCAGCATGCGCAGCGGCGCCTCGGTCAGCCAGCTGCGGGCGGAGCGCTCGGGGCCGCGGGGGCTGCGGATCACGCGGCTCTTGTCCAGTCGGGTCATCGGGGCAGGGCTCCAGGGGCTGAGGCGAAGGCGATGCAGGCCTTCAGAATGTCGGAGAGGACCGCGCGCATCGGGGCGGCGCGGGCGTCATCGTAGGGGGTCGGCCAGTTGGCGGCGGTGACGGGGCCGAGGGGGTCGTCCATGTAGCCGCGGCAGGCCAGCTCCATCTGGACGGCGTGCACGCCAACGGCCGGGTCGCCGTAGTGGCGGGTGGTGTAGCCGCCCTTGAAGCGGCCGTCGGTGATCGCGGTGAAGGGGCTGGCGTCGCAGACCGCCGCGACCGCCGCCGACAGGGCCGGGGCGCAGCTTCGGGCGCTGTTGGTCCCGATGTTGAAATTGGACAGCTCGCCGTCGAACAGGCGGGGGACGCGTGAGCGGATGGAGTGGGCTTCGTAGAGCACGACGGCGCCGTGGATTGTCTTCAGCCGCTCGATCTCGGCGACCAGGGCGGCGTGGTAGGGGGCGAAGTATCGGGCGCGGCGCTCGGCGATCTCGCCCTCGTCCGGCGCGGCGCCCGGCCTGTACAGAGCCTCACCGTCGAAGGTGGTCAGGGGGCACAGCTCGGTGGTGGTCTGGCCGGGATAGAGGGAGGCGCCGTCCGGGTCGCGGTTGACGTCGATGACGGTGCGGGAAATCGCCGTGCGGACGGTCGTGGCGCCCAGCTCGCCGGCGAAGTCGTAGAGGCGGTCCACCCACCAGTCGGCGTCCTTGCGGCCAAGCCACGGCGAGGTCAGACGCGCCTCGATCTCGGCGGGGATGTCGGTTCCGGTGTGCGGGAAACTGACGATCAACGGCGCCTCGCCGCGGCGCACTTTCAGCCAGGCGGTCATGGCGCCGCCCACACGCCGGGCAGGACGACGGCAGAGGCCGCCTCGGCGATCGCGCCTTCGCTGACAAGCGCGCCAGCGGCCATCAAATCCGGGTGGAAGTGGCGGTCGTCGGTTAGGGTGGGAACCTTGTCACGGAGCACGGCGCGGACCGCTTCCAGCGCGCTGCTGGAGGTCAGGGGGGCGTGGAAGTCGCAGCCCTGGGCGGCGGCCAGCAGCTCGATGCCGATCACCGCTTTCGCGTTGGCGGCCATGACCAGCAACCGGCGCGCGCCGTGGGCGGCCATGGAGACATGGTCCTCCTGATTGGCGGAGGTGGGGATGGAGTCGACGCTGGCCGGATAGGCTCTCTGCTTGTTCTCCGAGACCAGGGCGGCGGCGGTGACCTGGGGGATCATGAAGCCGGAGTTGAGGCCGGGTTTGGGGGTCAGGAAGGCCGGCAGTCCGGACAGGGCCGAATCGACCAGCATGGCCACGCGCCGCTCGGCCAGGGAGCCGATTTCGCAGATCGCCAGGGCGATCATGTCGGCGGCAAAGGCCACCGGCTCGGCGTGGAAGTTGCCGCCGGACAGGGCTTCGTCAGTGTCAGCGAAGATCAGGGGGTTGTCCGTTACGCCGTTGGCCTCGGCCGCGAGGGTGTCGGCAGCCTGGCGCAGGACCTGGAGCGCGGCGCCCATGACCTGCGGCTGGCAGCGCAGGCAGTAGGGATCCTGGACCCGCTCATCGTCCTTCAGGTGGGAGGCGCGAATGGCCGAGCCAGCCATCAGGGCGCGCAAGGCGTCGGCCACCTCGATCTGGGCGGAGTGGCCGCGCAGCTGGTGGATACGGTGGTCGAAGGGGGTGTCGGAACCCTTGGTGGCTTCGGTGGAAAGGGCGCCGGTGACCAGGGCCGACTGGAACAGGACCTCGGCCTCGAACAGACCGGCCAGGGCGTTGGCGGTGGAGAACTGGGTGCCGTTGAGCAGGGCCAAGCCCTCCTTGGGGCCTAGGACCAGGGGTCTGAGACCGGCCTCCGCCAGCGCCCTGGCGGCGGGAAGCCGCGCGCCGCCCACCAGCATGTCGCCGACCCCGATCATGGCGGCGGCCATGTGGGCCAGGGGGGCCAGGTCGCCCGATGCGCCGACCGAGCCCTGGCAGGGGATGGCGGGGGTCAGACCGCGGGCCAGGAATTGTTCCAGCATCTCTACCGTGGCCGGGGTCACGCCCGACGCGCCCTGGGCCAGGCTAGCCAGCTTCAGCGCGATCATCAGCCGCGCGATCGGCTCGGGCATCGGCTCGCCGACGCCGGCGGCGTGGGAGAGGACGATGTTCCGTTGCAGGGCGGCCAGGTCGTCCTGGCCGATGCGGACGGCGGCGAGTTTTCCAAAGCCGGTGTTGATGCCATAGACCGGTTCGCCCCGCGCCAGGATGCGGGTCACCGCCTCGGCGCTCTCGGCGATGCGTTGGCCGGACGCCGGATCGAGGCGGACATCGCCGCCGCGGTAGATGGCTCGCCAGTCCGCCAGGCTGACCGCGCCGGGACGCAGGGTGATCGTACTCACGAGGGTGTCTCCGTGGCCGAACGGGGCCAGACGATGGGGAACAGCGGATGGTCCATGGCCGCGCCCGCGGGCAGAGCGGCGTCCAGGCCCGGGAAGGGCGGCGAGGTGGTCCAGGCACGCGGCGCATGGACGGCGTCATCGCCCAGAAAGCGGACTGAGAACACTCGCCGCATCCGGTCCGCGCCGGCCGCCGAGTGCAGGGTCAGCATATGGAAGCAGACCACGTCGCCGGGCTGCAGCGGCCAGCCGATGATCGGAAAGGCGCTACGGTCGGCCTCGATGTCCGGCAGGTCAGCCAGGCTGCCTTCCGGGAACCATTTGGCCTGGGCGTCCATGAAGGTGCGCGGCATCAGCCACGGCCCAAGATGCGAGCCGGCGACGAATTTCAGGGTGGAGGCCTCACTGACCGGGTCGACCGGGATCCAGAAGCTGCAGTTCTGCCGGCCTTCGACGTTGTAATAAGGCTGGTCCTGGTGCCAGGGGGTGGGCGCCGCGGTCCCCGCCTCCTTGGTCAGCATGTGGTCGTGGTAGAGCCGGGCGGTGCGGCTGGCCATCAGCTCGGCGGCGATCTCGCCCAGCTGGGAGTCGAAGATCACGCGGCGGTAGTCGTCGTTCTGGTCCCAGTTGCAGAAGTCCTCGACGAACCGGCCAGGTTCGTCCGGCCGGCTTGCCAGCTTGGCGCGGGGGCTGGGGGCGGCGATGTTGGCGTCGACGCCCCGGCGCAGGACCTCGATCAGGTCCGGCGGGATCACGCCGCGCAGGCATACCGCGCCATCGCGGGCGAAGTCCTTGCGCGCAGAGTCTTCGTGTGTGGGGGTCATCGGCCCCTCCAGATGCGGGCGTGCAGGGGGTTGAAGCCAAGGCGGTAGACCAGCTCGGCCGGGCGCTCGATGTCCCAGACAGCCAGGTCGCAGGCCTTGCCGGCCTCCAGGGTTCCCACTTCGTTCAGCAGCCCCAGGGCCTGGGCGGCGTGCCGGGTGACGCCGGCCAGGCACTCGTCCACCGTCATGCGCCAGAGGGTGGCGGCCATGTTCATGGTCAGCAGCAGGGAGGTGAGGGGCGAGGTGCCGGGGTTGCTGTCGGTGGCCAGGGCCATGGGAACGCCAGCGGCGCGCAGACCCTCCACGGGAGGCCTTTGGGTCTCGCGCACGAAGTAGAAGGCCCCTGGTAGCAGGGTCGCTACCGTGCCCGCCTTGGCCATCGCCGTCAGCCCGGCCTCGTCGGTATGTTCGAGGTGGTCGGCCGACAGGGCGCTGAAGTCCGCGGCCAGGGCGGCGGCATGCAGGTTGGAAAGCTGGTCGGCGTGCAGTTTGACCGGCAGGTCCAGCGCCCGGGCGGTCTCGAAAACGCGGCGGGTCTGGGCGGGGGTGAAGCCGATGCCCTCACAGAAGGCATCGACGGCGTCGGCCAGGCCCTCGGCGGCGATGGCCGGGAGCATGGCCTGGCAGACCTGATCGATATAGCCGTCGGGCTCGTCGGCGAACTCCGGCGGCAGGGCGTGGGCGCCCAGGAATGTGGTGCGGATCGAGACGGGCCGCTGGACGGCGAGGGCGCGGGCGGCGCGCAGCTGCTTGGCCTCGTGTTCCAGGGCCAGGCCATAGCCGGATTTGACCTCCACCGTGGTGACGCCCTCGGCGATCAGGGCGTCCAGGCGTGGCAGGGCGCTTTGCACCAACTCGTCCTGGCTGGCGGCGCGGGTGGCCTTGACCGTGGAGAGGATGCCGCCGCCGGCGCGGGCCAGGTCTTCGTAGCTGGCGCCCTGCAGGCGCAGTTCGAACTCGTGGGCGCGGTCGCCGCCATAGACCAGATGGGTGTGACAGTCGATCAGGCCCGGCGTGATCCAGCGGCCGTCGCAGTCGGTGATCTCGGCGGCGTCCAAACCAGCGGGGGCGGCGGCGGCGGGGCCGGCGAAGAGGATGCGGCCATCCTTGGCGGCGATCACCCCGTCCTCGACGATGCCCAGCCCCGAGGGCCCGGCGAAGGTGGCCAGGCGTGCATTTCGCCAAATTCGATCGCAACTATGGGTCATGGCCGCTTTCGAGAGTCTGTTGCTCTTGGTATTTGTCTAGTCATAATGCGACCCGTCACGGGTTGTCCAGTGGAGGTGCGGAGCGATGGCGCGGCTGTGGTTTGACACCGCCTGGCTGGCCGACGGCTGGGCCGATCGCGTCCGCCTGACCCTGGACGGCGGCATGATCGGCTCGATCGAGACGGGTGTCGATCCTGAGGCGTCCGACGGGCGGCACGGCGTGGCGCTGCCGGGGCTGGGCAACCTGCACAGCCACGCCTTCCAGCGAGGCATGGCGGGACTGGCGGAGTCGCGCGGGGCCACCGAGGACGGCTTCTGGACCTGGCGCGAGGTGATGTACGGCTTCCTGGCGCGGATGACGCCGGATGACGTCGAAGCCCTGGCGGCCCTGGCCTATGTGGAGATGCTGGAGAGTGGCTTCACGAGGGTGGGCGAATTCCACTACCTGCATCACGCTGCGGATGGGACGCCCTATGACAATCCCGCGGAGATGGCCGAGCGGATCGCGGCGGCGGCGGCGCAGGCGGGCATCGGCCTGACGCTGCTGCCCGTGTTTTACGCCCATTCGGACTTCGGCGGCGCGCCGCCCACGGCGGGTCAGAGGCGGTTCGTGAACGATCCGGCCGGGTTCGCGCGGGTGGTGGAGGGCGCTCGGCGGGCGGTACGGGGGCTGGACGGGGCGGTGTCGGGCGTGGCGGCGCACAGTCTTCGGGCCGTGACGCCGGACGAGTTGCAAGCCGTGGCCGCCCTGGCGCCCGGCGGCCCGATCCACATCCACGTCGCCGAGCAGCGGCGGGAGGTGGAGGCCTGCCTGGCCTGGTCGGGCCAGCGGCCGGTGGAGTGCCTGCTGGATCACGCCAGTGTCGATGCGCGCTGGTGCCTGGTCCACGCCACCCATGTCACGGAGTCGGAACTGGCTCGGGTCGCGGCCAGCGGGGCGAGCGTGGGCCTGTGCCCTATTACCGAGGCGAACCTGGGCGACGGGGTGTTCCCGGCCGCCGCCTACCAGGCCCTTGGCGGAAGCTGGGGCGTGGGCTCGGACTCCAACGTCCTGATCGACGCGGCCGAGGAACTGCGTTTGCTGGAATACTCCCAGCGCCTGACCGGCTTCAGCCGTAACGCCCTGGTCACGAAGGCCGGGCAATCCAGCGGCGCGACGCTGCACCAGGCGGCGGCCAGAGGGGCCGCGCGGGCGCTTGGGGCCGGCGGGCAG